>NZ_SODQ01000006.1:0-478570 GCF_004368805.1 Novosphingobium sp. PhB55 | reverse complement strand
AGATCCAGAACTGGCTCGGCCGCTCGCGCGATCGTGGAATCGAGATAAGCTGATCGGATGCCCAACATCCACACCCCTCAAGAGCTTGATCCTGCCGCTGCGTTCGAGGCCATGGGCCAGCGCCTGGCAGGGCTTACCGCCGCCATCGACGGCCTCGCCGTCAAATTTCAGGAGATGCATGCTCGCGATTACAGTCCTGAACTGGCGAAGATCGAGGAGCGCTTCGACGCCGTACGCGACGTCGTCGAAAAGCTCAACCACCATCCCGCCATGGCGTTGACGCCGAAGACGATCGCTTCGCAGATAGAGGCGGCGGGTAGGGATGGGCGTCAGGCCGATCATCAGGCATGGGAGCGGGTAAGGAACGATCTTCTGGCCGCCGCCGATTCCATCAATGGCGTCGTCGCGTCTGCTCGCACGGAGCAGAAGCAAGCGAAATGGATGGCAATCGCGGTGGGTGCGACGCTTGTTGTTGGGCTCTTTCTGGGGGCGCCGGGCAGGGACGTGATCGACTGGAGCGCGCCAGGACGTTGGTATTGGCCGGAAGCGCGGGCTGCGAAAATCCTTGGGCGCGATAAATGGGGTGCAGGTGAGCGGCTTTTGGAGGTGGCCGATGTGCAGAGGTGGCAAAAGGTGCAGGCCGCTTTGCGTTCGATTGAGAACCAAGACGCCAGATCTGTAAAATCTGCCGATCGCAAAGCCAATCGCGTTGGGAGTGGGCGTGCGAAATTGCAGCGACGTCACGCGTCGGAATGACTGGCTCTGGCCGATTCCGGAACGACGGCTCCCCGGCCAAAATCGGCAAATAGCTGCCCGTCGCCTTCGGTGTGGCGCATCGCCGACAAACGAGATTTCCGGCCGGTCGGCTTACTGCCCAAAGCGGACGAAGCGGCCGTCAACAGCTACCCGACCGAGCTTTTCAGTTCTTCCGGCCACCTTCCTCTAGCGCCTGCAATGCCTTTTCCACGCTGAGGGAGCCGGAAATCTGGCTCGGCGGATAGTCTTTAAAGGTGGCGAGGAACTTGCCCATGATCATCGTCGCGGGCATCATGACCCAAAGCTTCTTCCCCCACCATTCGCCATATGACGTCGACTCTGTTTGATATCTCTCCCACGGATCGACGCGCAGGTTGGTGACGATCGGGACGTTTGTCGTGTCCTCCTTGCCGCTGAAGAGGTTGCCCACGATCGTCTTGAAGGTAATCTTCCACTCATCGAAGCGGAGCGCCATGAGGTCAGCGTTGTCGCTGAAGTAGAAAAACTCGCGGCGCGGACTTTCGGAAACCTCACCTTCGAAAAACGGCATGAAGTTGTACCCGTCGAGATGGGTCCTGAACGTCTTCCCGCCCGCCTCGTAGCCGTCCAGCAGCTTCTCTTTCAGACCGGAATTGCCGCCGGCGGCCGCAACGAGTGTCGGCAGCCAGTCTTCGGCCGACATGACCTCGTTGATGATCGCGCCTGGCTCGATGACGCCTGGCCACTTCGCAAGCATCGGCACCCGGAACCCGCCTTCGTATACCGTTCCTTTTTCGCCTCGGAAGGGATGGTTGCCGCCGTCAGGCCAGCTGAACACCTCCGCACCATTGTCGCTCGTGAACAGCACAATGGTGTCGTCTGCGATCCCAAGCTCATCAAGCTTAGCGAGCAGTTCGCCCACGATCCAGTCGAGCTCGGCCATGGCGTCAGCAAATAGGCCGTACCCCGTCTTTCCGTCCCATTCCTCGGAGAGGTGCGTCCACGAGTGACAACGGGTGGAGTTGTGCCAGAGGAAGAACGGCTGGCCTGCTTTAAACGAGCGGTCGATGAAATCGCACGATCGCTTCACCAGGTCCGCGTCGATGTCCTCCATATTGACCTTCGCGGCCGGGTCCATGCCGGGACGGGGCGGCAGCGGGCCAGCGTCGGTGATCTTCTGCTTGCCCACCCGGCCCCAGCGCGGATCTTCGGTCGGGTCATCCACGTCAGTCGCGACGCTGCTGATGATGTTGCGCGGGCCGAACCTGGCGAGGAACTCATCGGACTTGGGATAATCCGGGTAGTAAGGCTCCTCCATCGCGTTCAGGTGGTAGAGTATCCCGTGGAACTCGTCGAAGCCGTGCACCGTGGGCAGGTACTCGTTCCGGTCACCCAGATGGTTCTTGCCAATCTGCGCGGTCGCATAGCCGAGCGGTTTGAGAAATTCGGCGATGGTGGGGTCGGAATCCTGTAGGCCCTGTCTTGCCGCCGGAAGGCCGACTTTAAGCAGGCCCGTGCGGAAGGGCGTCTGTCCGGTGATGAATGCGGCCCGTCCTGCCGTACATGACTGTTGGCCGTAGTAGTCGGTGAACAGCGCACCCTCGCTCGCGAGACGGTCGATGTTGGGGGTGCTGCCGCCCATCATTCCGCGATGGTAGGCGCTGACGTTCCAGATTCCTACGTCATCGGCCATTATCATGACGATGTTTGGCTTGGTGGCAGCGGTCATAGCACCCTCCAGAGGATCGCGGCCCAACGCCCGCAAGGCCATTAGGTATACCGGCGCACGGACCGGTGCCGCCATCAGGGTTTCTATGCACGGAGCACTCGGCTTCTACGGAGCAGGTCTTTTCACGAACGCTCCGGCACCCTCGGCTGGTATGTAAGCGTCCGCTATCCACTCATGCTGGCCGCTCCGGATCGCCGATCGCTTCGTTGGCGGCGTAAAGCCGCCCGACCGTTTCCAGGCAGTGCAGATCCGCAGCATTAGCGGCTATGATGGGTGGTAAGTTGCCATTGTCTCAAGACTGACCGAACGCTCTAACTTGGCGGGCGTTAGGGCATGCGTGCGGGACTAATTCGAGCTTCACGATCTCGGGTCGGCCAAATGCGGGACTAACAACAAACGAAACTCGCACGCGGGAATCTGCACGGACAGGGCCTCCCGCTGTTGAGACGGCGTGAAATGCGGGGCGCACTTCACCCGCACCATACTGGAACACGCGGTGATCAACGCTCCACTCTTCGTTTCCAGCGGTAGACTTTGTGCCCTGAGGAGAGCCGGGACGGAAATAATCCAAGCAGCCCTCTGCAATCTGAATTTTCCCAGCCACGACAGCATTGCGAATTGTTGCGGTGTCGCGAACATCGGTTACGATAACATAGGTGCAGATAGCTACCCATGCGACCGCGAATATCGGCAGTGAGCGACGCCAGCGCCAACGTCGTCTAACTGCCAGCCATGCCAGCGTAACGAGAGCCACGCCCACAAGAGCAAAGATTGCAATAAACCAATACGCGGCGTGAATAAGGTCAGGTCGCCGGGTTAGGTCGAATACGGTCTGATACGTCGGATACATGCGTCGAGGCTACGCATGGGGTCGAATGTCCGCAACGGGGCGTTTGCCGAACGGCACCTATTTTCTCATTAGATGAGTCGATCCATCCCGGACGAATGACCGCTTCGGAGCAATCGGAACGGCGCCTTTGTCCGGCGACAATGGGCGCATTGCCGTCAAAGGAATGTTGGCAAACTACACGCTGGGAGTGTCGGCTTTCTTGAGTCGTGCGCTCAAAACCGGACCGAGCACAAAGTCCCAAAGTCGGTCGTTCAGGCTCACCGCGCGATGCGGTGGGTAGGTCAGTGGGTGTGGGTTTTTGTACTGCCTTGTCGGGGTGGGCGCGCGTAGTGCTCTTGTGGAATTTGATGGAATGTAGTGAGCAGCGCTGAAACAACTAGACATCCCCAAAAAGATGCTTAGTGCAGTCTATAGCGCCGGAAAAATTATTGTATTTTGGTGCGTGTGGTTAGATGTGTGGGGCTACTGTCCTTGCGGAGACATAGAATAGATTTTTATCAATGCGTTATTTATTGCAATACAAATCCCACCCTCTCCGCCAAGAGCTACTGCGACGCGCAGTTACCTACAACGACATCGGTATTCGCTGCAAGGCCGCTTCCGCGACATGGTCCCGGTGCGTTTGTCGGCGGAGATGCGGCATTATGCGGCAGCCAGGTTCATCAGCGTGACGATATGACCTGGCGCGTGCTTCGTGGAGGCAGGCGGGGGTGCCGCCTTTCGATGTCGCTGGGCGCTCGCGGGAAATCGTGCTATCGGGGCGGCGCTGATGTCGCTCTAAACGGATATTGGACCGTTCAGTCGGCTTCCTCGTTCCATAGTCGCTGCAAGAGCCAGGGGCCGCGTCCTGTCGACGTTGGTCTTTCGACGCTACGAACAAGGATCGGTCCATGATCTCCGGCAACGCTGGGTTTCCAATGCAGAGCTACAAGGCCGCTGCGGTCGATCGGTCGCCGGCGTGATCTCGCAGCTGCAGGCATCAGCGGCACTTTCAACCGAGCGCGGCGCGTCTGCGCTTTCGCTAACCACTTTCAAATCGGGTAAGGCATAATGGCAGCATACAAGGAACCAGGGGTTGAGGCCCGCCGCAAGGCCGCGAACGAGGCGCGCGCGAAGGCGCTTGCAGCCTTGAAGGCGAAGCCGCCGATCGATCCGGCCGTCCAGGCGGAACGCATCGCCAAGGCAGAGGCCCGCGAACAGGCCCAGGCCGAGAAGCGCAAGGCGGACAAGGAAAAGCGTGAACGCGCCGCAGCGCTCAAGGCCGAGCAGGCCGCCGCAGCAGCGCCGCCGACCGAAGCAGAGCGCAAGGCCGCTCGCGATGCGCGATATGCAGCGCGCAAGGCACGCCGGAACTGACACGGTAAATGCATGAATTTTCCCCGTGCGGCACCGGAGCTTTCCGGTGACCGCCGTCAGTCTTGATCTTCTTCCCGGCGACGAACTGATCGACGTTGCCCATGTCCCGAACGGAGACCGCTTGCGGCTTGTCCGCAATGGCGAGGATTTCGTGATCCTGCTCGACCATCACGAGTTGATGAGCACGGACCTCTACGCATCGGAAGAAGCACTGGCGACGATGGCCTGCGAGCGCATGGGCGTGCGCCCGGCGCCGCAGTGGCTCATCGGGGGCTACGGCATGGGCTTCACCCTGCGGGCCGCACTGGCGGTGCTGGGCGGGGACGCGAGCGTGACGATCGCCGAAATCGTGCCGGAAATCATCGCCTGGGCCAGGGGACCGATGGGAGCCTGGACCGGGGGATGCCTGGACGATGATCGCGTGCGGCTCGTCCAGGACGATGTCGCCATCCTGATCGACGCGGCGGATTGCGCTTACGACGCGATCCTTCTCGATGTCGACAACGGCCCGGAAGGGCTGACGCGCCGGGTCAACGACTGGCTCTATTCGTGCAGGGGCCTCCAGTCGGCGATGACGGCGCTCACGCCCGGGGGTATCCTGGCCATATGGTCGGCCACGCCCGATGCCGAATTTGCGGCGCTACTGGTCCAGATGGGGTTCGCGGTGACGGTCGTGCCCGTGGAAGCGCGCACCGGCGACACGATCGGCGGTGACGATCTGGAGCACGTCATCCTGTTTGCCCAGAAGGCGGCCTGAACGCTCGTTTGAAAATGCCCATGCGGGCATTTCACGACCCGGCAGCCTTATGGCCGCATCGGCATTTATGCTGGACGAAAAGCGTGCAAGTCATGCACGCAAGTTCGACCTGTGCAGACGATGAGGATGAAGCAATGGCCATGAGCACTTCTCGCCGCTTTCTCTATTCGGGCCTTGCCCTTCTTGCCGGTGGAGGCCTGGCGCTGCCCGCCAGCGCCCAGGCAAGTCTCGAAGGGGCAGGGCAGACTTCCACGCTCGATTGCGGCGGCGGTACCGCCGAGATCACCGGGTCGCAGAACCGCGTCACCGTTGAAGGGGCATGCACTCGCCTCGTGGTCGAAGGATCGGGCAATGTCGTCACGGCCGCACTGGCCGAGAAGGCCACGATCAGCGTGGTGGGCACCAGCAACCGGATCAGCTGGCGTGCGCCGGGCAAGGCCGCGCCGAGGGTCAGCAACACCGGCGTGGGCAACAGCGTCAGTCGCGCCAACTAGGCCGGGCAGGCAGCGCGCGGAGTGAGGGCCGACAGCTCAGGCTCCGGGCTGGCGTTTCCGAACATTTCCCGCATGTTTCAACAGCATGCTGAGCGATAAATATTCCAGCCAATCCGCTATTGCGAGTGACTCGCGATAGCGGATTGGCTATCCGCCCCTGCGAATCAGGGAGCGACCCAGTGAAAACCAGTCTGTTGAATTCTGTCGGCGCCGTGGGCGCCGCCATCTTTTCCTTATGCCCGGCGCAGGCCTGGGCCGACGAGGCGGCCGATGCCGCAAACGAGCGAGGGCCGGAAATTGTCGTCCTCGGCAAGAGCTATGGCGAGGAAGTCGGCAAGACGGTCACGCCGCTCAAGGACATTCCCAATACCGTCACGCTGGTCGACCGGGAGCAGATCCAGGCGCAGAACCTCTTCACGCTGGAAGATGCGCTCACCGCTACGCCCGGCATCACCGTCACCGGCGTCGGCAGCGAGGATCCCTCCTACATGTCGCGCGGCTTCGCGATCAGCAATTACCTGATCGACGGCACGCCGACCCTGTCTTTCGGCTTCCCTTCGGTCGTCCCCGACCTGTTCGCCTATGACCGGCTCGAAGTGCTGCGCGGTCCCGCGGGGCTGTTCAGCGGTTCCGGCAATCCGGCGGGCAGTATCAACCTGGTGCGCAAGCGTCCGCTGGACGAGCTGAAGCTGCAGGGATCGCTCGGCTATGGCAGCTACCAGAACTTCCGCGGCGAGATCGACGTCTCGGCGCCGCTGGCAAAGGGCGTGGCCGTGCGTGCAGGCGCCATGGTGCAGGACCAGGACCAGTTCTTCGACGTGGCGCATCGCAACCGCGTGACCGCGTTCGGCGTCGGCAAGATCGATATCGGCGAGCGTACAACCTTCACCTTTGGCGCGACTTACGATCGCTTCAAGCCGGCCATCCAGTCGGGCCTGCCCGGCCTTATCGGCGGGGCGGACGGCAGCGACGGCCAGTTGCTCGACATTCGCCGCTCCACTTACCTCGGTGCTGACTGGAACCGCTTCAAGTCCGACATCTGGTCGGCCTTCGCGGACATTACTCACGAAATCAGCGACCGCTGGACGATCCGCGCCAGCGCGCTCTACACCGACGTCGAGCGCGTCGACGTCTACAGCTATATCGGCAACCAGCCGATCACGGAAACCAACGGACTCACGAACCACATCGCCTATCGCGGCGACAGCTTCATGAAGTCGCATTCGTTCGATTTCAACGCGGTGGGCAGCTTCCCGGCTTTCGGGCGCGAGCAAACGCTGATCCTGGGCTTCGACTATCAGGACAGCTCCTATCAGTCCTACGGCACGCGCCTGTCGAACTATGCCCGGATCGACGTCTACAATCCGGTTTCCCCGCTGGAGCCGCCGCTGGATCCCTACAAGCCTTCGCCCCCCTATACGGTGCAAGGCGGCACGGGACAGACGGTCACGCAGAACCTGAGCGCAAGCGACACGCGGATCGCGCAGTTCGGCGCCTATGGCCAGATGCGCTTCAGCCCGGTCGAGGGCCTGACCGCGATTGGCGGCGGACGCCTGACCTGGTGGGATACCGATACCCAGACCCTGCTGCCGACGCTGGGCCGCAAGGGCGGCTATTCCATCGACGCGCGCTTTACGCCTTATGCCGGCCTGGTCTGGGATGCGACGCGCGAATGGAACATCTATGCCTCCTATGCGGACAGCTTCACGCCGCAGGCGGCGCCCGCGGGCAGGACCCGTCCCGATGGCCAGCAAGTCGAGCCGCTGGTCGGTGCGCAGTACGAACTGGGCACCAAGCTCTCGTTGATGAACGACCGGCTTCTGCTTTCCGCGGCGGCGTACCAGATCGAGCAGACCAACCGCCTGTTCAACGATCCTGACGATGCCGGTGTCGTGCTGCAGATCGGCAAAGTCCGCGCGCGCGGGTTCGAGGCCGAGGCGGCCGGGGAAATCCTGCCGGGCTGGCGCATCAACGGCGGCTACAGCTATACCCGCACCAAGTATCTCGAGGACGCCAACGCCAGCTTCGAAGGCCTGCCGCTGGTGCCGATCATTCCGAAGCACTCGGTCAAGGTCTTCACCAATTACAAGGCGCCGGCAGGCGCTCTGGCCGGGCTCAGCCTGGGCGGCGGCCTGACCTGGTTCAGTTCCACTTATGGCGGCAATCCGGCAACCTTCAACGCAGCCGGCGCGCTCGTCACCCGCTCGTCCATCGTGCGGCAGGGCGCCTATGCGGTGGTCGACTTGCGCGCGGGCTATGAGTTCGACGAGCGCATTTCCCTGTCGGTCAACGTGAACAATGTGCTCGACAAGACGTATTATGCGCGCATCTCCTCCACCGGACGCGGCAACTATTTCGGCACGCCGCGCACGGTCTTCGCCACGCTTCGCTTCGCCTATCCCTGAGCCCATCCTTCAACAAGGAGTTCGACCATGAAAGCCAAGTACCTGGCCCCGCTCGCGCTGGCCATTCTCGCACCGTCCGTGCAGGCCCACGAGGTCTGGATCGAACGCGACGGCACCGGCCCCGCGCGGATCTACCTGGGTGAACCCGAGGAAGTCCTTCCCCCCGAAGGCGATCCCGAGTTCGACCATCTCAAGGCGCCCAAGCTCGTTCCCGCCAGCAAGGCGCCGATGACGCGGAAGGCCGGCTATCTCGAAGTGGCGGTGCCTGCGGGCGACGTGCGCGCGCAGGATGACAGCGTCTTCGATCCCTGGGGCGAAGAAGGCAAAAAGGAGGCCGTGGCCTATTACGCCCGCGCCGGCCGCGCCGATGCGCGCGCGGTCATGCCCTTCGAAATCGCCCCTGCCAGTGCCGGCGCCGATCGCTTCGTGGTCGTGCGCGACGGCAAGCCCGTGGCCGGGGCCGAAGTCACGGTGATCTCGCCGGACAAGTGGAAGAAGTCGCTCAAGACCGATGCCCAGGGCGTGGTCGCCGTGCCAGTGCGCGGGAAGGGGCGCTATCTGCTGACGGCCTCGCAGAAGGATGAAGGCGCCTTCGAAACCTCGGTCGGCAAAGTGGCCGTGCTGCACCGCATCGCCACGACCAGCTTCCTGGTCGATTGACCGGAACGACAAAAACGCCGCGGGGAGGCTTGCTCCCCGCGGCGTTTTTCGCGGTCAGCCTTTCCGCCGGAGCGGAAACGGCGCCGAAGAAACCTAGATTTCGTGACCGATGCGCTGTTCGGTCATGATCTTCCACCCGGTCATGAACAGGGCGCCGGCGAGCGGGCCGATCACGATGCCGCTGAGGCCAACCAGTTCGATCCCGCCCAGCGTCGTCACCAGCACCAGCCAGTCCGGAATGCCGGTGTCCCGGCCCACCAGCATGGGCCGCAGGACATTGTCGGCCAGGCCGATGACCAGCACGCCCGAACCGACGACCACGGCGCCCTGCCAGATCGCGCCGGTGGCCAGGAGGTAGACCGCGACCGGGGCCCAGATGATGGCCGGGCCGATGGCGGGCAGCAGGGCGGCAATGGCCATGAGCAGGCCCCAGAGCAGGGCCGCGGGCAGGCCCACGATGGCGAAAGTGATGGCGCCCAGCGCGCCTTGCGCCAGGGCGACCAGGCCGCTGCCCTTGATCGTCGCCCGCACCACGATCACGAAACGCTCCGACAGGCGGCGCGCCACGTTGAGTTCGAGCGGGAGCGCGCGCACCACGGCAGGGCCGATCTTCTCGCCGTCGCGCAGCAGGAAGAACGTCACATAGAGGCCCACGCCGAAGGCGAGGATGAAGGACGCGGCATTGGCGCCGATGGCTAGCGCGCGGCTGGCGATCACGCTGACGCTGTTGCTCACCGCCTCGCTGATGCGGGCCTGGGCGCGCTCGAAGGAGTTGAAGCCGAAGCCGTCGATCTGTTCCTGGATGCGGAAGGGAAGGGCGTCGTGGATCTTCTGGAAATATTCCGCGAAGTTGATCTGTCCGTCGCGCATCTGGGCGTAGACGCCGGCGGCCTGTTCGACGACCAGGCTGGTGATGATCAGCGCCGGGATCACGACCGCCACGGAAATGACCAGCAGCGTGAGGGCCGCGGCAAGGTTGCGGCGCTCCGGCCAGCGGGCGAGCAGGCGCTGGAACAACGGCTGGAACAGCAGCGCGGCCAGCGCGGCCCAGAGCAGGGCGCCGATGAAGCTCGACACCACGAGGGTGAGGGCGATGGTGATCGCGGCCAGGAAGAGGATCAAGCCCCCGTTCTCGACGCGCGCCCGGTTCATGGTCATTTCTGGAATTGCCCCTGTCGAAATTCGTCACGCGTCGAAACGCGCCGTTCCGCGCTTTGCTCCGCCGCCTTGCCGCCTGTCAATTCAGGCAAGCGGCAGCGGCGGGCGCGTCAGGCATATTTGTACGGACCGCCGCTGGCCAGCGCGGCCTGATAAGCGGGGCGGGCGTGGATCCTGTCGAGCCAGGCCATCGTCGCGGGCCGGGCATCGTCCAGCCCGGCACGGCTGCGCGCGGCTTCCAGCGGGAAGCTCATCATGACATCGGCCGCGGTGAATGCGCTACCGGCGAACCATTCGCGGCGCGACAGTTCTTGCTCCACGAAGTCGAGATGAACGTCGATCATCGGTTGCAGCCGCTTCTGGGCATGGCGCCCGAGGATAGGGATCTGGCCGAGCACCAGCTTGACCAGTAGCGGCGGCATCAGCGAGCCTTCGGCATAGTGCAGAAAGTGGCGATAATGCAGCGCATCCTCGCGGTCCTGCGGCGGGCCAAGGCGGCCACCGGCCTTTTCCGTGAGATATTCGATGATCGCGCCGGTCTCGGCGACCGTGCGCGAGGCCTGCCGTGCGCCTCCGTCCTCGACAGGCGCGTCATCGACGATCACGGGCGATTTGCCGAGCGGATGGACTTTGCGAAGGCTGGGGGGCGCCAGCATCGTCTTCTCGTCGCGCTTATATCGGCGGACCGCATAAGGCAGCCCCAACTCTTCCAGCAGCCAGAGGACACGCTGGGAGCGCGAGTTTTCAAGGTGATGGACAGTAATCATGCCGGACGTAACGCGGAAACCGGCAACAAGGTCCCGACAGCGGGCCCTTGAAAGGGACAAGGCCCGCCTGGCGCCATCGGAATGGAGCGCAGGCGGCCTTGTAAGGGGTCAGGGCTTTTCGGTGCCCGGAGCGCCCGGCTTCGGCGCCTTGCCGTCTTCGATGCGGCCTTCGTTACGAAGATCGCGGCCTTCCTGGGCCTTTTCCTGGCTTTCGGGCGACTTGCCGTGCTCGAAGGCTTCTTCCTTCACGTAGCCGGCGGCTTCCTTTGCTTGGCCCTTGATGCTCATTTCTCTCTCCTGGCGTTTCTGGTCACGAAGGACCGTGACCATAGGAAAGCGCGCGAGAAGCCGATTGGCTCCTGTGGGCATAAGTGCTCAGACCAGGCCGAAACCGCGCGCCGCCTACACCGGGCCGGCATGCCCGCTGGCCGGGCCGATCCTCAAAGCTGCGCGGCGTAGAGCGCGGGCCGGCCTTCGACATTGGCGCGATAGACCAGCCAGCGCCCATCCGGCGTGAAGTGCTCGTTCGGCTCCAGGGTATAGTCCTGGCGGGAGAGATCGACGATCCTCTCGCTCTTCAGCGATCCGGTCGCGATCAGGCGGTCTCCGTCCAGCGTCTCGGCGGCTTCGGGGGAAGGGTCCGGCACGGGGCGGAACAGGCTGATGAACTTGCCCGCATCGTTGCCGTCCCCGGCGACGACCGTGCCGTCCGGGGATGTGAGGTAGTGGTAGGATCCCTGGTCGGCCGCGACCTTGTACCAGGTGCGGCGCGCAGGACCTTTCGCCGGATCCGGGCCTGCGCCGATCTCGTGGCGGGCGAGCCAGAGCATGCCGCCGCGGGGCACCTGCAGGTCGTACCAGATCGCCTTGCCGTCGCTCGACCAGTATTCGTGCCCGGCGATCTCGCCCTGCATCGTGCGGTGGTGGATCCGGGTGAGATCGCTGCCGTCGGTGCGGATCGTCCAGATGCGATCGACCTTGTGCCAGGGCCCCTCGTGGCAGAACATCATCAGCGCCGGATCGGTGGGGGAGAACTGGACGTGATTGAGCCAGTCGGTGGCGCGGTGAATGCTGCGGGCGGCGCCCGTGGCGATATCGAGCGTGAAGATCTCCATCGGCACTTTCGCGGCCAGCCGGGCGTCCATCCAGCGCGCCTTGGCTTCGGCGAAAGGCAGCGGGCGGCCCTGCGCGTCGGTACCGGAATAAGTGGGTGAGCCGGTCTTCGGATCGCGCCGGCCCTGCGCGGCGATCGCCGGCGGCGGAGGCGCCAGTTCGCGATGGCCGGCGAGCAGCGTATCGTCGGCATTGATGGATTCGATGCGGCCGCCGGGCATGCTGGCGACCTGCCGCGACTTGCCGGTGTCCAGATCCAGCATCCAGACGGTGAATGGTCCCTCGCCATCGTCGCTGCCGGCCGGGCGGGTGGTGTAATAGGCCGTCGCGCGGGTATGGCCGGTGAAGAGCAGGCGGTCCACCTTGCCCCGGAACACCAGCCTGGTGGACCAGTCGCGGGTGGAGGCCGTGCGAATGCCTTCCGCCGTCAGGTAGACCATGCGGTCCCCGCCGGGCGTGAAGGCGTTGTAATTGAAGTAGAGGCCATAGACACCGGGCCGGTCGTCCACCCGGACGATGCGGTGCCCGGTGACCGGATCGACCCATTCGCGCGGGCCGGGTCCAGCCGATCCCGATGCTGACGCCGATCCCGATCCCGATGCTGACGCTGGCGCTGACGCCGCGAATATCAGGGCGGCGCCCGCTGCGCCCGCCACGAGTGCCGACAGGGCTCTGCTCATCCTCATCTCCGTTCCATTTTGCGAAATGGAATACCGGATATCGGGACCATGGCAAGCGTCGCGCCGGTGAGAGGCGGGCCGAAAAGGGTCCGGCCCCGGTCGTATTTGGGGACGACCGGGGCCGGAGGCTGGGCGGAAGGAGCGCCGTGCGCCTTGGGGGCGCGGGGTTGGGGTGGGGCGGCGTTCCTTGCGCGGCGGGTCCGGACCGGCTGGGGCGCCGGTCCGGTGGCCGTTTCCAGCCTTGCTCAGGCGCGGGCGATCACCAGCCGATGGTGACCGATCCGCGCAAGGCGAGGTCGACATGGCCGTGGCGATCCTCGGCCGAGAGTTCGCCGCCCATCGTCAGTCCCAGCGTGCCGCCCACTGCGCGCAGGCGGGCGAACCAGCCGCTGGTGGCCTCGTCGCCGTCGAGCGTGAAGTTCTGGCCACCGGCGAAGTGGGCGGTGGTCGATCCGATGCCGCCGCTGACGATTTCGCGCCAGCCGCCCTCGGTCTCGACGCGGAACCAGTTCTCGTCGCGGCTCTGCATGCCCATGAAGTCGATGCCGAGGGTCAGGCCGCCGTTGACGCCCAGCTCGTCACTGGTGCGCGAGGCCACCGTGAGGTCGAGCGCCTTGCCGCCGCCGTTCTCGGTATAGCCGTCTTCCTTCAGGCGCACGTAGTCGACCGAGACGGCGGGACGGTAGAAGAAGTGGCTGCCGCCGCCCTCCCACGAAGCACCGCCCGCTGCGGTCACGAACGTGCCGTTCCACTTGCCCTTGATCGTGCGGTTGACGTTCTCGGTACCGATCGCGCCGATGAACTGGCGCTCGCTGTCGTAGTTCGAACGGCCCACGGAGGCGCGGCCGAAGCCCTGGACCGCGCCGAACTGGCCGCGCCAGTGACCGGCGAATTCGAACGAGTTCGACTTGATCTCGCTGGTGCCGCCGCTGGTGTGGCGGTTCCACAAGTACGAGAACGTGCCGCCGAACCGGCCGAGCCCGGTGAGGTACTCCGCGCCCAGCGACATGGCGTAGCCTTGCAGGTTGTAGGCCGCGGTGCTGCCCGCGTTCTTGTCGCTGCCCCAGAACGAGAGGTTCATCGTCGTGCTGAACCGGCCTTCGCCCCAGACCGGGTTGACCGGGTCCATGAGCTGGCGCGCGAGCGTGCGTGCGCCGAGGCTGATGCCTTCGAACGCACCGCCCGCGTGGTCTGGCAGCATCTGGCCCACGCTCTGGCGGAACTGGTCGCCATTGGTGATGCCCAGGAACACGTCCTCGATCTTCTCGTCCTGGCTGAGAGCCGTGAAGATCGCATTGTAGGCCGTCGCCTGCGAGCGGTTGAGGCCCAGTTCGGCCACGGTGCGGCGGGCAATGTCCACCACCAGGGTATTGGCGGCGGCGGTATCGTTCAGAGTCGCCTTGAACATGTAAGGCACGAGATCGGTCGCGGCCTTCAGCGTGTCGCGGCCCTGGATCGTGCCCGCCGTGAGCACCTGGTAGCTGCCCTCGGCGGTCGAGACGTCGGCCAGCTTGATCGAGAGCTTGGCCCCGTCCGCGAAGGAGGCGGTACCGGCAACGTTATAGGCCGAGCCCTGGCCCGGTGCCTTGTTCAGCGTCACCGCAAGGACGCCGTCCTTGCCGACTTCGAGGGACCCGATCGAGGCCGGTGTTTTCACGTCGAGCGTGCCGCCGGTGATCTTGACCGCGAGATTGCCGGCATTCGCCAGCGCGCCCGAGAACACCGAAGTGCCGGCAAGGGCGAGCGTATCGGTGCCGCCGCCGAAGTCCGCCGTGCCGACGAACCGCGACGATCCCGCCAGGGTCATGCTGTCCGATCCGGCGCCGAATGTGACGTTGCCGGTCTGCACGGCATCGCCCGAAAGCGAGAGGGTGTTGTTGCCGCTGCCGAACGCGACGTTGCCGGTCACCGTGCCGTCGGCGATGTCGACCACGTCGTTGCCGCCGCCCAGCAGGATGTCGCCGACGATCGAGGGGGCGGTGAAGCCCGCGCCCACCTGGGTCTGCTTCACCGTCACGCTGCCGGTCGCCCTGGAGAGGTCGATGGCGATGTTCCTGCCCGATCCCGCCTTGGCGCCGGTGGCCGAGATGGCGCCGCTGTTCTCGACGAGGGCCAGCGTGCCGCTGGCATCGCTGATGGCGGTGGCCGAACCGTTCTCGTTGACCGCGGCTGCCTTGATCGTGCCGGAGTTGCGCAAGATGGGGAGGCTGGCGCCGGCGTCGATGCGGACGGCGACGGCCTGGGCGCCCGAGGCGCTGATGGTGCCGGCGTTCTGGATCAGCGGCGTGCTCGCCCCCGCGCCGAGGCGCAGGGCGGTGGCGGCGGCGTCCTTGGAAGTCGCCGCGACCGAGCCGTTGATGCCGATGCCGCCGGCGATGGTGACGTTGCCGCCAAGGCCGCCGATGGCCAGGCCATTGCCGTCGATGCCGGTGTAGAGGCCGTGCCCTTCGACGGTGCCGTCGATCTGGAGGCCGTACTTGCTGGCCGTGGCCGCAACCGGGCCGATGGCGATATCCCTGCCGGCCGCGCCGATCACCATGGCCGGCGCCTTGCCGTAGCTGGAGACCTTGGCCGCGCCTTCGGTGGCGTCGGGAATGCCGTCGCCATCCTCGTCGGCATTGTTGGGATCGCTGTCCTTGGGCGCCACGGCCAGGACGATGCCGCCGGTCACATTGCCCGCAACGACGATCGCGGAGCCGCCCTGCAGCAGGTCGTCGGCGTCGAGCTTGGAAGGATCGGCGGGCGGGGTGGGATAGCGGTAGCCGGTCGAGACGATCGAACCCTGCACCACCATCGCGCCGTTGACGTCGCCGCCGAACTGCGCGCCGATGGCGTTCTTGCCCTGGGCCTGGACCGAACCGGCGAGGCGGACGTTGCCGTCGATCTGGCCGGTCTTCACGCCGATCGCGTTGTCGCCCAGCACGCTGGTCTTGCCGTCATGGGTGAAATTGCCGGTGAGCTTGCCGCCCAGCGAAACGCCTGCGGAATCGTTGCCCTCGATGGTGATCGTGCCGCTCTGGGTGATCTTGCCGATGTGATCGCCTTCGGTGCGGATGCCGATCCTGTTCGAGTCGAGCGCGAAGGGACCGTCGAGATCGCCGTCCTTGTCGTCGTCGGTCGGGGTATAGGGCTCGTCCAGCGTGATCGTGCCGGTGTTGACGATGTCACCCGTGGTCCCGGCATTGGCGGCGATGCCGCGCGCGCCGTTGGCATTGGTGACGGTCAGGGCGCCGGCATTGGCGACGTTGTTGTTGCTGTCCATCGTCACGGCCGTGCCGCCGGTCAGCACGACCGAGCCGTCCTTGGTCACGTTGATCGCGTCGGCCGCACCGGCCTTGATCGTCGAGGTGAGCAGCGGCGTGGTCTTCTTGGTCGTCACGTCTTCGGCGTGGGCGGCAGTCGCCAGTGCGAAAAGCGCGGTGGAAGCAAGCAGGTAGCGAGGCATCTTCGTCCCTTCAGGTCGTATTGACACCTGAGACGGAGACACTCGCCGGCAGCCTTGGAAAAAAGTTTCGCTTCCCGTCTGCGCTTGCCCCGCCCGTCAGCAGGGAAGGCGGGAATCCGGCGATAGCCGGTGCGCGGATCGTGCCGTCAGAACCGCGCGTCGAGACCCAGGCGCAAGGTGCGCGGACGCAGCGGCGTCACCTGCTCGCGGCCGGTACTGAACGGCGTGCCGAGCGAGAAGCGGTTGCCCTGGACATCGGCGAGGTTGGTCACGCTCAGGGTGAGGCCGTAAGCGGGCGTGCCGAAGCGCATGTCGAACCCGCTGTCGAAGTAATTGCCCTGGGGCGCGCCCAGTTCCGGCCCGATGCCGAGGCGCGAGCGGCCGATGTAATTGACCCAGCCGTTGGCGTTGATGGCCCAGTCTCCGTCCCGGAACCCGCCAAGCTCATGCGTCCATGCCAGGGCCGAGTGGCCGGCGAACCGGGCGATGTTCGGCACCTGCATGCCCCGCGCGGACACGTAGCGCAGGACGTCCGCCCGCGAGAGCGTGGCCGCTGCCAGGCCGACCGGCGCCAGCACGTATTGCACCAGCGCCGCGGACGGTTCGTCCACTTTGCTCTCGTTCCAGGTCGCGCCCAGTTCCACGCGCAGGCCGGGCGCGAGCAGCACGCCGCCCGAGATGCTGGCGGACCAGACGCGGCCGTCGCCGATGTTCGCCGTGCTGGGCAGGCCGGAGCCGTCGATGAAGTCTGCCTGGATGTCCCGCCAGCGCGTGTAGGAAAGGCTGAGTGCCATGTCGAACGGACTGGCGCCGGCGCGGCCGTGGCGGGCACCGACTTCGAACGTGCCGGTGCGGTCGCTCTGGAAACGGCGCACGGCATTGCTCTCGATCGCGAAGCCGCCGGGGCGGAAGCCTTCCTGGTAGCGCAAGTAGAGCGAATCTTCCGGCGAGAAACGGGCGTTCAGCGCGAAGGAGGGCAGGAAGGTGCTCATCGTGCGCTTTGCCGTCACGCCCGAGGCGGCGAGCGCCATGGTGGTGGCCATGGCGATATCCTCCCCGTCGCCGCCGAGCCGCGAGCGGGTGAGGCGGCCGCCGCCGGTCGCCGTCAGCGGACCGGCCAGATGCAGGCTGGCCTCGCCGTAGAGCGTGAATTCGTCGATGGTGTTGCGCACCCCCGTCGCTGCCTTGCGCACCGAGAAGGCCGGGCTCTGGAAGTCGCGATTGAGGGTGGTGCGGTTGTGGGTGTAGCTGGCGCCGAGCAGCCAGCCGAAGCCGTGCCGCTCGCTCTGCCAGAGGCGCGTCTCGTGCACGATCATGCGGGTATCGTTGGTCTGCGAGAACAGCCGCGGATCGCCGCCGGGCTCGCTGGCGTCATAATGCTCGTGCAGGTCCTGCGCGACGATCCCGGTGGTCGACCGCAGATTCACCGCGCCGATCCGGCCCGAGATCACGAACTGGCCGAGGGCATAGTCCGCCCTTGAGCCTTCGGGCACCCGCGCCGAGCTTTCCAGCGGCTTGCCGTCCCGGTCCGCATATTGGCTGTCGTCGGCCTCGGTGGTCTGGGCCAGCGCGAGCAGGTCCATCGTCCAGTCGGGCGCGATCCGGGCGCGCAGGGCCACTTTGCCGCCCAGCACGTTGGAACGGTTGACGTTGGTGCGGCCGAGCAGTGGCTTGTCGATGTACCCGCCGGAGGTGGAGCTGTCCAAGGTGGCGCGCAGGGCCACGCTCTCGCCCGCGAGCGGCAGATTGACCGTTGCGCTGGCATCGGCACCGGGCGTGCCGTGCTGCGTCAGCGAGCCGCCCAGGATCACCGTGCCGCCCGTTTCCCCCATGACCGGGGCATGAGGCACCAGACGGATGATCCCGCCCAGGGATCCGGCGCCGTAGAGCGTGCCCTGCGGTCCTTCGAGCACTTCGACGCGGGCAAGGTCGGACAGGCGAAGGTCCGGGTCCGGCGCATTGTAGGTCAGCCGCATGTCGCCGAGGTACTGGCCGACGGTGGCCTGGGTCGGGCCGGTGAAGCTGGAATCGGCGATGCCGCGGATGAACAGCTTGTTGCGCCCGCTGCCGAGATGGGTCGAGGACACGGTCGCCAGCTGGCGGGTCAACTTTTCCGTCCCGCCCACGCCGCCCGATTCCAGCGCCTTGCCGTCAAGGATCGCGAGTTGGCCGGGCACATCCTCCACCCGCAAGTCCCGCTTGGTGGCCTGGACGACGATCGGCTCGCCGCGCGTTTCGACAGGGGTGGAGGGCGCTGCGGTTCGGGCTGCCTCGCGCGGCGGGCGGGCGAGGGGCGCTGCGGGCCGCGCGGCTTCGAGCCGCCAGGCCGAGGGACCGACCGGAACGGCGCGTGCCCCGGCCGCGCGGGCAAGCCGGTTCAGCGCCTCGGCCACGGGCATGCGCCCCCGCAGTGCGGGGATCGGGCGGCGGGCAATCGCCGGATCGGCGATGACGATGCTGGTGCCGGTCTGGCGCGCCAGTTCGACGACGGCTTCGCTTGCCGTGCCGGCGCGCGTCAGCACCTCGGCATCGCGCGCCAAGGCGGTCGCAGGCATGGCCGCGAGGGCCGCCAGAAGCCACGCCGCACCCTTCACGATCAGCGCACGCCGATCACCCAGCGCGGATCGGCGCCGTCCGGCCTTTCGGCGCGGACCTCGACGCCGAGCAACGGGCCGAGGGCGGCAGGGTTCTTGCGCAGCGGTGCCACCAGCAGCGAACCGGAAACCTGCCGCTCGGCGCTGCCGGGCGCCACGCGGTAGTCCACGCCGGTCGCGCGGGCGAGATCGGCGGCCACGGCGCTGAGCGCGGTATCCTGGAAGGTCACCCGCCCGCCCCGCCATTCGCCCACTTGCTCCGGCGCGATCTTGCCCAGCGTATAGTCGCCGGACCGGCCGCGCCGCTGCAGGATCTCGCCCGGGGCGATGCGCAGGTCCTGCGCTTCGGGATTGAACTGCACGGCGCCTTCCGACACCGCCACGCTTAGGTCGCCGCTCTGGCTGCGCACGTCGAAGACGGTGCCGACGTCGACGAGGGTGTCCTTCCCCACGGTCACGCGGAACGGCCTGGCCTCGTCGTGGCGGACGGTGAAGAGCGCCTGGCCGCTTTCGAGCCGGGCGAAACGCGGGTCCTTGCGGTCGAACGCCATCGCGGTGCCGCCGGCAAGATCCACCCGCGTCTGCGCGTCGAGCACGACGGTGCGGACCTGGCCCGGTGCGGTCTCGATCCGGTAGAGGTCGCGGCTGCCGGCCTGCCACATCCACAGGCCCGCGACGAGCGCCAGCGACGCGGCCAGCGCGCCGCCGATCCACGGCCGCGCCGACCGGCGCGGCGCGGCGCCTGTCGGAACGGGCGTTTCGCCCCCATCGTCATTGGCCGGCGTGGCGGCGGCGATCAGTTCCGCCCCGTCCAGAACGGACGCAGCGATCCGGTCGTAAGCGGCGGCATGGGCGGGGTTCTCGTCGAGCCAGCGCGTGAAGCCTTCCCAGTCCTCGAAGGCCGGATCGCCGGCGCGCACGGCCCAGTCGAGCGCCTCGGCCCGGATCTTGTCGTCTTCACTCATCGCGCGCTCCTTCTGCGGCGAAGACGGAGACGATGGGCGACGGCCTTGTTGTTCCGAGGCTGCCGGTGCCAGGCCTTTCGGTCTCAGGCCTCATCGCTGCGTTCCTTCCATTGGGCGAGCGCCCGATAAGCGATGCGCAAGTCGCTTTCCACGGTGCTGACGCTGATGCCGAATGCGGCCGCGATCTGCTTCTGCGCCATGCCGTCTATCCGGTGGCTGCGGAAAATGGCCGAGACGCGCGGGCCCAGGCTTTCGAGGAGGGAGAGCACGCGCCCGGCTTCCTGCGCGGCGGCGAGGCGGCGTTCGGCGGAAGGTTCGGGCGAGGCGCCGGCGTCGTCTGCATTCGCGTCCGTCCAGTCGCGCTCACGCGTGCCGGATTGCCGGGCGGAGCGGAAGCGGTCGATCATCAGGAGGTCGGCGGTGCGGAACAGATAGGACAGCGGCGAGGCGACAGGGCCGGGGCTGCTGCGCGAGATCTTCAGCCACACTTCCTGGACGATGTCCTCCGCCGAATCTCCGGCGCCGCGCGCGCGCAGGAAGTGCAGCAGCTTGTCCCGATTCTCGAGAAAGGCGGCTTCCAGGCCCGATCGGGAGGGGGAAGGGGGTGAGGAGGGAGGCATGGTCGCGGTTTTCGCGGCGACAGATAGACTGTCCGCAGCCTCGGGGAAAGCCTCTGGCGCGCAAGGCCGGCGGGCGCGCGGCCCGTGCGCTGGGCCGTCCCGTCAGCGGTGCGCGGCGGCGGAGGCGCGAGATTGGATGGCGCGATCGGTGAACAGGGCCAAGGCCGCCATGGCGCCGCCGGTGAGGCCCGCAGTTCCCATGGCGATGATGACCGGCTGCGCCATGTCGGCGAAGCGGTTGGCGCGGTCGTGGAAGGGTTCGAGAAGGCGGGTCATGGCAGGGTCTTTCGCGGCGTTGGAGGCGGGATCTGTTTCCTCCGTTTCGGCCGTTCAGGGTATTGGGATAAGTTGGTTCGTCTTGTTCCAGTTTCTTGAAGGGTCGCGCCTTGCCTCGCGTCGCCGGCGCTGCACGTCAACAGATGCGCGCATGTATGCTATTGCAAGTCGATAGCAATAATAGTAGTCGCGCCGCTATGTTTGCCTCTGCTGCCTTGCTCCCGGTTCCGATCGATGCCTCCCGCGTCGCTGCACCCGGACGTGGCCGCAGCAGGCGTCTTTCATGCGGAGCGGCGCATGGTGCGGTGAGAGTATTCGCGCCGCAGGCCGCGCAATGTGCGGCACCGGCGTTCCCGGATGCCGGGCCAAGTCTGGCTTTCGGGCGTGAAAATGCAATTGCGTTGCAAGCCCGGCGAACCGGGCTACTAGGCGAAACCTCCAAGCCCATGATCCCTTTTCGCCTCTCCCGGCACCGGGCGCTTGCGCCTGCGATTGCATCTGCTATGCGCCGCCAGCGCGCGCATGGCGTGCGGAGGGGCGGCGGCTCAGTCGGTTCCGCAGCGATGCGGAATGCTTCCGGTCCCGCTGAAAGCCTTGACTCTGCGGGCTCGCGCCTGTTTGGGCCCACATGTGAGCTTAGCCACTCTACCACCCGAGGAATGAATTGATGAGCGACGGTCAGGCCGTGATGCCCACTCTTGAACCCACGACGGCCCTTTCGGTCGAGGAAGTTCTCAGCGTCCGCCACTGGAACGAGCACCTGTTCAGCTTCACGATGTCGCGCCCGGCATCGTTCCGCTTCCGCTCCGGCGAGTTCGTCATGCTCGGCCTCCAGGGCGAGAAGCGTCCGCTGCTGCGCGCCTATTCGATCGCCAGTCCTTCGTGGGCCGAGGAAATCGAGTTCCTCTCGATCAAGGTGCCGGACGGCCCGCTGACTTCGCGCCTGCAGCTCGTGCAGCCGGGCGACCAGATCTATCTCGGCCGCAAGCCCACCGGCACGCTCGTCACGGACGCGCTGCTGCCGGGCAAGCGCCTGTTCATGCTTTCGACCGGCACCGGCCTCGCGCCGTTCATGTCGCTGATCCGCGACCCGGACGTCTATGACCTCTATGACGAGATCGTCGTCGTCCACTGCGTCCGCCGCGTCAGCGACCTGGCCTACCGCGAGGAACTGGAAAGCCAGCTGGCCGAAGATCCGCTGGTGGCCGAGCAGGCGCTGGTGCAGCTGACTTATGTGCCCACCGTCACGCGCGAACCCTTCCATACCAGCGGCCGCATCGGCGCCCTGGTGGAAAGCGGCCGCATGTTCGAAGGTCTGAAGGGCGATGCGCGCTTCAACCCCGAGACCGACCGCGTGATGCTCTGCGGCTCGATGGACATGATCAAGGACTTCTCGGCCGATCTCGAATCCTGGGGCTTCACCGAGGGTTCGAATGCCAAGCCGGGCGACTTCGTCATCGAACGTGCGTTCGTAGGTTAAGGAAGTCCCGGCTTCTTCCGTTGCCTGTCACGCTTGGTCTATGATCGAGCGTGACACTTTACGGACGGCAGGGTGCTACCTATATACCGACCGGTATGAAATGTTCGGCCCCCACTACGACTCGCGGTCGTCCGCGTGAGTTCGACCCCGAAGAGGCGCTGACGGCGGCGCTTCGGGTGTTCTGGCAGCGCGGCTACGAAGGCGCGTCGATGGCGGAGCTGACCGAGGCCATGGGCATCACCAAGCCTAGCCTCTATGCCTGCTTCGGCAACAAGGAAGCGCTCTTCAAGAAGGCGCTCGACCTCTACGAGCGCGACAAGCTGGCCTATGTCGGCAAGGCGCTGGAAGCCGCCACCGCGCGCGGCGTGGCCGAGCGGCTGCTGGAAGGCGCGATCACCACGCATTGCGGCGGCAGCGATCCGCATGGCTGCCTGGGTGTGATGTCCACCGTCACTTGCACGATGGAAGATCCCTCGATCCGCAACTTCGTCACCGAACGCCGGATCGCCACCGAGGAAGCGCTCATCGAACGCTTCGAACGCGGCAAGACCGAGGGCGACCTGCCCGACACCGTCGATCCGCGCTGCCTGGCCCAATGCCTGACCACGGTGCTCCAAGGCATGTCCGTCAAGGCCCAGGGCGGTTCCTGCGCGCAGGAATTGAAGGGCGTCGTCGATACCTACCTGACGATGTGGCCGGGCCGTTAAGCGGCTTAAGCGCCGAATTCGCGCGCTGTCCCGGATCATCCTGAACGTGTGTCAGGATGACGCCGCGTAAAAGGGCCCTTCGAAAAAATCTCATTCAACCGGCGTTCAGGCCTTGAAATGAGCACTTTCGAACAAATCTTACCAAGCGGTACAGAAAGTCGCTTGACGGGATACTGCACCGCAATATATACCGCTTGGTACAGAACGAGGTAACCCGACTCGCCGCTTGAGGGAGTAGCGGGGGCCAAGTTCCCAAGGGTCCGGTCAACCGGGCCTCCCCTCGGTGCCGCCTGTCCCCGCAGGTGACTCCTAGAATACGAACCTGTGCAGAAGACGTTTTCGGAAGTGCGATTCCGGGGAGTGTCCTTCTGCGTCTCAAGACTTTCCGACGCCCCTTGCGCCGGAGAACCCCGGCGCGCGCCCTTTTTCCCCTCCTGTCCCGAGGGCGCGTGCCGGGCACTTTCCAGGGAGCACGAATCATGGCCTTCATCGACTTTTCCGATGCGGCGCTCCAGGCGCTGCCCGTAACCCGCCCCATTCCCGAGACGCCCCTTGGCGCCGTGTCCGAAATCCTCTCGCGCTTCGAGCGCAGGATCGTCGAACTGGCGCGGGGAGATGGTCTCGAAACGCTCCGGCCGCAGCGCAAGCGCGGCTGGTTCGCCCGCCTGATCTTCGGCCCGCAGCCGCCTTCGCCCACGCTCGCCAACGAGGAGCTGGAAGCGCTGCGCCGCCTGGCGGTCCAGGCCTGGCATCATGGCTACACGCTGCCTGCTTCCGTCATGAAGGAAGCCCGCGCGGCCGGCCACAGCGAAGCCAAGATCGGCGCCGTCATCGATTTTATCGGGCGCTCCCGCGCCCCGTTCCGGAGGCTTGCCGCGTGAATTTCCCCGTATCCCCAGAAACCCTCGCCGCGGCGGAAGCGGAAGCCGAGCTTCCGCGCAGCCGCCCGCGAGGCCGCCCGTCCCGCGGGCGCCAGGCCGCCATTGCCGCCATCGCGCTGGTCGCGGTGGCGGGCATCGGCTGGAAAACCTTCAGCCACTCCGAAGCCGACGCAGCGCCGATGGCGCCTGCCGTCGTCCAGGCCGCCAATCCGCTGATGCGCGACGTGACCGAGTGGGACGACTATGTCGGCCGCTTCGCACCCAGCAAGTCGGTGGAAGTGCGCCCGCGTGTCTCGGGCGCGATCACGCAGCTGTTCTTCAAGGACGGCGATTTCGTCCGCGAAGGGCAGCCGCTGTTCACTGTCGATCCGCGTCCTTACCGCGCTTCGCTGGCCGAGGCGCAGGCCGAAGTGGCCTCCGCCCAGAGCGCGCTCGTCCTTGCCAAGTCCGACTATGCCCGCGTCGCCGGGCTCAAGGGTGACGAGGCCATGGCCGCCAGCGAAGTGGACCAGCTTCGCGCCAAGGTCCGCGCCGCCACTGCCGCGCTGGCAGGGGCCGAGGCCCGGGTGCGCCAGCGTTCGCTCGACGTCGAATTCGCCACCGTCCGCGCGCCGATCTCGGGCCGTATCTCCGACCGCCGCGTGGACGTGGGCAATCTCGTCTCGGGCGAGAACGGCACCGGCGCCACGCTGCTGACCACGATCAATGCCGTCAGCCCGATCTACTTCACCTTCGATGCCTCCGAAGCGCTGTTCCTCAAGACCCAGCGCGAGAAGGCCGAGCACAAGGACGCCGCCAACGTCCAGGTCCGCCTCCAGGACGAGGCGGCCTATCGCTGGAACGGCAAGCTGGACTTCACCGACAACGGGCTCGACCCGCGCTCGGGCACGATCCGCGTGCGCGCCGTGCTCGACAATCCCGATGGCTTCCTGACGCCGGGCATGTTCGGCAACATGCGTCTGGCCGAAGGCGGCACGGTCAAGGCCATGCTGGTGCCCGACGATGCGATCCAGTCCGACCAGGCCCGCAAGGTGGTGCTGACGGTGGGCAAGGACAGCGTGGTCGCGGCCAAGCCGGTCGAACTCGGCCCGCTGGTGGACGGCCTTCGCGTCATCCGTTCCGGCCTTGCCCCGACCGACCGCGTCGTCATCTCCAACTACCAGGCCGCCATTGCCGGCGCCAAGGTCAATACCCGCCGCGGCCAGATCGCGGTGGATCCCAAGGCGGCCAGTGCCGTCTCCGGTCTCAGCGCGCCCGTGGCCGCGCAGGCCACGCTCGCCAACTGACATTCACCCATCGGGGGAGCGGTCCTCGACCTGAGTGACCGCTCCCCGTGACAGGGGCATATTCCCATGCGATTTTCCCGGTTCTTCATCGACCGGCCGATCTTCGCAGGCGTCATCGCGGTGATCCTCACCGTGGTGGGTGCGCTTGCGTTCTTCGGCCTGCCGGTCAGCCAATATCCCGACATCGTCCCCCCGACGGTGACGGTGACCGCCCAATATCCCGGCGCTTCCGCCGAAACCGTCGCCGACACCGTGGCCGCTCCGATCGAGCAGGAAATCAACGGCGTCGACGACATGCTCTACATGTCCTCGCAGTCGACCGGCGACGGCAAGGTGACCATCACCGTCACCTTCAAGATCGGCACCGACCTCGATGCCGCGCAGGTTCTCGTGCAGAACCGCGTCGCCATTGCCGAACCGCGCCTTCCCGACGCGGTGCGTGCGATGGGCGTGGTGACGCGCAAGACTTCGCCCGAATTCCTGATGGTCGTGAACCTGCAGTCGCCCGACGGCACGTTCAACCGCGACTATCTGTCGAACTATGCCCTCACGCAGGTCAAGGACCGCCTTTCGCGCCTGAACGGCGTGGGTGACGTGCAGCTGTTCGGCTCGCGCGACTACGGCATGCGCATCTGGATCGATCCCACCAAGGCCGCCGCCATGAACCTGACCGCGGGCGAGATCGTCGCCGCGCTCAAGGCCCAGAACGTGCAGGTCTCCTCCGGTGCGATCGGCGCGCCGCCGTATGATCGCGACAACGCCTATCAGGTCGGCGTCGAGATGCAGGGCCGCCTGACCACGCCCGAGCAGTTCGGCGACATCGTCGTGCGCACCGATGCCGAGGGCCGCCAGGTCCGCGTGCGTGACGTGGCGCGCGTGGAACTGGGCGCGCAGGACTACACAACCAACACCTACCTTTCCGGCAAGCCCACGGTCGTCATCGCCGTGCTGCAACGCCCGGGTTCGAACGCGCTCGATGCCGCCAAGGCCGTGCGCGCCGAGATGGACGACGTGGCCACGCACTTCCCCAAGGGCCTCGAATACTCCGTCATCTACAACCCCACCGAGTTCATCGGCCAGTCGATCGACGCGGTGTACCATACCCTGTTCGAGGCGGTGATCCTCGTCGTCCTCGTCATCCTTGTCTTCCTCCAGAACTGGCGCGCCGCCGTCATTCCGATCATCGCGATCCCGGTCTCGCTGGTCGGCACCGCGATCATGCTCGCGGCGGTCGGATACTCGCTCAACAACCTCTCGCTGTTCGGGCTGGTGCTCGCCATCGGCATCGTCGTCGACGACGCGATCGTCGTGGTCGAGAACGTGGAACGCTACATCGAGGAGGGCATGTCTCCGCTGGAGGCCGCCCGCCGCTCGATGGACGAAGTGACCGGCGCCCTGATCGCCATCGTCCTGGTGCTCTGCGCGGTCTTCGTGCCGACGCTGTTCATCACCGGCATGTCGGGCCAGTTCTACAAGCAGTTCGCCGTCACCATCACCACCGCCACGGTGATCTCGCTGGTGCTCTCGCTCACGCTGTCTCCGGCGCTGGCGGCGATGCTGCTGAAGGAACGCCATGCCCTGCCAGAGGGTGCGCCGCGCTGGAAGCGGACGCTGCAAGGCGCCGCGGACAAGTTCAACCACGGCTTCGAACGCATGAGCGAGGGCTATGCCCGCCTCACGCTCACCCTGGTGAAGCGCCCGGTGAAGATGATGGCGGGCTATGCCGCGCTCATCGCTGCCACCGTGGGCCTGTTCTGGGCGACGCCTGCAGGCTTCATCCCGAACCAGGACCAGGGCTACTTCCTCGCCGCGATCTTCCTGCCGCCGGGCTCCTCGCTCAACCGCACGGACGAAGTGACGCAGGAAGTCGCCAAGCGCATCCTGCCGGTGAAGGGCCTGCGCGGCGCGGTGATGTTCGCCGGCTTCCACGGTCCTTCGCAGACCGCCGCGCCGGACGCCGCCGCCATCTACTTCCCCTTCAAGAGCTTCGAGGAGCGGAAAGCTCTCGGCGTGACCTATGAAGGGATCATGGCCCAGGCCCAGGCCGCGATGCAGGGCTACGACAAGGCGCAGGTCCTGCTGATCCCGCCGCCGACCATCAACGGCATCGTCCCCCCGGGCGGCTACCGCATGGTCGTGGAGGACAAGGAAGGGCGCGGTCTGGCCGAGCTTCAGAAGGCTGCCGGCGCGCTGATCGCCAAGGCCAACCAGGCCCCGGAACTGAGCCAGGTCTATACCTTGTTCACCATGAACACCCCGCGCGTCTTCGCCGACGTCGACCGCCGCAAGGCGGACATGCTGGGCGTCTCTCCCGCCAAGGTCTTCGAGGCGATGCAGGTCTATCTCGGTTCGGCCTACATCAACGACTTCAACCTGTTGGGACGCACTTATCGCGTCACCGCGCAGGCCGATGCCGAGCATCGCGGATCGACGGCGGACATCGCCAACCTCCAGACCCGCTCTGACTCGGGTGCGATGGTGCCGGTCGGCTCGGTCGCGACCTTCAAGGACCAGACCGGCCCCTACCGCGTGGTGCGCTACAACCTGCACCCGGCGGTGGAAATCGACGGCAGCTACGGCAAGGGCTACTCCTCGGGCCAGTCGCTGGCGACGATGGAGAAGATCGCAGGCGAAACCCTGCCTTCGGGCTACGGCACCGAGTGGACGGGTATCGCCTATCAGCAGGCCACCGCAGGCAATACTGCCGGCGTGGTGTTCGGCATGGCCGTGCTCTTCGTCTTCCTGGTGCTCGCCGCCCAGTACGAAAGCCTGACCCTGCCGCTGGCGATCATCCTGATCGTGCCGATGTGCCTCTTTGCGGCGATGCTCGGCGTGAACCTCAGGGGGATGGACAACAATATCCTCACCCAGATCGGTCTCGTCGTGCTGGTTGCCCTTGCCGCCAAGAACGCGATCCTCGTGGTCGAGTTCGCCAAGCAGGCCGAAGAGGAACGGGGCTATTCGCCGGTGGAGGCAGCCGTCTACGCGGCCCGCACCCGCCTGCGCCCGATCCTGATGACCTCGCTGGCCTTCATCCTCGGCACGGTGCCGCTGGTGATCGCCAAGGGTGCGGGCGCTGAGCTTCGCCAGGCGCTGGGCACGGCGGTGTTCTTCGGAATGACCGGCGTCACCGCCTTCGGCCTGTTGTTCACGCCTACCTTCTATGTCGTCTGCCGCAAGCTGGCGGCCTCCCTGCGGCGCAAGCCTGCAGCGGGTCATCACGCCAGCCACGCGGTCGTGCCGGCGGAATGAAAGGACGCAAGATGTCCCTGAATATCAAATCCCTGGTCGCGGGACTTCTCGCCGCGACCACCCTCTCGGCCTGCGCCGTCGGACCCGACTACGTCGCGCCGACGCCGCCGGCCCAGGCAGCGGCGCCCTTCGTGGGCGTCCAGACCGCCGAAGTCACGGCCGCCGCGCCGGACGATACCTGGTGGCGGCTCTACAACGACCCGGTGCTAGACGGCCTGGTGACCGATGCCCTGGCCGCCAATACCGATGTGCGGGTGGCCGTGGCGCGGATCGAGAAGGCCCGTGCCAGCCTGCGCGGCGCCCGCTCCGACCGCCTGCCGCAGACCGACGTCAGCGCCAGCGGGACATATGGCCGCGTTTCCGAAGCGCAGGCTCTTCCCGGTTTCGATCGGGAAGGGCGCCGCGTGGATGGCCAGCTTGCGGTCAGCTACGAACTCGACCTGTTCGGGCGCGTTTCGCGCGGGGTCGAGGCCTCGCGCGGCGATCTCGGTGCCGCGCAGGAAGATGCCGATGCGGTGCGGGTGACGGTCGTCGCCGATACCGTGCGCGCCTATGTCGATGCCACCAGCGCCGCCGACCAGCTTGGCGTCGCGCAGCGCACGGTGGACCTGCTCGACCGTTCGGCGCGCATCACCAATGCCCGCTTCGAGCGCGGCCTCAACGAGAAGCTCGATGTGATCCGCGTTACCCAGCTTCGCGAGCAGCAGGCGGCGATGATCCCGAGCCTCCAGGCCGCCCGCGATGCGGCGCTGTTCCGCCTCGCGACCCTGACCGGGCGCACCCCGCAGGACCTGCCCGAGGCGGCGCGGACCCGCACCACCACGCCGGACGTGAGCAGCCCGATTCCCGTGGGTGACGGCGCCACCCTGCTGGCGCGCCGTCCCGACGTGAAGGCGGCCGAGCGCCGTCTTGCGGCGGACACCGCCCGCGTGGGCGTGGCCACGGCTGATCTCTATCCCAAGATCACGCTGGGCGGATCGATCGGCACCACGGCAGTGGGCGCGACCGACATCTTCGGCGGCGGACCGCTGCGCTGGCTGCTCGGGCCGATGATTTCCTGGGCTTTCCCCAACCAGGAAGCGATCCGTTCGCGGATCGGCGGGGCCAAGGCCGATGCCAAGGCCGATCTTGCCAGCTTCGACGGCACCGTGCTGCGCGCGCTGGAGGAGACCGAGACGGCGCTTTCGGCCTATCGCAACGCTCTGCTGCGCAAGGCGCGCCTCGCCTCGGCCCGCGATGCGGCGGAGCGGGCGGCGAACGTCAGCCTGGCGCGCGAGACCAGGGGCCAGATCGATGCGCTCGACGTGCTAGACGCCCAGCGCACGCTGGCCCAGTCCGAAGCCGACTATGCAGCGGCGACCCGCGCCGTGGCCTTCGCGCAAGTGGACTTGTTCCGGGCGCTGGGTGGCAGCTGGCAGGAAACCTGACGGGCTTCGCGGCCCAAACGAAAGGGGGCGGCAAGGTGATGCCTTGCCGCCCCCTTTTCGTATCGGCCGTTGCGGTCAGCGCGAGCCGAAGGCGTAGCGCACGTTGATGCCGAATTCGCGCGGGGCCGTGGTGGTCACGCCGGTATAAGTGCTCGTGGCCGTGGCGCCCGTCGGTCCGGTGAAGACCGGGCGACCGGTGGCGGGGTTGAACTGGCCCGCGAAGCCAAGCTGCTGATAGGCCGTGAACAGCGGGTTGGTGCGGGTGAGCGTCTTCGTCGTGTCGAAGACGTTCTTGGCGTAGAGACCGATTTCCCATGCCCCGTCGCCCGAGCGCAGGCCCGCGAAGAGGTTCAGCAGGGCATAGTCGCTCACGTCGTCCCAGGCGTTGCCGGGGTCGCCCTGCGACTTGCCGGTGTAGGTCAGGAGGCCGCGAAGGTAGGCATCGTTACCGCCGAAGGCCGGGAACGAATATTCGCTCTGCACGGTGGCCGAGAAGGGCGCCATGAACGAGGCCCGCTGCGAGACGTTGCAGGCGGCGATGTTGTTGGCGCCGACAGCGGCCTGAAGGTCCGCCAGCGAGGGCGCGCTGGTGGTTGCATCGGGCACGCCATCGCCGTCCAGATCGTTGCACGGCACGCTGCCGCCCTTGATCTTGCCCAGCGAGTAGCTGGCCGAGGCGTTCAAGGTCCAGCCCTGCGTGATGTCGAACGAGACGTCGCCTTCGACACCGTTGACCTCAACCGGCACGGCGCCGACGAAGTTGAAGTTGTTGACCTGCTGGGCCAGCCCGGTGACCGCACCCGTGGTGGGATCGCGCAGGGCGACGGTGTTGACGTAGAACACGCCCGAACCCGGTACGCGGTAGGGGTAGTTCTTGAACTTCTGGTGGTAGCCGGTGAGGTTGAAGCGCAGGCGGCCGTCCATGAGCGTGGACTTCAGGCCGATTTCATAGGATTCCGAGGTTTCGGCCGGCAGGTGAAGGAACGAGTTTTCCAGCGGCGAAGGGGTGATGTTGAAATCGCCCACGACATTGATGCCGGGCCGCCAGGAGCTGCCGGTGGCGGCGTAGATCATCAGGTCAGGCGTGAAGTTGTGCTTGATCGACCCGCTGTAGATCCACTTCTTCGCCTTCTGCGCATTGTTGGAGATCGTGGCGCCGTTGACGATCAGCTGGCTCTCGTCCTTGTAATCGATATGACGCGCGCCGCCCGAGATTTCGGTAGCATCGCCGATATGCACGGTGAGGTTGCCGAAGATCGACTGTTCGTGAGTCTTGCCCTGGCTGGTGATCGGCGTCTGCACGACTTGCGCAATGCCGCCGCCGAAGGCCGCGGGCAGGGCCACGATCGTCGGGTTGGTCAGGTCCGTATGCGGCTTGTTGTGGCTGTCGAAGAAGCCGGCCACGTAGTCGACCATGCCGAACAGGCGCGCTTCGTTCTGCAGTCGGACTTCATGCGATTCCGAGGTGGAACGGGTATCGGTGATCTGGTCGACATTGCCGGCAAAGGCGTTGCCCTTGTCGAAGTTCTCCGTCGAGTGGATCTTCTGGGTATAGTACTGACCCTGATAGATCAGGCGCTGGCCCCAGCCGCTGGCTTCCGCGCGCCAGTTGTAGACATCGAAGGCCTGGTTGACGAGGCGCGGGCTCTCGTAGTTCGAGAGGCGGTCCTTCGACGAGATGTAGACCGGGCTGGGCGCGGCGTCCGGATTGACCTCTGAGAAGGAGGCGATTTGGTCGTAGCTGCGCTGGTCGCGGTCGAGGCGCTGGTACATGCCTTCGAAGCGGAGCCAGTCGGTAGGCGTGACGAGGCCGGAAATACGGCCGCTCTTGGTGCGCGACCAGGGATCGCGGTTGGTGTAGATCGAGCGGACGCGGTCCAGCTCGTTCTCATCCCAGACGCCGGCGGCGCGGATCGCGGCGATGCCCTCGATCACGGGGATGTTAAGGCCGGCCTTGATGTTCTGCGTGCCGATGTCGTTGGCCGTCATGTCCACGAAACCGCCCAGCGAATAGAGGTCGGGCTTCTTGGTGGTGACGGTGATCGAACCCGAGGGCGAGGCGCGGCCGCGCAGCGTGCCCTGGGGGCCGCGCTGCACTTCGATCTGGCCGATGTCGTACATCTGCTGCAGCACGATGCCGGCAGTGATCGGCGCGTCGTTCATGTAGAATTCGACGGTGGGGTTGTTGCCGCTGGCGTTCACGTCGAAGTTGACGCCGCGCATCTTGGCGTTGCCGCCGATGCCGTTGGCATTGGTGTCGAGCTGGAGACCCGGCGCCAGCGTCGAAACTTCCTTGAAGTCACGCAAGTTGAGCTTGCCGATCTCGTCGGCGGTGACGGTGTCGATCACGGCGGGAACGTCCTGCACGTCTTCGTCGCGGCGACGGGCCTGGACGATGATGACGTTGGCTTCGTTGGCCGACACCGCATCGGGCGCTTCCTGGGCCAGGGCAGGGGCAACCCACCCCAGGCCGCACATACCCGACAGGCCCGCCGAACACAGCATCAGCTGCTTGAACGCACGCATTGACTCTCCCTCCGATTTCTTTGCTCTTGATTGGGAGAATGGGTGCTTGCGCGAGGCCCTTTTTGTCAAATGAAATGGCTTCATTTCTGACAAACTACGGCATGGCGTTATTTGAACACTCGCCCAAATTCTCGCGAAGCCGCTGAAATCGCCCGATTCGCTCTTGCGGCGGGGTCTGGTCGGGCTTGGGAGATTGTCCGCCGCAACGAAAAGGGGGCGCCGAAGCGCCCCCATGCCGATCGATAGGATGGCTGGCCGCCGACAGCGGCCCGCCATGGGCAGCCGATCAGTTACGGCTGGCCAGTTCCTTGTTCAGCCATAGCGCCGCCAGCGTGGCGATCGCGCCGGAGAGCAGGTAGCCGCCCGAGGCGATCAGGCCCCAGTGGCTGGACAGCAGCAGCGCTGCCAGCGGGGCGAAGCCGGCGCCGAACAGCCAGGCCAGATCGCTCGTGAGCGCCGAGCCGGTGTAGCGATGCTCGCTGGCGAAGGCCGAGGCGACGACGCCCGAGGACTGGCCGAAAGCGAGGCCGAGCAGGATGAAGCCGATGATCATGAAGGCGATTTCGCCTGCCGGACCGGCATCGAGGAGCTGCGGCGCGAAGCCCGAGAACACCGCGATGGCGACGGCGCAGCTGCCCAGCAGGTTACGGCGTCCGAAGCGGTCGGCAATGCGCCCCGAAGCGATCACCGCGACGACGCCGAAGGCGGCCGCGAGCGCTTCGATCAGCAGGAAGCTGATCGGCGAATCAGGCGTGAAGAGGAACACCCACGAGAGCGGGAACACGGTGACCATGTGGAACAGCGCGAAGCTGGCGAGCGGGGCGAAAGCGCCCAGAACGATGGTCTTCCACTCGTTGCGGAGCGTGGCGCCGACGCTGACCGGCTGAAGGTCGCGGCTGGCGAACAGGTTCTCGAACTCTTCGGTGACGACGATGCGAAGGCGCGCGAAGAGCGCGACGACGTTGATCGCGAAAGCCACGAAGAAGGGATAGCGCCAGCCCCAGTCGAGGAAGTCGGCGGCGGGGAGGGCGGCGATCATGAAGGCGAAGAGCGTGGAGGCCACGATCAGGCCGAACGGCGCGCCGAGCTGCGGGATCATCGCATACCAGCCGCGCTTGTGCTCGGGCGCGTTCAGCGCGAGCAGCGAGGCCAGGCCGTCCCAGGTGCCGCCAAGGGCGAAGCCCTGGCCCAGACGGAACAGGCAGAGCAGGACGATCGCGGTGTTTCCGGCCGATTCATACGAAGGCAGGAACGCGATCGCCGCGGTGGAGCCGCCGAGCATGAACAGTGCGATCGTCAGCTTGGTGCCGCGGCCATAGGCGCGGTCGACCGCCATGAAGATCAGCGAGCCGAACGGGCGGGCCACGAAGGCCAGCGCGAAGACCGCGAAGGAATAGAGCGTGCCGGTCAGCGCGTCGACGAAGGGGAAGAACAGCTTCGGGAACACCAGCACCGAGGCGATGGCGTAAACGAAGAAGTCAAAGAACTCCGACGTTCGGCCGATGATCACGCCGATGGCGATTTCACCGGGCGACGGCTGGTGATGCTCCTTGAACGTCGGCAGGCCCAGGGCTTCGCGGGGCTGGGGGATGCTGGTCATTTCGATTCTGCGGCCTTCGTTTCGGGTCCGCGCGCGGCCGGCCCTGGATAAAGCCTGCCGGATGCGGACGAATCAAGGCGGGCGCGCGAAACGCCCGGCTACATGGTGAGGCCCTATCGTCATTGATGGCCGTCAAGGGGATTGGACAAAATGTCCTATGTTCGCACTCGCGGCATGAGCCTAGGCGCTCCACCCATGCGCCCACCCGAGTCCAGACCGAAGCCGCGGCAGCTGACCGCGCTCGCCAAAGTCCTTGCCGCCTTGTCCCTGACTGGCGCGCTTTCCGCTTGTAACACCGTCGTGCTGAACCCGGCCGGCGATGTCGCGCGTCAGCAGGGTGACCTCGTCGTCATCTCCACGCTGCTGATGCTGCTGATCATCGTCCCGGTCATGGCTGCGACGGTCCTGTTCGCGTGGCGTTATCGCGCGTCGAACAAGGAGGCCGTCTATCAGCCGGACTGGGATCACTCGACCCAGCTCGAACTGCTGATCTGGACGGCCCCGCTGCTGATCATCATCTGCCTGGGTGCGCTGACCTGGGTGACCACCCACCTTCTCGATCCCTACCGCACCATCGGCCGCATCGACGCCACCACCCCGGTCGCCGCCAATGCCAAGCCGCTGGAAGTCGAAGTCGTCGCGCTCGACTGGAAGTGGCTGTTCATCTATCCCGAGCAGGGCGTGGCCACCGTCAACGAGCTGGTCGTGCCGACCGGCCGTCCGCTCCAGTTCAAGATCACCTCTTCGAGCGTGATGAACTCCTTCTACGTGCCCGCCATGGCCGGCCAGATCTACGCGATGCCGGGCATGGAAACGCGCCTGCACGCCGTGGTCAACAAGCCGATCGAAACCGTCGGCTTCTCGGCCAACTACTCTGGCGCCGGCTTCTCCAACATGCGCTTCGCCACGCATGCCGTTACCGAGGCGGACTTCGCCAAGTGGACGGCCGACGTGAAGGCCGGCACGCCTGCCACGAACGGCGAGACCGGCGGCAACCTTGACCGCGCCGCCTATCTCGAGCTTGAAAAGCCGAGCGAGAAGGTCCCGGCCACGCGCTACGCCACCGTCGTGCCCAACCTCTACGACGCGATCGTCGACATGTGCGTCGAGCCCGGCAAGATGTGCATGAGCGAAATGATGGCGCTCGACGCGCGCGGCGGCCTCGGCAAGGCCGGCATCCGCAACGTCGAGATGCTCGCTTACGACAAGCACGGCCGCGAAGCTGCAGCCACGGCCAATGCCAACCCGAACGCGGCCATCCAGCGCGAGCTGGCCTGGGTTCGCGCGCTCTGCCGCCAGATGCCGGGCTCCGCGCCCGACAAGACGGTCAAGGCGCCCGCCAACCTGCGTTCGCTGACCGGTGCCGGCATGGCGGCCCCGCAGTCGCTGCCGCTCTTCGGCAAGGACGAGCAGGCGCTCTCCGCACCGAAGGGCGAGCCTGTGGCCGCCAACGAAGCCGCGCACTCCTCTCAGATTTCCCGGAACTGATAGAACAATGGAAGTTGTAGACCATTCGCACTGGAGCCCGCTATTGGGCCGCCTGTGGTGGGACGCCATGCCACAGGAACCGATCGTGCTCGCCACGTTCGTCGTCGTCGCCCTTGGCGGCGCGGCGCTGGTGGCGGCGCTGACCTACTTCAAGCTCTGGGGCTATCTCTGGAAGGAGTGGTTCACCAGCGTGGACCACAAGAAGATCGGGATCATGTACATGATTCTGGGTCTCATCATGTTCCTGCGCGGCTTCGCCGACGCGGTCATGATGCGTATCCAGCAGTCGATCGCCTTCAACGGCAACGAGGGCTACCTCAACGCCCATCACTACGACCAGATCTTCACCGCCCACGGCGTGATCATGATCTTCTTCGTGGCGATGCCTTTCGTCACCGGCCTGATGAACTACATCGTGCCGCTGCAGATCGGCGCGCGAGACGTCAGCTTCCCGTTCCTGAACAACTTCAGCTTCTGGATGACGACGGCAGGCGCCGTGCTGGTCATGGCCTCGCTGTTCATCGGTGAGTTCGCGCAGACCGGCTGGCTGGCCTATCCGCCGCTGTCCAACCTGGCCTACAGCCCGTGGGTCGGCGTAGACTACTATATATGGGCCTTGCAGATCGCCGGTGTCGGCACCTTGCTCTCGGGCGTCAACCTGATCGCCACCATCGTCAAGATGCGCGCGCCGGGCATGACCATGATGCGCATGCCGATCTTCACCTGGACCGCGCTCTGCACCAACATCCTGATCGTCGCCGCCTTCCCGGTGCTGACGGCCGTGATGACCATGCTCACCGTCGACCGCTACCTGGGCTTCAACTTCTTCACCAACGACTTCGGCGGCTCGCCGATGATGTACGTGAACCTGATCTGGATCTGGGGTCACCCGGAAGTCTACATCCTCATCCTGCCCCTGTTCGGCGTCTTCTCGGAAGTCACCGCCACCTTCAGCGGCAAGCGCCTGTTCGGCTACTCCTCGATGGTCTACGCGACGCTGGTCATCACCATCCTCTCGTACCTCGTCTGGCTGCACCACTTCTTCACGATGGGTTCGGGCGCGAGCGTCAACTCGTTCTTCGGCATCACCACGATGGTGATCTCGATCCCGACCGGCGCGAAGCTCTTCAACTGGCTGTTCACGATGTACCGTGGCCGCATCCGGTTCGACCTGCCCATGATGTGGACGGTGGCCTTCATGCTCACCTTCACCATCGGCGGCATGACCGGCGTGCTCCTCGCGGTGCCGCCTGCCGACTTCGTGCTCCATAACTCGCTGTTCCTGATCGCCCACTTCCACAACGTCATCATCGGCGGCGTGCTGTTCGGCATCTTCGCGGCGATCAACTTCTGGTGGCCCAAGGCCTTCGGTTTCCGCCTGAACGAATTCTGGGGCAAGGTCAGCTTCTGGCTCTGGGTCCCGGGCTTCTGGTTCGCCTTCATGCCGCTCTACATCCTCGGCCTGATGGGCGTGACCCGCCGCATGCGCGTGTTCGACGATCCGTCGATCCAGATCTTCTTCATCATCGCCGCCTTCGGCGCCCTGATGATTGCAGGCGGCATCGGTGCCATGCTCGTCCAGTTCGCCGTGTCGATCTGGAAGCGTGAGGAACTGAAGGACGAAACGGGCGATCCGTGGAACGGCCGTACCCTGGAGTGGTCGACCTCGTCGCCGCCGCCGGAGTACAACTTCGCCTTCACGCCGATCGTCCACGACATCGACGCCTGGGAAGACATGAAGCGCTGCGGCGTGGAGCGTCCGACCACCGGCTACCGTCCGATCCACATGCCCAAGGGCACCGGAACGGGCCTGATCCTGGCCGGCCTGTCGACCGTCCTCGGCTTCGCGATGATCTGGTACATCTGGTGGCTCGCAGCCGTGTCGTTCCTGGGCGTGATCGGCTACGCGATCTTCCATACCTTCAACTACAAGCGCGATTACCACATCCCGGTCGAGACGGTCGAAGCGACCGAGGCCGCGCGTACGCGCCAGCTTGCAGCCGCAGGAGCCTGATCGATGACTGCGACTGCAATCAAGACGGAACTGTCCCAGCCGCAACTTCAGGCCGCCTTCTACGACCTGAACGAGCACGACCATCCCGAAGGCGGCAGCACCATGCTGGGCTTCTGGATGTACCTGATGAGCGACTGCCTCATCTTCGCGATGCTGTTCGCCGCCTACGGTGTGCTCGGCGGCAGCTTCGCGGCAGGGCCGGGACCGAAGGACCTGTTCGAACTGCCGCTGGTGGCGGTGAACACGGCGATGCTGCTGTTCTCCTCGATCACCTACGGCTTCGCCATGCTCGCCATGGAAAAGGACAAGAAGGGCGCGACGCAGCTCTGGCTGCTCGTGACCGCCGTGTTCGGCGCCTCGTTCCTCGCGATCGAACTCTACGAATTCGCCAACCTCATCCATGAGGGCGCGACGCCGATGCGCTCGGGCTTCCTCACCGCGTTCTTCTCGCTGGTGGGCACGCACGGCCTTCACGTCACGTTCGGCCTGGTCTGGCTGTTCACGCTGGTCGTCCAGATCGGCAAGAAGGGCCTGATCCCGGCCAACAAGCGCCGCCTGATGTGCCTTTCGCTGTTCTGGCACTTCCTCGACGTGATCTGGATCGGCGTCTTCACCTTTGTCTATCTCATGGGAATGCTGTGATGAGCGACCACGTTCACCCCAACCACCATCTCGACGACGATCACGGCAGCCACGGTTCGCTCCGCGACTATGTGATCGGCTTCATCCTCTCGGTCATCCTCACCGCCATTCCGTTCTGGCTGGTGATGACCGGCGCGATCGCGGACAAGTCGACCACGGCCCTGGTCATCATGGCTTTCGCCGCGGTGCAGATCGTGGTCCACATGATCTACTTCCTGCACATGAACACGAAGGCCGAGAACGGCTGGACGGTCATGGCGCTGATCTTCACGATCGTCATTCTCGTGATCACGCTTTCCGGCTCGCTTTGGGTGATGTACCACCTGAACCACAACATGATGCCGATGACCGCCCACGACATGGGCCAGTTGCCCTGACTCTCGTCGTGATCGAGGCGAAATGAACGATACCAACCTGACCGAAGCAATGCGGACAGTAACGGATCAAGCGGAAGCGCGGCGGCCCTGGGGGCTCGCCGCGTTTCTGTTGCTGGCCTTCGCGATGTTCGCGGCGCTCGGCGTGTGGCAGGTGCAGCGCATGCACTGGAAACACGCGCTGATCGCCCGTGTCGAGGCCCGCGTCCATGCGGCCCCGGTCGCGGTTCCTGACGATGCGCGCTTGAACGGCGGCGGCGCGGCCGGCGAGGGCACGCGCGATCTCGATTACCTGCGGGTGAGGATTTCCGGCAGCTACGAGGCGGGGGCAACCTCGCTCGTGCGGGCGGCCACCGAACTCGGCACCGGCTACTGGACCATGACGCCGATCAGGACCGCCGAGGGTCGGCAGGTCTGGATCAACCGCGGCTTCGTGCCCGCCGGTACCCGGCGAGAGGCGGCTGCGGCCACGACCCCGCCGGGCCCCGTCGAAGTGACCGGCCTGCTTCGCCCCACCGAGCCGGGCGGCAGCGTGCTCCAGTCCAACCAGCCCGCCGCCGACCGCTGGTATTCGCGCGATGTGAAGGCGCTGGCGCTGGTGCGCGAGATCGGCGCGGTCGCACCGGCCTTCATCGACGCGCAAGTCGAGCAGGCCGCCCCGGTGGAGGGCCTGCGCCCGGTACCCGGTCTCACCCAGGTCCACTTCCCCGACAGCCACCTGAGCTATGCGCTGACGTGGTTCGCCATGGCGGCCATGTCGGTCATGGCGCTGATCTTCGTCTGGCGGCGCGGGCGATGGACCGCCTGATAGAGCTGTTCGCCCCGCACGGACTGCCCGGAGGATCGGCCAGCCGCGCCAATGTCGTGCTGCTCACCCAGCTTCGCTGGACGGCGGTCTTCGGGCAGCTGGCGACGATCGTGATCGTGTCGCAAGGGCTGGGGGTCAAGCTGGAACTGGCGCCGCTGCTGCTGGCGCCGCTGCTGCTGATCGTGGTCAACCTTGCCTCCGCCAGCGTGGTGCTGCGGCGGCGGGACTTCACGCAAGGCGAGCTGTTCTCGGCGCTGATGGTGGACGTGATCGCGCTCTGCTGGCAGCTTTACCACAGCGGCGGCGCGACCAATCCCTTCACTTTCCTGTTCCTGCTTCAGATCGTGATCGCCGCGGTGATCCTCGACTTGCGCTGGAGTTCGCTGGTCGCGATCAACGCCTGCCTCTGCATGCTGCTGCTGACCTATTTCTACGTGCCGCTGCAATTGCCCGAGCGCTACGCCCAGCATCCCTTCGAACTCTACATCTACGGCAGCCTGTTCTGTTTTGTGCTGGCGGCGGTGCTGCTGATCGTCTTCGTGGCGCGGCTGGACTTCACACGGCGCGAGAGCGACGCCAAGATCGCCGCGCTGCGCCAGCAGGCGGTGGAGGAAGACCATATCATCCGCATGGGGCTGCTCGCATCGGGCGCGGCGCATGAACTGGGCACGCCGCTGTCGTCGATCTCGGTGATCCTGGGCGACTGGGCGCGCCAGCCGGGCATTGCCGACGATCCCGACATGGCGGCCGACCTCGCCGACGTCCGCCGCGAATTGGCGCGCTGCAAGAACATCGTCAGCGGCATCCTGATGTCGGCCGGCGAGATCCGCGGCATCGACCCGGCCGTCACGACCCTGCGCGGCTTCCTGGGCGAGATCGTGGAGGAATGGCGCGCCCGCATGCCCGGCGAACTGCGCTTCATCGACCGCATCGAGGAAGACCGCTCGATCGTGTCCGATCCCGGCCTGCGGCAGGTGATCGGCAATGTGATCGACAATGCGGTGGAAGTCTCGCCCGGCCTCGTCGTGATCGAGGCGCGGGTGGACCATGGCGGGCTGGTCCTGACCGTCAGCGATCGTGGACCCGGCTTCGCGCCCGACATGCTGCCGCGGGTCGGCCAGCCCTATGCCTCGACCAAGGGGCGTGACGGCGGGGGGCTGGGGCTGTTCCTGGTCGTCAACGTGATCCGCAAGCTCGGCGGCAAGGTTGCGGTCGACAATCTCGCCGATGGCGGGGCAAGGGTGCAACTTGCGATTCCCCTTGCTACACTGGCCTACGAGCCCAGGAAGGGCGAGGATACAGCCGGGGCATGATGACGGAAACAGTTGCGAACGAGCCCGGCGGTGCCAGCTTGCTGATCGTCGAGGACGATCCCACTTTCGCGCGCACCTTGCGCCGTTCCTTCGAGCGGCGCGGCTACCGCGTCAGTTCGGCGGGCAGCCCGGACGAGGCCGAGACACTGAGCGTGGACGAAGTCTTCGACTATGCCGTGGTCGATCTCAAGCTCGGGGCATCCTCGGGGCTGGCCGTGGTGCAGTCTCTCCACGCCCGCTCGCCGGGAACCCGCATCGTCGTGCTGACAGGCTATGCCTCGATCGCGACCGCGGTGGAGGCGATCAAGCTCGGCGCCTCGCACTATCTGGCCAAGCCTTCGAACACCGACGACATCGAGGCCGCCTTCACCAGCGGCGAGGGCGATGCCAGTGTGCCGGTCGACGGCCGGCGCAGTTCGATCAAGACGCTGGAGTGGGAATATATCCACCGCACCCTCGTCGAATGCGAATTCAACATCTCCGAGGCCGCCCGCCGCCTCGGCCTCCATCGCCGCACGCTCGCGCGCAAGCTGGAGAAGCGGCAGATCTAGGACGCGGCGATCGCGTCGCGGGACCGGGCTCGCCGTCCCGGCCCCTTTCAGGTTCCGTTTCTCGACAGCAGCAGCAATCCGTTCGGCGGGAGGGCGGCCAGGAGAGCGGCGAAGTCGAAGCCGCCGCAAGGTCCAGCAGGGCCGACGAGAGGAACACTGAATGACGGACGAACCCGCTTCCTCCCTGCCGCTGGCGCGCATGCCGGCCATCGATCCCCGCGCCCTGATGACCTTTCGCATCGTCTGCGAGACCGGCTCGATCAGTGCCGCCGCGCGGATGCTCAACCTTTCGCAGCCATCCGTCTCCAACACCATCGCTTTGCTGGAGCGGCGGCTCGGCGTCGTCCTGTTCGAGCGGCGGCGCGGCGGCATCGTGCTTACCCGCGAGGGGGAAGTGCTGCGCCGCCCGGCAGAGGCCATGGCGCGGCTGCTGTCCGACGCGGTGAGCGATGTCGAGCATGCGCGCCATCGCATAGCGGGGCCGCTGCGGATCGGCGGCACGCCCGGCGCGCTGCTCACGCTGCTGCCTGGCGCGATCCTGCGCGTCGAGCAGGCCGTGGGAGACTTTGCGCTGAGCGCGGTGGAGCGGCCCGATGAGCAATTGCTGGACATGCTGCGCAAGGGTGAGATCGAACTGGCCTTCGTCACCACCCGCATCCAGAACGTGCCTTCCGATGTCGAGGAAGTGACCTCTGCCCGCGATCCGTTCGCGCTCATCGTCGGCCCGCGCCATGCGGACCTGGGTGACAGCGTGTCCCTGCGCGATGTCGAGCATTATCCCTGGGTCCTGCCCGAGGCGCGCGGCGCCTTTCGCCGGCAGGTCGACGCGCTGTTCATCGCCGCCGGCGTCTCGGTGCCGCGCACCACGATCCGCTGCGATTCGCTGCTCACCACCCGCGCCATCGTGCGCGAGACGGACCGCGTCACGGTGCTTCCGCGCACGGTGGCGCTCGACGGCGCATCCGACGGATCGATCCGGGCCATCGCCATCAAGGAAGCCGTGTTCGAACGCAGCGTCGGCGTGCTGCGCCTCGCCCGGCGGAGGCTCTCTCCTTTGGCGGAAGCCATGCTGAAGGCCTTGCCCGTCGTTCCATAGTTTGCATCTATGGCAAATAGAAAACTCATTATTTTACTTGAGGGCCAATAGGGGGCAAAACCTCTCTCAAGCCGGCAACCGGCCGAACGACAAAGCGCGGGAGAGAGAGCGATGCGGACCCTGATCCGCCAGGTTTCCATTTTCGACGGCACCGGCTCCGCGCCGCAGGCCGGTGCGGTGCTGATCGAGGGCGAGCGCATCCAGCGCGTGGCCCTTGGCGCAGACGCGCTGGCGGGGGAAGCGGCCGACACCGTGATCGATGGCCACGGCATGACGCTGATGCCCGGCCTGGTCGACTCCCACACGCACCTCACCTGGGGGTCGTCGGTCGAGAAGATCTATCACCAGTTCATCCTCCCGGCCGACGAGCTGAAAGTCGCTGCCTGGCGCAATGCGCGGGTGCTGCTGGATCATGGCTTCACCTCGATCTACTCGGCCGGCGCGCTGGGCGATATGATCGAGCCGGAACTGGCGCAGGCCATCGCCGCCGGTGAGACGCCCGGGCCGCGCATGGTGCCCTCCACCCTCGAACGCAGCCCGGAAGGCGACGAAGGTGTCGATACCGGCGACGTGTTCAACGGGCGCGGGCCCGAGGCGATGCGCAATTTCGTGGCCTACTGCAAGGACGAGGGCGTCAAGTCGGTCAAGCTGGTCGTTTCCGGCGAGGATGCGCTCAAGCCGAACTCGGCGATGGATGTGCTCTACACCCGCGAGGAACTGGAAGCCGCTGGAGAGGCCGCGCGCGAGGCCGGCCTGTGGATCGCCGCGCATACCTATTCCCCCGAGGCCATCGGCCTCGCGCTCGATGCCGGTGCGCGCGTGCTCTACCACTGCTCCTTCGCGGATGACGCCACCGTCGATCGCATGGCGGCGGACAAGGACAAGTTCTTCTACGCACCCGGTCCCGGCGTCTCCATCGCCGCGATCGAGGCCAATCCGCCGCCGCATGTCGACATGACGCACATGAAGGCCAGCGCCAACGTCCGCATGGGCCTGGAAGGCAAGCTGGTGCCCGCACTGAAGGCACGCGGCGTGCGCATCCTGACCGGCGGGGACTATGGCTTCCCGTTCAATCCGCATGGCCGCAACGCCCGCGATCTGGAGCACTTCGTCCAGCATTACGGCTTCACGCCTGCCGAGGCGCTGCGCTCCGCCACCCAGTATGGCGGCGAGTTGATGGGCCTTGAAGTCGGGCTGGTGAAGGAAGGCTGGCTGGCCGACCTGCTGCTGGTCGACGGCGATCCCACGGCGGACGTCGCGATCCTGCAGGACAAGGACCGGCTGAAGATGATCATGAAGGGCGGCGTGCTCCATAAGGCGCCTGCCGAGATCGAACCGAGCTGAAGACCAGGTTTATTAAGGGCTTACAAGATGTCGTACGACGTGGTTGTCGTAGGCTGCGGCCCTGTGGGCGCGCTGGCTGCGAACCTTCTCGGCCTGAAAGGGCTCAACGTGCTGGTTCTCGAACGGGAACTGGAACACTATCCGCTGCCGCGCGCGGTGCATCTCGATCATGAGATGATGCGCCTGTTCCAGTCGGCCGGGGTGATCGATCGGGTGGAAGGCGACATGATCGCCACCGACGGCCACCTGCATGTCGGCGCCGACCATGGGGTGATCCGCTACATGGGTACCGTGGGCAAGCCGCGCCCGTTTGGTTGGGCCAACGACTACTTCTTCTACCAGCCCGAACTCGAAGCCCACTTGCGCGAAGGCTTTGCAGGCAGGGACAACGTCGAACTCGTGCTCGGCGCGACGTTCCTCGGTCTGACGCAGGGCGAGAGCGGCGTTACCGTCGACTATAGCGAAGATGGCGAAACGCGCAGCGCGCAGGCCCGCTGGGTGATTGCCTGCGACGGCGCCCGCAGTTCGGTCCGCAAGGCGCTGGGCGTCGGACTGGACGATCTCGATTTCGAGGAGCCCTGGCTCGTCGTCGACGCCGAGGTCGAGGGGCCGGTCGCGTTCCCGCCGCTCTCCGGCGTGCCCGAGGGGGCCGACCTCCAGCGCCTCTCGGTGATGATGTGCGATCCCTCGCGCCCCGCCACCGTGGTTCCCGGCCGCCGCGATCACCGCCGGTGGGAGTTCATGCTGCTTCCCGGTGAAGACGATGTCGCAATGTCGGCGCCGGAGAAGGTGGCCGAATTGGTCGGCGCGTGGATGGCCGATGTGCCGCACAAGATCGTGCGCGCCGCGACCTATCGCTTCCACGGCCTCGTCGCGCATCAGTGGCAGGTCGGCAACGTGTTCCTCGCCGGCGATGCCGCGCACCAGACGCCGCCGTTCTTTGGGCAGGGCATGTGCCATGGCCTGCGCGATGTCGCCAATCTGGCGTGGAAGATGGACGCCGTGGCTAACAATGGCGCCGACGCTTCCCTACTCGACAGCTACCAGCCCGAGCGCGACCCGCATGTCCGCGCGGTGATCGGCGCTGCCGTTGCCGCCGGGCGCTACATCTGCGAACTCGATCCCGCCACGGCCGCCGCGCGCGATGCCCGCATCCGCGAGGAAGCGCGGCAGAAGTCCGGCGAGACCGCGCATGACCTGATCCCGGCGATTGCCGAGGGCGTAGTGCTGCCCGGCACGACCGGCGCGGGTGCGCGCTTCGTGCAGCCGGTGCTCACCGATGGCCGCAAGCTCGACGACCTGACCGGCGGCGACTGGCGTCTGTTCGTTCGCGACGATGCGGTGCCGGGACAAGCCGAGGGCGTGACCCGCGTCGCCGCCAGCACCCTGCCGGACAATGGCGCGGTGACCGCATGGCTGGATGACCACGGCGTCGATGCCGTGCTGATCCGCCCCGACCACTACGTCTTCGGAACCGCCAGCCACAGCGCCGAAGACCTGCTTGCCGCCCGCGCGGCCCAGCTTTTCAGCCATCAGGAGCTTGCCGCATGACTCTCACGCTGGCTCAGGCCCAGACCATCGTCACCGCCACGCTTGCCGAAGCGCGCGCGCGGGGTGCCAAGCAGCTCGCGGTGATCGTGCTCGACGCGGGCGCCCACCCGGTTGCCTTCGCGCGCGAGGACGGGGCGAGCCTCTATCGCTTCGACATTGCCAAGGCCAAGGCCGAAGGCGCCGTGGGCATGGATGCGGATACCGCCGTCCTGGCCGAGCGGGCCAAGGGCAACCCGGTGTTCTTTCAAAGCGTCACCGCTGCCGTCGGCGGCCGCATCGCGTTCTCCCCGGGTGGGGTGGTGATCCGCGATGCTGCCGGCATTTTGATCGGCGCCGTCGGCGTCAGCGGTGACACCGGCGAGTGTGATGCCGACTGCGCCCGCGCCGGCATCCGCGCGGCGGGGCTCTCTCAGGAGACAGAAGCATGAAACTGCGCAGCATCGAACTGGCGCTGCCCGACCCGGCCGCCGCCGCCGCGTTCATGACCGAAATCTGGGGCATGGCCGCTGCGGAAGCTGAAGGCGATACGCAGTACCTGCGCGGCTCCGGCCCGTTTCCCTACCTCGTGGCTTTCGAGAAGTCGGAGGACGAATTCGTCCGCTCCACCACGTTCGTCTGCACCGCCGAGGAACTGGAAGCCCTGAAAGCCCGCGTCGCTGCCGCCGGATGGACGGCGAGCCCGACCACCAGCGACGATCTCGGCGGCGGGCAGGGCGTGCTGGTGGAACTGCCCGAAGGCACGATCCTGCGCTTCCTCGTCGATGCCGCCGAAGTCGAACCGATCGCCGGGCGCGATCTGCCGGTAAAGCTCACCCACGTCGTCTTCAACGCCGCCGATGCCGAAGCCTGCGGCGATGCCGTAGAGGACGTGCTGGGCTTCCGCGTGTCGGACCGCACCAAGGGCATGGTCTTCGTGCGCTGCAACGACAGCCACCACTCCACCGCCTTTGCCCGCGCCGGCTTCGCCTCGCTCAACCATGTCGCCTTCGAGATGGAGGACATGGACGCGGTGATGCGCGGTATCGGCCGCTTGCGCGATCATGCGCTGGTGCCCGCCTGGGGCCCCGGTCGCCACGGCCCCGGCGCCAATGTCTACGCCTACTTCATCGCCCCGTTCGGCCCGGTGATCGAATTCTCGACCGCCGTGGAGAAAGTGCCGGAGGACTACAAGGTCGGCGCGCCGGACGACTGGACCTGGCCCGCGGGTCGCATCGACCAGTGGGGCGTGTCCGACAAGGATTTCGATGGCCTTCGCCGCGCCGAGGAACGCTTCCGCTTCCGCCGCGACTGGGAAGCCGCACCGCTCTGACCATTTGACCGCTCCCGCTGAAATCGCGGGGGGCAGGGGAGACTACGCATGAACCGTTACATCAGCTTCGAACGTCCCGATGGCAGCAAGAGCTTCGGCCGCCTCGAAGGGGACAAGGTGATCGATCTCGGCGCATCCGGCGTGGACGCATGGTTGAAGGACGTGCTGGCAGGCGACCTTGCCGCGCTGCCCGCGACGGGCGCGTTCGCCGCGGATGCCGTGACCCTGCTGCCGGTCGTGCCGAACCCCGAAAAGATCCTCTGCGTCGGCCTCAACTACGCCAGCCACGTGGCCGAAACCGGCCGCGAGCAGAAGGAACACCCGGCGATCTTCACCCGCTGGGCCGACAGCCTGATCGCCGATGGCGAGCCCATGGTCCGCCCGCCCGAAAGCGAACGCTTCGACTACGAGGGCGAACTGGCCGTAGTGATCGGCAAGGGCGGCCGCCGCATCGCGCCCGAGAACGCATGGGAGCACGTTGCCGGTTTCGCGCCGTTCAACGATGGCTCGATCCGTGATTGGCAGCGGCACAACATCCAGTTCACGCCGGGCAAGACCTGGCCCGGCACCGGCGGCTTCGGCCCTTCGATGGTGGCCGCTTCGGACGTGGAAGACCTCGCCTCGCAGCGCGTGCAGACCCGCGTGAACGGCGAACTGGTGCAGGACCAGCCGGTGTCCGACATGATCTGGGATATCCCCACGGTCATCGCCTATTGCTCGACTTTCACCGACCTCAAGCCCGGCGATGTGATCGCCACCGGCACCCCGGGCGGCGTCGGCGACAAGCGCAAGCCTCCGCTCTACCTCAAGGCCGGCGACACGGTCGAAGTGTCCGTGGGCGTGATCGGCACCCTTTCCAACCCCGTCATCAACGAGACCTGACGGGTCGCATCCATAAAATCGGCCATAAAAACCGGCTATAAACAATCAGTTTGGGGAGAGACCAATATGAACACCATCAGCAAGTTCAGCCTGCTTTCCGGCATCGCCCTGGGCGCCGTCAGCGTTTCCGCCCAGGCCCAGGAGGCCCCTCAGGCCGCCGCGCCTCAGGCAGCCGAGGCCCCGCAGGTTTCCGGCACCGACATCATCGTCACCGCCTCCCGCCGCGCCGAGCGTCTTCAGGACGTGCCGATCGCGGTCTCCGCCATCTCCGGCGCCCAGCTCACCGAGAGCGGTTTCCAGAAGCTGACCGATATCCAGTACCAGTTCTCCGGCGTGCAGTTCGGATCCTCGCCCAACGATTCCGGCTTCCGCCTGCGCGGCGTAGGCTCGGCCGGCGGCTTCTCCAGCTCGTCCGAGCAGAACGTCGGCACCGTGGTCGACAACGTCGTCATTCCCTTCGGCAACCCGATCAACAGCCTTGGCGACCTGGAGCGCGTCGAAGTGCTGAAGGGGCCGCAAGGCACCCAGTTCGGCAAGAACGCCTCGTCCGGCGTCATCAACATCACGACCAAGAAGCCCGATCCCTCGCATTTCTTCGGCAAGGCCTTCCTGAGCTATGCCCAGCTGAACGAAGTCAACGCCAATGCCAGCGCCAACGTGCCGGTCTCCCAGAATTCGGCGCTTGCCGTGTTCGGCTTCTACCGCCGCAACGACGGCTTCCTCAAGAACGTCTACCGGGACGAGACCTGGGGCGGCGAGGAAAGCTACGGCGGCCGCGCCAAGTTCCTCTATGAGCCCACGGACGATTTCTCGATCTACCTGATCGGCGACTATTCGAAGATCAGCCGCAAGGGCCCCGGCCAGCTCTGGACGCTTAATCGCCTGCCCAGCTTCGCCAATCCGCTCATGGCCGCGCGCTTCGGTAACCTCACCGCGCTCGGCGTGACGGCAGGCTTCGACAACACCAAGTCGGTGGAGGACTACGCCGGGTACAGCTCGGAGCAGAACTTCGGCGGGTCGATGGAGATCAACTACGCGCTCGGCGATTACAACCTGACCTCGATCACCGCCTATCGCCGCCTCGACGAAGGCCCGCAGGTCTTCTCGATCGACGGTTCGAGCGTTCCCGTCTTCACCGCGCAGCAGACCGGCACGGACCAGTCGTTCCTCTCGCAGGAACTGCGCATCAGTTCGCCGAGCGGCAGCCAACTCGAATTCACCTCGGGCGTCTATGCCTCGCGGCGCAAGGTGGGCGACGACAACGACTTCAACCGTGCCCAGCTTCGTCCCGCCAACCCTTTCCAGAGCTTCATCGTCAACATCTCCGGCGGGCAGGGCAACACCCAGACGCGCTCGGATTCGCTGGCCGGCTTCTTCGACGGCAAATTCCACGTGTCCGACCAGTTCAGCCTGATCGGCGGTCTGCGCTATCAGTACGACTGGGTGAAGGCGTCCTACTTCTCTATCATCGATCCCAACTTCGCGCCGGCTACGCCTGCCGCCGACGGTTCAGGCTTCGTGACGCCCTACACGCCCACCTCGCTCCAGACCGGCAGCACCAAGAAGGGTTCGTGGTCGGGCCGTGGCGGTGCCGAGTTCAAGATCACGCCCGATGTCATGCTGTTCGGCACCATCGCGCGTGGTTACCTCGGCCCGACGGTGACCTTCACCGGCCTGACCGGCACGCGCACCAACGTGAAACCGCAGACCGTCCGCGACATTACCGTGGGCATCAAGTCGCAGCTGTTCGACAAGGCCGTGACCTTCAACGCCAACCTGTTCTACGACAAGTACAAGAACCTCCAGACCTCTGTGTTCAACGGCGTGGAATTCGTTACCGAGAACGCCGGTGGCTTCACCGCCAAGGGCTTCGAGATCGACGCGTCCTGGCGCGTCACCCCGGTGCTCTCGTTCAGCGGCGGGTTCACGTATTCGGACACCAAGTTCACCGACTACGTGACCGCCTGCCCCGAGGACGTGAAGGCCGGATATTCCTGCTTCCTGGCAGCCGACGGCGTCACCAGCCTGGTCCAGGCCAAGGGCGAGCCGCTGTCGGGCGCGCCGAAGTACAGCGCCACGCTGGGCGCGGACGTGAAGCTGCCGATCAACGACAGCCTCCAGTTCGATACCTCGGCCAATATCTACTACCGCAGCCGCGTGCAGTACGCGGTGGCCAATGCCTATGCCTATCAGGACGGCTACGGCACGATCGGCCTGAGCATGGGGATCGGCCATCCGGACGGCAACTGGCGGGTCGGCGCCTTCGTGCGCAACCTGCTCGACCAACGCTTCCACGCCTCGGTCATCCACCTGCCGTTCGCGGACTCGGGGGCTTACGTGAACTGGCTCACCCGCGAAGGCCGTCGCACGATCGGCGTCCAGGCCGAAACGAAGTTCTGATCGTATCCGGCCGGGGTCCGCAAGGCCCCGGCCCAATTCATCGAGGCGCCCTCAAGAGGCGGCCAACAGAGGGGTGATGATGCAGGTTCAACGTGCAATGACGTCGCTGGCGCTTACGGTAGCGGCGATGTCCGCCGTTCCCGCGCTGGCGGCCACGACCTGCCCGGCGCTGCGCTGGACGACGCTGGGAACGGCCGGCGGCCCGGTGCCTACGGCCGAGCGCTCGGAGCCGGCCAATCTCCTAACCATCGGTGAACACCGGATGCTCGTCGACACGGGCGACGGCACGGTGGACCAGCTCGCCCGGATCGGGCTCGACCTTGGCGCCATCGACACGGTATTCATCAGCCACAATCATCTCGACCATACCGGCGGCCTCGCCGCCGTGATCGGCCTGCGCTGGATGAACCAGTTTCCCGGCGTCCTGACCGTCTACGGCCCGGTGGGTACGCGGGCCGTGGTGGAAGGCATCGTCGCCTCCCTGGCGACACCGGGCAGCATCGGCTTCGGTCTCGGCACGCCGCCGCCGCGCCCGGCGGACTCGGTACGCGTGATCGAACTGGCGGGTGGTCAGGCACTCGACCTCGGGCAGGGCGTGAGCGTGAAGACCGCCGCCAACAGTCACTTCGACCATGACGGCAAGCCGGATGCGGCCAACGTCTCGCTCAGCTACCGTTTCGCGCTGGGCACCCGCAGCATTACCTACACCGGCGACACCGGCCCAAGCGCTGCCGTTACTGCGCTGGCCAAGGGCAGCGACATGTTCGTGACCGAGATCATCGCCCTCGACGCTCTGCTTGGTGAAATCCGCCAGCGCCGCAAGGACGCCTCGCGCGAGATGCTGGCCGGCATGGAGCGCCACCTTTCCACCCATCACCTCAAGCCTGAAGCCATCGGCGAGATCGCCGCCGACGCAAGGGTGGGCAGGGTGGTGCTGACTCACTTCGCGGTCCCGCCGGGGCCATTGCCGCAGTTCGAACCCGCCATCCGCTCCGGAATCGCCGCGCGCTATGCCGGGCCGGTCGATCTCGCGCGCGATCTCCAGAGCTTCGATCTCGGATGCCGGCCATGAACATCGCCGCCCGGCTGCGGCGTGAGCAGGTGACCAGCGGCGCGATCAATCTGGTGCTGAGCGCGGCGTTCTTCTTCGGCGTTTTCGGCTTTGCGAACCGCCCGCTGCATTTCGCTGCGCCCAACAGTTTCGCGCTGGATTTCCTGCCGCAGGCCGCGGCCATCGCCCTGATGTCCTCGTTGGTGCCGCTGCTGGTGGTTTCGGCCAGTCTTCGCAAGACCGGAGTGCGCACAGGTAGCCGCGGCTTCATCGCGCGGACCGTTCTCACCGTCGTGCTGGCGGGCCTGGCGAGCGCTGCGGTTCTCGCCGCGATCGGTCTTTTCGGGCCATGGCGCGAGATCGGCTGGTCAGTCGCGCTCGTGCTCAAGCTGGTCTATGGAACCGGGCTGGGCGTGGCCGGAACGACTTACGCGCTGACCCGCCTGTTCGCGCATCGAGGGAGTGAAGTGGCATGACCGCTCGTGAAACGGGACGCGCCATCGCTGCGATGGGTACGAAGCTCGGTCCCGATGTCGTCGCGGCGTGCCGGGGTCTGTTCCAGGCCGAGCAGCAGGTGCTCGCCGCCGAGATCGCGCCGGTCGCGCTCGACTGCGCCTATGGTCCCGATCCCCGCAACCGCCTCGACCTCTATGGCCAGGGAGGCGATCCTCGTCCGGTGGTGCTGTTCGTTCATGGCGGGGGCTTCCTCGTTGGCGACAAAGGTGGACAAGCGGGCGGCGGCGAAAGCGGTTGGACCAATGCCCATGTCGGGCGCTGGGCGGCCGCGAACGGGCTGATCGGCGCGGTGATGAACTACCGCCTCGCGCCTGCGCACATGTGGCCTTCGGGCGCGGAGGACGTGAGCCTCGCGGTCGAGTGGCTGCGCGCGAACGTGGCCGGGCATGGCGGCGATCCGGACCGGATCTTCCTGCTTGGCACGTCGGCGGGCGCGGTCCATGTCTCGGCCTTTCTGAAAGCGAGCGAGGATCACGGCAAGCTGGTGCGCGGGGCCGCGCTGCTTTCGGGGCTTTATGGGTTCACACCGCTGGATGAGCGCGACATGCTCTATTACGGCCCGCAGGATTGCTACGACTTGCGCATGCCGATGGGCGCGGTGATGGCGACCAGCCTGCCGCTCATGGTCGCCTGCGCCGAGTTCGACCCGCCGCGCTTCCAGGCCGAATGGGCCAGCCTCCTGCAAGCCCGCCTCGGCCGCCACGGCCATCTGCCGCGCGCGCACTACGCCTCCGGGCACAACCACTATTCGATGGCCATGCATCTCGGCACGTCCGACCGCCGGCTGTCCGACGAACTGCTTTCCTTCTTCGCCGACCATTCCTGAGGGGCATCCGATGACCAAGATTGCGAATCTCGACCGCCGAAGCCTGCTCGCCGCTGGAGCACTTGCCGCCGCCGCGCCGGTCATGGCACGCGCCGCCACGAAGCGTCCAGACCCGGCCTTCCCCAAGGGCTTCCTCTGGGGCGCGGCCACCGCGCCGCACCAGATCGAAGGCAACAATTTGGCGTCCGACCTCTGGTTCGTCGAAAACCAGAAGCCGACCATCTTCGCGGAGCCTTCGGGCGACGCCGTGAACAGCCTGGAACTTTGGGCGACCGATCTGGATATCGTGAAGTCGCTGGGCCTCACCTCCTACCGCTTCGGCGTGGAATGGGCGCGAATCGAACCGGAGAAGGGCCTGTTCTCGCAGGCCATGCTCGATCACTACAAGCGGATCGTCGAAGGCTGCCACGCCCGCGGCCTGGCCCCGCTGGTGACTTTCAACCACTTCACCGCGCCGCGCTGGTTCAGCGCGCAGGGCGGCTGGAGCAATCCGGAATCCGCCCAGCTCTTCGGCCGCTACTGCGACAAGGTGGCTCGCGCGATCGGTGCCGACATCGCCATGGCCATGACGCTGAACGAGCCGAACATCCTGCTCATCCTCAAGAACATCCTGCCCCCGCCCGTATGGGACATGCAGCGCCAGACTCTGGAGGCCGCCACCAAGCGGCTCGGCGTCGAGCGTTTCCTCTGCGCCAATGTCGCCGGGCGCGAGGACGTGGATGTCATCGTCCGGGGCCAGATGGCCGGGCACAAGGCCGCCCGCGCCGCGATCAAGGCCGTGCGGGGCGATCTGCCGGTGGGCTTCACGCTCTCGGTGCTGGACGACCAGGCTTCCGGCAAGAACTCGATGCGCGACAAGGTCCGCGCCGAGCTTTACGGCGACTGGCTGGAGATCGCCAAGGGCGACGACTTCATCGGCGTGCAGAACTACGAACGCGCGGTCTGGAACGACAAGGGCCGCCTGCCCGCGCCGGATAGCGCCGACCGCAACTGGTCCGGCACCGAAGTCTGGGCGCCTTCGCTGGCGGGCGCGGTGCGCTATGTCCACGCCGCGACCAAGGTCCCGGTGCTGGTCTCCGAACACGGCGTCGGCACCGAGGACGATACGCTGCGCGCGCGCTTCATTCCGGCGGCGCTCGAGGGGCTGAAGCAGGCGATGGACGACGGCGTGCCGGTGCTTGGCTACATGCACTGGTCGCTGCTGGACAATTACGAGTGGATCTTCGGCTACAAGCCGCGCTTCGGCCTGTGCAGCGTGGATCGCACCACGTTCGCCCGCACGCCCAAGCCGAGCGCTGCGGTGCTGGGCGGGATTGCGAAGCGGAATTCACTTTGAACGCCTGCACTTCGTAATTGGGAGCGCAGCGAAGCAATCCAGGGCGGCTCGGCGCGGCTCTGGATTGCCGCGTCGGCTTCGCCTCCTCGCAATGACGAGGAACATGGCATGCTGCCTCATCGGGCTGGCGTGCCATTTCCGTCAGGAGACCATCGAACGCGGCGCCGCCCGCAACGGTAAGCCGCGCACACCAAGCCCGCCAAATTCTGAGGTCCTGGGGGATCATCCCCCAGGTCTTCCTGCCCTCAGGCTATAATCAACTTCACCCCGAGTTCCCGCAGCCGATCCGCCATGTCCTGCGGAATACCTTCATCGGTGACGATGGTATCCACTTCGTCCAACCCGCAGACGATCGCGCCCGACGAGGAGCGGAACTTCGAGCTGTCGACGAGGAGCACGACTTCCTCCGCACGGTCCATGAACCGGCGCTCGGCGGCGACCAGGATCACGTCCTGCTGCATCACCCCCTGCGGGCCTACCGCTGCCGCGCCCATGAACAGTTTGGGCGCGTGGAAGCGCGGCATCGAGTCTTCGCCCGCCGGGGCCAGGACGATGTTCTGCTCGCGAAACACCGTGCCCGAGGGCAGCAGCACGCGCGTTCCCGTCTGGGGAAGCAGGGCGTGGACGATGTGCAGAGAGTTGGTGAGCACCTGCATGTCCAGCCCGTCGAGATAGGGGCACATCTGGAGCGTGGTGGTGCCCCCGTCGATCATGATCCCTTCGCTCGGCCGGCAGAGCCTGGCCGCGGCGCGACCGATGGCCTGCTTGGCGGGCAGGTGCTGGGTGATGGACTGCTCGAAAGGCGTGCCCGCCAGACCCAGGGGGTTTTCCGGCTTGTCGTCTTCCGGCAGCTTGGCGCCGCCATGGACGCGCTGGATGCGGCCGGATTCCTCCAGCCGCGTCAGGTCGCGCCGGATCGTTGCGGGCGAGGCGTCGAGCTGGGCTTCGAGAGCGCGATAGCTCACGAAGCCCGTGTCGGCGACGGCCTCCAGTATCAGGCGTTCGCGTTCCTCGGCGTGCATGCGACTTGTGCTTCCTTCTGGGGAGCCAGGCCGGGATTGGCCTGTTCCGCTTCGAGCTGTTCCAGCGACTTGCCTTCGTTGCGGGGCGCCCAGAGTGCGCCGATGATCCCGCTGATGACAAGGAAGCCGGTAAGAATCCAGGCCAGGTTCGTAAAGCCCGTGGCATTGAGCATGGGCACGAAGAAGCTGAACACGCCCAGCGAGATACGCACGATGGCGAAGCAGACGCCCTGCGCGGTGGAGCGCAGCATCGTCGGGAACATCTCCGAGCTCCAGAGCTGGAAGAAGCTCTGCGCGCCGAAACCGCCGCCGAACTGGAGCAGGAACACATAGAGCAGGGCGACCGGGATCGTCAGCGGCAGGATGGCCAGGAGCATCATGCCCGCGATCTGGATCACGGCCGAGATGATGAACAGCGTGCGCTGGTTCACCTTGTCCGACAGGCGCATGAACACGAACGTGACCGAGATCATGGCGACGAAGAACGAGACCGCCTGGATGGCGACGCTCTGCGCCTGGGTGGCCGCGCCCATGGTGCGCAGGATGTAGGGGAAGAAGAAGCCGTTGGTGCCGGCCCAGAGGTTCCAGAACCCGTACATGCCCACGAGGCCGAGGATCGAGGTGAGATACTTGCCCTTGAACAGCGAGGAGAAGGGCGGGCGCTTCACGTCCGATTTCTGCGCCTCCACCCAGCGCTCCGATTCCTTCATCTTCGAGCGCAGCAGGGTGAGGCCCAGCGCGATCACCACGAGATGGGCGAAGACGATCCGCGCGCCCAGCACGCCGAGCGAGGTGAGCGCCAGGCTCATCAGCAGGACCACGACCGGGCCGAGATACCACAGCGCCTGCGCCACGCCGGAATGCTTGCCGCGCTTGTTGTCCGGCGCCTGCTCCGCGATCAGCGACCAGCTGGCGGGAATGTCCGCGCCCACGGCCAGGCCGACGATCAGGAAGCCGACGACGATCATCCACGGCGCCACCGCGAAGACCAGCATCGACATGCCGAGCGCGTAGATCAGCATGTCCCACTGGTAGATCTTCTTGCGGCCCAGCTTGTCGCAGAGCCAGCCCCCGATCAGCGCGCCCACGCCCGCGCCGATGGCGTTGGGGCCGAAGGCGGCGATCAGGCCGACGAAGTCGTTGGAGAGGTGATAGCTCTCCTGCCACAGCGCGAGCGCGGCGGAGCCGGCGACGATCGAGCCGGCGTCGATATAGTTGGCAAGGCCGGCGAGTATGGTGTTGCGCCAGTTGTCCTCTTGCTCTGCGGTTTCCGTCATTGTCAGGTCCCTCCCGTCAGGATCGTTCTGTCGATCTCTGCGATTTTCGTCGTGCCGGTGAGCGCCATGGCGACGCGCATCTCGGCTTCGATCAATTTGAGCATCTTGGTGACGCCGGCTTCGCCCCCCGCGGCGAGCGCCCAGGCCCAGGCCCGGCCGAGCAGCACGCCCTTGGCGCCGAGCGCGAGCATGCGCACCACGTCGAGGCCGGAGCGGATGCCGCCGTCGGCCAGCACGGTCATGCGGTCTCCCACGGCGTCGGCGATGGGCGGCAGGGCGCGGGCGCTGGACAGCACGCCGTCGAGCTGGCGGCCGCCGTGGTTGGACACGACCAGGCCGTCCGCGCCGAGCGCGGCGGTTTCCTTCGCGTCCTCAGGGTCGAGAATGCCCTTGATGACCAGCGGCCCCTTCCATTCCGAGCGGATGAAATCGAGATCGCGCCAGTTGATCGAGGGGTCGAAGTTGTTCCGCATCCAGGCGAAGAAGTCCTCGATGCCGGTCCGTCCCTGAAGCACCGGGGCGACATTGCCGAGCGTGTGCGGGCGGCCGTGGATGCCGACGTCCCAGGCCCATGCGGGCCGCGCGGCCGCCTGCGCGAAGCGCCAGGCCGCGCCTTTCAGGCCGCCGGTTCCGGCAAGGCCGGTGTGATAGTCGCGGTAGCGGCTGCCCGGCACCGGCATGTCGACGGTGAAGACCAGGGTGGAACAGCCCGCCTCAACTGCTTTCGCCAGCAGGTCCTTCATGAAGGCGCGGTCGCGGATCATGTAGAGCTGGAACCAGAAGGGCTTGGCCGCCGCCGATGCCACTTCGCCGATGGTGCAGGCGCCCACGGTGGAAAGCGTGAAGGGAATGCCCGCCTTATCCGCCGCGCACACCGCCTGGCACTCGCCGCGCCGGGCGTTGAGGCCGGCAAGGCCGATCGGCGCGAGCGCGACCGGCAGGGCCAGCTTCTGGCCGAACAGCTCGGTCGAGAGGTCGAGCTGCGACACGTCGCGCAGCACCCGCTGGCGCAGGGCGAGGTCGGCGAGGTCGGAGACGTTCCGCCGCAAGGTGGCTTCGGCATAGGAGCCGCCGTCGATATATTCGAACAGGAAGCGCGGCAGGCGGCGGCGGGCGGCCTCGCGGAAATCGGGGATCGAGGCGGTGATCATCAGGCAAGCTCTCGCATATGCGCGCGCCATTTCGCGCGGTAGGCGGCAAGATCGCCTTCGAGCGGTGCGACCCGGCGCAGGCCGCCTTGCGCCTGCAGCAGCGGATTGATGAGCCGCAGCGCGCCGAACGACACGTCGTTATGAGCGTTGGCCACATAGACTTCGGTGTCGGGGCGCAGTGCCGCCAGCGCGCGCACGAAGACTTCGGCATCGGCGAAGCGGCCCTCGATCAGCAGCCGCTCCTTCGAGCCGATCAGGTCGAGTGAAGTATCCGCCACCATCGCGGCATAGAGGCAGATCGCGGCGCGGCGGGCGTACCAGGTTCCCGCCCATTCCTCGGGCTTGTCGACCCATTCGGCGGCGCCGTGAGGGAAGGGGCCGAAGCCCGGCGCCAGAGTGGGCATCATCATCGTGCCGCGCGCGAGCAGGCCGGGCACGGCTTCCATGAGCCGGGGCTGGTCGGGGCGGATGTCGACGCGGCGGGTGTCGATCTGGATGATCGATTCGATCTCGCGCCCGCCCATGAAGCGCGCGGAAGGTACCGGCCAGCCATAGGCATCGACATTGACCAGGGTGTCGCGCGCCTCGGGCAGCGCGGCGATCGAGAACGTCTCGGCAGCGAGGCGCATGGCGATGAACCAGGTGCCGGTGGAGAGGATCGTCGCTTCCTGCCGTGCAATCTCGGCGAAACCGCGGGCGGCGAGCAGGGCGGCGTTCGAATCGTGGAGGCCCGCGAGCACTTGCGCCGTGGCGGGCAGGCCGGTTTCGGCGGCGATATCCGCGCGGAGAGTGCCCACTACGTCGCTCGCCTTGACGACCGGCGCGAAGCGCTCGGCCCAGCCGAACCGTTCGGACATGGGCGAGAACCGGGCATCGGCGGGGCACCAGAGGTCGGTGTGGCAGCCCAGGCTGGTCACTTCGCTGGCGGTGCGGCCGGTGAGGAACCAGGCCCAGTACTGCGCCCAGGGCACCAGCGTGGCGCGGGCCATTTCCTCGGGGAACCGGCGCGACATCCAGTAGACCTGTGTGCCCAGATTGAGGCCGTCCGGCAGGGCGGGCGAGCCGGTGAGAGTGAACGCGTCACGCTCGCGGCGGTAGTCCGCCATCACGTCTTCGGGAATGGCCTGTTCGTAGTCGAGCGGGGGGAACAGCAGGCCCCCATTACCATCGGCGCCGTCCAGCGCCGCGAAGCCTGCGCCGTGCGCCACGGGAATGATCGCTTCCACCGGATGGCCCGACCAGCCGCGGAGCGTGGCGCGCAGCCATTGGCCGATACCCTCGACATCGAGAACGCGCAGACCGTCCTGCTCGCAGGCGGCGTTGGGGCGCACCTGACGGTCGAGCATGCGGCCGCCCCGTGTCCACAGCGTCAGCTTGCTGAGGGTCTTGCCGATATCGACGACGATGAATGTACCCGTACCCGTCATGGCTCTCCAACCATCCTCAATCCCGAATGCGTTCTGACCAATTATGATTGACTTTGGTGATCGAACGTGATCGTTTTGTAGCGAAACAGATTGCTCATGCAAGCACGAATTGGTAGAGGATGACTATGGATACCATGACCGCTTCCCGCCCGGCTGCGATGCCGCCCGCGATACCTTTTGCCGTTCCGACCAGCCGCTGGGACGACTCGGTGGCGGCGACGCTTTCGCCCGAGCAATTGCTGCTCTACCGCTCCAACCTGCTCGGTTCCGACCTTACCGTCACCAACTTCGGCGGCGGCAATACTTCGGCCAAGCTGACCGAAATCGACCCGCTGACCGGCGGCGAGGTGGAAGTGCTGTGGGTCAAGGGTTCGGGCGGCGACATCGGTTCGATGAAGCTCGATGGTTTCGCCACGCTCTACCAGGAAAAGCTGCTCGGCCTCGAAGCGCATTACGCCGGGCCTGAAGACGACGACAAGATGGTCGGCTACCTGCCGCACTGCACGTTCAACCTCAACGGCCGCGCCGCCTCGATCGACACGCCGCTGCACTCGCTTCTGCCTTTCGCGCATGTCGATCACGTCCACCCGGATGCGATCATCGCGCTGGCCGCCAGCTCGGGCGGCGAAGCGGCGACTCAGGCGATCTGGGGCGGCAAGATCGGCTGGCTCGGCTGGAAGCGTCCGGGCTACACGCTGGGCGTGCAGCTTCGTGACTACGTGGCCGCCAATCCGGGCGTGGAGGGTGTCATGCTCGCGGGCCACGGCATCATCTGCTGGGCCGACAGCGCCAAGTCCTGTTACGAGCACACCGTCGAACTGATCGCCGATGCCGCGAAGTACCTCAATGCCAAGCTCGGCGAAAAGCCGGCCTTCGGCGGCGGCGCCTACGGCACTTCCGAAGACCGCGCCGCCATTGCCGCCGATCTCATGCCGCGCCTGCGCGGATTGATGACCGGCGCACGCCGCAAGGTCGGCCATTTCTCGGATGATGCCGAGGCGCTGGAATTCGTGAACTCGGTGGAGTTCGAACGTCTCGCCGGGCTGGGTACTTCGTGCCCCGATCACTTCCTGCGCACCAAGATCGCTCCCCTGACGCTCGACCCTTCGCGTCTTCAGGACCAGGACTATCTGGCTCAGAAGATTGCCGATTATCGCGACATGTATGCGGCTTATTACGAGCGCTGCAAGCGTGGGAACTCGCCTGCGATGCGCGATGCCAACCCGGTGGTCGTGCTGGTGCCGGGCGTGGGCCGCATGACTTTCGCCACGGACAAGACCACCGCCCGCCTCGCCGGGGAATTCTACGGCAACGCCATCAACGTGATGCGCGGCGCCGAAGCCATCGGCGATTATATCGCGCTGGACGAGCAGGAAGCGTTCGACATCGAATACTGGCTGCTTGAGGAAGCCAAGCTGCAGCGCATGCCCGCGCCGAAGCCGCTGGTCGGCCGCGTGGCGCTCGTCACCGGCGGTGCGGGCGGCATCGGTGCCGCTACGGCGGCGCGCCTGATGGCGGACGGCGCCTGCGTGCTGCTGGCCGACCGTGACGCCGATGCCGTCGAGGAAGTACGCGCCGGTTTCGCGAAGCAGTTCGGCAAGGACGTGGTCCGCGCCGCCGTCTGTGACGTGACCGACGAAGCGCAAGTCTCCGACGCCTTTGCCGTCGCCGCGCGCGAATTCGGCGGGCTCGACATCCTCGTCGCCAATGCCGGCATCGCTTCCTCGGCCCCGATCGAGGAAACCACGATCGAATTGTGGAACCGCAACTATGACGTGCTGGCGCAGGGCTACTTCCTCACCAGCCGCGCCGCCTGGCCGCTGCTGAAGGGCATGAAGGAGCAGGGCGGTACCTCGGTCGTCTTCATCGGATCGAAGAACGGCGTGGCGGCAGCCACCAATGCCTCGGCCTATGCCTCGGCCAAGGCGGCGGCGAACCACCTTGCGCGCTGCCTGGCGCTGGAAGGCGCGCCGCATGGCATCCGCGTCAACGTCGTCAACCCCGATGCCGTCATCAAGGGCAGCAAGATCTGGGACGGCGACTGGCGCAAGGAACGCGCGGGCGCTCACGGCATCGACACCGGCAAGGAGCTGGAAGAGCACTACCGCAACCGCTCGATGCTGAAGCGCGACGTGCTGCCTTCGGACATTGCCGAGGCCGTCTATTTCCTCGCGGGCGACCAGTCGGCGAAATCGACCGGCAACATGATCAATGTCGATGCGGGTAACGCGCAGGCGTTCACGCGCTAAGAGATATGTATCGGGGGAAGGCGCGAACCGGCGCGTTCCCCCGCACGGGCTAGAGGATAGAAGAATGAGCAGACTGCCGATTTCGGATGAACTGATCGCCGAAGCCAATGCCCGCGCGGCGGACGCGCTGGAGGACGAATATGCCTCGCTCGGCCGCAAGCTGGAGCGTTCGGGCATCGCCATCGACGCGATCAAGGACAAGGTCGCCGCCTTCTCGGTCGCGGTCCCCTCGTGGGGCGCGGGCCGGGGCGGTACTCGCTTCGCCAAGTTCCCCATCGCGGGCGAACCGACCAATATCCATGAGAAGCTGGAAGACTGCGCCGTCATCAACCAGCTTTCGCGCCTCACCCCGCGCGTCTCGCCGCACTTCCCCTGGGACAAGGTGAGCGATTACAAGGCGCTGCGCGAAGAAGCGGCCAGCCTTGGCCTCGGCTTCGACGCGGTAAACTCCAACACCTTCCAGGACCAGAAAGACCAGGCCCACTCTTACGCCACCGGATCGCTCTCCTCGACGATCGAGGCGACCCGCCAGCAGGCCGTCGAGCACAATATCGAATGCATCGAGATCGGCCGTCAGCTCGGCTCCACTGACCTGACCGTGTGGGTGGGTGACGGCACCAACTTCCCCGGCCAGCAGGACCTTGGCCGCAGCCTCGACCGCTATCTGGACGCCGCCGCTGAGGTCTATGCCGCGCTGCCGGACGACTGGCGCATGCTGCTCGAGCACAAGATGTTCGAACCGGCGTTCTACTCCACCGTCATCAGCGACTGGGGTTCGTCGATCCTCGCCGCGCAGGAACTGGGCCCCAAGGCCAAGTGCCTCGTCGACCTGGGCCATCACGCGCCCAACGTGAACATCGAGCAGATCGTGGCCCGCCTCCACCGCTTCGGCAAGCTGGGCGGCTTCCACTTCAACGACAGCAAGTACGGCGACGACGACCTCGATTCCGGCTCGATCAACCCGCACCAGCTGTTCCTGGTGTTCAACGAACTGGTCGAGGCCGAACTGGCCCCGCGTGACGGTTTCAAGCCCAGCTACATGATCGACCAGTCGCACAACGTGACCGACCCGATCGAATCCATGCTGTCCTCCGCCGAAGCCATCGGTTCGTGCTACGCCAAGGCTCTGCTCGTGGACCGCGAGGCGCTGCATCTCTCGCAGGAAGCCAACGACACGATGATGGCCTTCCAGGCGCTGCGTCGGGCCTACAATGTCGATGTCAGCCCGATCCTGGCCAAGGCGCGCGTGGAGGCGGGCGGTGCGGCGGATGTGCTGGGCGCCTACCGCGAAAGCCGCTGGCGCGACCGCAAGGCGCAGGAACGCAAGGCCGTGGGCCTGGGCGCCGGGATCGTCTGAGACTTCACACTACCTGAAAATACCGCCGGGACAGGGGCAGCAAGCCTCCCCGGAAACCTCTCCTCGCCGGGACATCACGTCCCGGCGGCGAGGGCAAAAACAAAACTAAAACAATCACAACGATAAATCCGACAACCATCTGGATCCGGGAGGGACTATGCCGATCCATTCACTTCGTACCGTGCTGTGCTCCGCAACTGCACTGGCCGCGACGCTTGTCGCCGTGCCGGCCCTTGCGCAGGAACAGGGGCCTGCCCCCGCTGCAACATCTGCCGAACCGTCCGCCGCCCCGTTGGAGGACCAGTTCCGCGATCCGCCGGGTTCCGCCCGCCCGCGCGTGTGGTGGCACTGGATGAACGGCAATATCTCCAAGGACGGTATCGCCAAGGACATGGCCTGGATGAAGCGGGTCGGCATCGGCGGCCTCCAGAACTTCGACGCCAATCTCCAGACCCCGCAAGTGGTCGACCATCGCCTCGTCTACATGACGCCCGAGTGGAAGGACGCCTTCCGCTTTGCCGCGCATGAGGCGGACCGCCAGGGCCTCGAACTCGCCATCGCCGCTTCGCCCGGCTGGTCGGAGACCGGCGGCCCTTGGGTGCAGCCGCAGGACGGCCTGAAGAAGCTGGTCTGGTCGGAGACCTCCGTGTCGGCCGGGCAGCGTTTCTCCGGCAAGCTGGCCGCGCCGCCTTCGGCCACAGGCCCGTACCAGGCGCTTGGCGCCGCGCTTTCGATCGAGGAAATGATCTCCGGCCATCCCGCCCCGCCGGGTCCGTCCTACTACGGCGAGGTGGGCGTCTTCGCTTTCCCGGAGGCCGCCGAGCCCGCTCTGGCGCTGCCGCGGGCAGCCGATGGCCTGGGCAATGCGCTTTCCGCCGTCGCGCTTTCGGACAGCGACATCGGCAAGGGCGTGACGCTCGCCCGCAAGGAAGGCGAGGCGCCGAGCCTGCGGCTGGACTATGCCAGGCCCGCAAGCATCGGTTCCGCGACCATCTTCGTGCCAGAGGTGACGGTGCCGTTCGCCGGAGCCGCTTTCACCGGCACGCTGGAATCGAGCGCCGACGGCAAGGCATGGACGCCGATCACCACGCTCACGCTTGGCGCGGTGCCGACGACCGTCAGCTTCCCCACCGTCACTGCCGCGCATTTCCGGCTGGTGCTTAATCCCCGCAAGCCTGACGGCGGGCTCGGCTCGCCGGCGCCGGGCATTGCCATGGGCGGGCTGTTCGACGGCGTCGGCGCGATGCTGGCGAAAAAGCCGCTGATCGTGGGCACTTTCGCGCTTACCGCAGGGGCGAAGGTCGACCGTTTCGAGACCAAGGCCGGCTTCGTGATGAGCCGCGACTATTACGCCCTGGAAGAGCCGAAGGACGGCGCCACCGGCGTTACGCCTGACAGCGTGTTGGACCTGACGGGCAAGCTCAAGGCCGATGGTACGCTCGACTGGCAGGCCCCGGCGCTCCCCAAGGGTCAACGCTGGCGGGTGCTGCGCATGGGCTATTCGCTGCTCGGCACCACCAACCACCCAGCACCGCCCGAGGCGACCGGGCTGGAGGTCGACAAGTTCGACGGTGACGCCGTGCGCCGCTATCTCGATCACTACCTTGGCCTGTACAAGGAAGCCGCCGGGCCGGACATGATCGGCCAGCGCGGGGTGCGCGCGCTGCTGACGGACTCGATCGAAGTGGGCGAGGCGAATTGGACGCCGAAAATGCTGGAGCAATTCCAGCGCCTGCGCGGCTATGACGCCCGGCCCTGGCTGCCCACCCTGACCGGCGTGCTGGTCGGCTCGCGGGCGCAGGCGGACAAGTTCCTCTACGATTATCGCCGCACATTGGCCGACCTGCTGGCCAGCGAGCACTATGGCACAGTCGCCAAGGTAGCGCATGAAAACGGCCTGAAGGTCTATGGCGAGGCGCTGGAGGACAAGCGCCCGATGCTGGGCGACGACATGACCATGCGCAGCCACACGGATATCCCGATGGCCGCGATGTGGACCTTCCGCGATGAAGGCCCGCGCCAGACCCTGATCGCCGACATGAAGGGTGCCGCCTCGGTCGCGCATCTCTATGGGCAGAACCTCGTCGCGGCGGAATCGATGACCGCCTCGATGTCGCCCTGGGCTTTCGCGCCCAAGGACCTCAAGCGCTTCATCGACATGGAGTTCGTGAACGGGGTCAACCGCCCGGTTGTCCATACCTCGGTGCACGTTCCGGTCGACGACAAGAAGCCCGGCCTCTCGCTCTTCATCTTCGGCCAGTATTTCAACCGGATGGAAAGCTGGGGCGAGATGGCGAAACCCTGGGTGGACTACATCTCGCGTTCCTCGCTGCTGCTTCAGGCGGGGCGCAACGTGGCGGACGTCGCCTATTTCTACGGCGAAGAAGCGCCGCTGACCGGGCTTTATGGCGACAAGCCGGTGGCCGATGCCCCGGTTTCGCATGCCTACGATTTCCTGAGCTTCGACGCGTTGACCGGGCTGCTTTCCAACGACGGCAGCGAAGTCGTCGCGCCCAGCGGGGCGCGGTACCGGGCGATCTACCTCGGCGGTTCCTCGCAGCGCATGACGCTGGGGGCACTGAAGAAGCTGGCCGCGCTCGTCGAAGGCGGGGCCACGGTGATCGGCGACGCGCCGACCGCAACGCCCAGTATGATGGGCGGCGCGGCGAGCGTCAGGGACGGCGAGTGGTCGGCACTGGTGGCGAAACTCTGGCCCGGAAGCGGCGATGCCGCGGTGGGCAAGGGCCGCGTAATGGCCGGCAAGGATGTGGAAGGTGCCCTGAAGACGCTGGGCGTGGCCCCGGACTTTCGGTTCACCAGTACGCAGGCGGGTGCGAAGATCCCCTTCGTCCACCGCCGCGACGCGCAAGGCGAAATCTATTACCTCTCCAACCCCCAGGGCGCCCAGTCCATCGAGGCGCACTTCCGCGTCACCGGCAAGGCACCGGAACTCTGGCATCCCGAGACCGGGACGAGCGAGCCGGTCGGCTACCGGATCGAGAACGGCGAAACCATCGTGCCGCTCTCGCTGGTCGAAGGCGATGCCCTCTTCGTGGTGTTCCGCAAGGCCGCCGCGAAGCAGAGCCTGACGCTCCCCGCCCGGCCGGCGCAGACCCTGGCCTCGCTCGATGACGGCTGGACCGTGCGTTTCCAGGCAGACCGCGGCGCGCCGGCCTCGATCGAGATGGCGAAGCTGGCTCCGCTCGAACGGAACGCGGAAGCGGGCGTGAAGTACTTCTCCGGAGAAGCGACGTATTCGCGCAGCTTCACGCTGCCCAGGGGTGCCAAGGCCGGGCAACCGCTCTGGCTCGATCTCGGGCAGGTGGGCGATCTGGCGGAAGTCACGGTGAACGGCAAGCCGGTCGGCGCGGTCTGGCATGCGCCTTACCGGATCGACGTGGGCAAGGCGGTGAAGAGCGGCAGCAACACCATCGAGGTGAAAGTGGCCAATCTCTGGGTCAACCGGCTGGTCGGTGACGCTCAACCGGGCGCCAAGGCGATCACCTGGACGGCGATGCCGACGTATCGCGCCGATGCGCCGCTTCGGCCTTCGGGGCTGATCGGGCCGGTTACTCTGGGCAAGTGAGGAAGAGGAAGTCCTGGGGGATCATCCTCCAGGACTTGGGAATGTCGAACTTGCGCGTTGCAGGGGGCCTATGCTCCCCTGCTTTTCCTCTAGTCTTCACTCCCATGCGCATGCGTGGACTTGTCCAGGCGCGGCCGATGCCCCGTCATCCGCAGGTAGAACCGCGAGAAGTACGAAGGATCGGAAAAGCCGAGTTCGTTGGAGACCTGCACGACGCTGGCATTGGCGAAGCAGAGCAGCCGCTGCGCCTCCAGGGCGAGCCGGGCGTGGAGCAGTTCCTGCGGTGAGCAGCCCAGCTTGGCGCGACACAGGCGGGTGAGGGTGCGCGTGGTCATGCCCAGCCGCTCGGCGTACCAGCCCAGCGGCAACTGGTCCCGAAAGTGCAGTTCGACGAGGTGGCGCAAGTGCGAAATGCGCTGGTCGCCGCTGCCCTCGTCCGCCGCTTCATCTTCCGGCAGCAGCGAACGCAGCACCGCTTCGGCCATAGACAGGAACAGCGCGTTCGGCCGCCGCCAGTCCTGTGGGATCGCCAGCATCTCGGCGCAGAGGAATTCCACCCGCTTCACTATTTCCACCGGCGTCGGCGCGAAGCGGCCATGGGTTGCGGCGTGGAGCAAGGGGTCGCCGGAACTGCTTCGCCGCTCCGCGAAACCACTGCTGAGCATCAGCACATAGCCGATCGTCTCGGGCCGGAAGCGAAAGCCATGGATGCTGCCGGCGGGAATCACGATGTGGCAGGGGGCCTCCAGCGTCTCGGTCGTGTCGTCTATGGTGAGCGTGACCTGTCCCTTCGATACCAGCATGACCTGTACTCCGCGGACATGGCGATGCGGGGCGATTTCCCAGTCATGCAGGGAACTTCGCGCAGCGATCGTCTCGATATGCCCGAATTCCGGTGAGCTATCGGGGATGTCCTCCCCGTAAAGGACGTAAGAGGGAACGGGCCGGGCTGTTGTCATGGCGTGTCTCGAAAGTACCGTAAGAAAGGCCGTCCGGTGCATTCCGCCAACCCGCGCGTCCTGTCAATCCGGATGGCGAAGCGGTGCTCCCCGAAGTTTCGGCGAGAGAGCCCGCAAGGCATGGATTGGGAGATAGCGATCATGCGCACTCAAGTAGCCATCGTCGGCGCCGGACCGGCCGGACTCCTGCTCGGGCATCTGCTGCGGGCCGAAGGCATCGACTGCGTCGTGGTAGAGCGCCAGACCGGTGAGTACGTGCTTTCGCGCATTCGCGCCGGCGTGCTCGAACAAGGCACGGTCGCGCTGATGGAGCGCCTCGGCCTCGACGCGCGCATGAAGGTGGAAGGCCTGCCGCACGACGGCTTCAACCTCGCCGATGGCGAGCGTCTGATCCGCATCGACATCAAGGCGCTCACGGGCAAGCAGGTCATGGTCTATGGCCAGACCGAACTGACCCGCGACCTGATGGAAGCGAGCGAAGAGCGCGGGCTTGAGGTGATCTACCAGGCCGCCGATGTCGCGCTGCACGACATCGAGAGCGACGCACCTTACCTCACCTACAAGGCAGGGGGTTCCGGAGACGGCGCCAAGCACCGCATCGACGCGCGCTTCATCGTCGGCTGCGACGGCTTCCACGGCCCTTCGCGCGCAGCGATCCCCGCCAGTGTCGGCCAGACTTTCGAGCGCGTCTATCCCTTCGGCTGGCTCGGTATCCTGGCCGACGTGCCGCCCTGCAATCATGAGCTGATTTACGCGCACCACGAACGCGGCTTCGCGCTCGCCTCGCAGCGCAGCCACACGCGTAGCCGCTACTACATCGACGTGCCGCTGACCGAGAAGCTGGAGGACTGGAGCGACGACCGCATCTGGGATGAACTGGCGATCCGTCTCGGCCCGGACGCTGCCGCGCATATCACCCGCGGTCCCTCGATCGAAAAGTCCATCGCGCCGCTGCGCTCGTTCGTTTTCGAGCCGATGCGCCACGGCAGCCTGCTGCTTTGCGGCGATTCCGCGCATATCGTGCCGCCGACCGGCGCCAAGGGCCTGAACCTTGCCGCCAGCGACGTCTATTACGCCTGCGAGGCCCTGACCGGCTTCTTCCAATCGGGCGACAACGATGCCGTCGCGGGCTATTCGGCCAAGGCGCTGCGCCGGGTCTGGGCTTCGGAACGGTTCAGCTGGTCGCTGACCAAGCTGATGCACCGCTTCCCCGAAGACGGTCCGTTCGAACGCCGCATGCAACTGGCTGAACTCGATTACATCGCGTCGAGCGAACACGCGCGGAGGGTGATTGCCGAGAACTACGTCGGCTTGCCGGTCTGACAACAGGCGCGAGGAAGGCCCGGGGCGCGCCCCGGGCCTTTCCGAACAGACCCGGCGCGTGGTTATTGGCAGGGCGCGGCCTGCCGCTGCCCACATTTTGTCTTTCCAGACGGCACCTATGGTATCGCGGATGCAGGGGGTTACCGATCTCCTGCAATTTCTTCTTTTCGCAACCTTCGACAACCCAAAGCACTTCCATGCGTTTCGGCAGCGTTCGACCGAAATGCATTGAGGGGACAACGGGAAATGGTTCGGAAAGCGGCTGGAGGCCGGGAGGTCGTCCACAGCGGCCGGATTGATGCGTTTTTGCCCCTTGGCACAAGAAGTTGGTGGCTTCGCATGCGCAGCACGATTGCCTCTGCGGACATTGCTGCTATCGCAGCCCATGTGCGAAACCACACTGTCTTGCGCCGCGGCGGCGGCCCCCTCGTACTGGTCCTGGCCTGTGCGCTGGCCGGGTGCGCCACGTCTGCCGTGCCGGAAACCCACACCAACCTGACGATCGCGCCCGCGGTCGAGGCGCCTGCCGACGGCGACTGGTGGAAGAACGGCGGCGATCCGCTGCTCATCAACCTCATCGAGCGCGGCATTGCCGCCGATACCGATCTGGCCTGCCGCGCCGCCCGTCTCCACACCCAGGAGGAGACCGACGCGGCCGCTTCCCGGCGGCTGGCGGGCAAAGTGCGCGCGCTGGTCGGCAAGGACCAGTCGTCCGAGCGTGACGCGGCGCGCATGGCCTGGGCCTATGCTTATGCGCAGGCCCGCGCCGACCGCGCGACCGAAGTGGCGCTCGCCTATGTGCAGGTGCGCCGCCTGCAGCAGATCCTCGTCCTGCGCACCGAGCGGCTCGACCAGTTCCGCGACAATGCCGTGATCGCCGAATTCCGCCGCCAGGCCGGTCTGGTGACGGCCATCGACGGCGGGCTGGGCAACAGCATGGCCGGCGTGGTCGATGCCGACGTTGCCGCCACCCGCGCGCGTTTCGATGCCGCGCGGGCCAATCTCGCCGGGCTGACGGGGATGACCGATACCGAATTGCTGACCGCGCTGGGCGAAAGCGCGCCGGTACCGGCGCTGGCGCCCGGCGCCGCGCTGCCCGCAGACGCACCGCTTCACCGCGCCGACCTACTGGCCTTGCAGAGCCGCCTCGAAGCCAGCCTGGCGCGCGATTCCATCACTCAGGCCCAGCTCGACGCCGCGCGCGCCGCGCCGGAAGACGCGGAGACCGCGCCGGCCTTGCGAGAGGCCCTGCAGAAGCTGGACAAGGCCGAGCAGGGCGCCCGCGCCGAGATCGCGTCGCACCGTCAGGCGATGGCGGCGTTCGACGCCCGCCAGTCCGGGCTGGACGATACCGCGGCGCAGGCCAAACGCGCCGTCACCGATGCCCGCGCCGCCTACAAGGCCGGTTTCGGCGATTTCGCGACACTCTATGTGGCCGAAGCAGCCGCCCTGGCCGCCGACGAGGCGCGCGTCGGCCTGAAGGCAGACCGGGCCGCGGCGATCATCCGCCTGCACAAGCTGGAAGGCGGGGGCTGGTCGGCCGCCGATCTCGATCCGCCGATGGGGACTGCGGCCTGTGACTGACGCCGAAGCGGGTGCGCTCGATACTTTCCTGGGAGCCGGCGCCCGGCGGGGCCGGGGGCATATGCTCAGCCTTGCGCTGCTCACGGTGGCGGCGATTGCCGCGATCCTGCTGCTCGTGCGGTTTCTGAGCGGCACGGATTCTCCTTATTACACCGCCATGGTCGAACAGGGCGACGTGGTTCCGCTCGTGTCCGAACGCGGCACCATCCATGGCAGCGGGGAAGTGGTCCTGGCCGCTGCGCTCGATGGCACGGTCTCGGCCGAGGGCGTGCCGGCCGGTGGGCGGGTCGAGGAGGGGCAGGTCCTTGCCACGATCGACGCCGAACCGCTGCGCAGCACGATGGCGGCGGATCGCTCGCTGGTCTCGGCCGCCGAATCCGACCTTGCCGCCGCACGCGCCGCGCGGGAAGACGCGGCGGGGCGGCTGGGCCGCTTCGAGGACGTATGGCGCCGCTCCGGCCACCGCGTTCCCGCCATCAATGAACTGGAGACCGCCCGCGCTGCCGTCGACCGCGCGACGCGTGAGGTTTCCGCAGCGGAATCGCGACTTTCCGCGGCCAGGAGCAGCCTCAAGGCCCATAGCGAGACATTGGCCGCCGCCGTGGTGCGCGCACCGTTCTCGGGCTTCGTGGTCGATCGCAATATCAGCACCGGCCAGCGCGTGCGCAGCGGCATGCGCCTGTTCACGCTGGCCGCCAGCGACGAGACGCTGGAGATCGAGGTGCCCCTCGCCAAGGCCGGCAATGCCGAGATCGGCACCGGCACGCTCGCCCGCGTGCGGCTGGATGCGATGCCGGACGCAGTGCAGCAGGCCACGCTCGCCCGCGTGCTGGTGGACCGCGCCGATGCCCCGGGATCGCGCCGCGCGGCCTTCACGCTGGAAAAGCCCGCCGAAACGGTGCGCCCCGGCATGGCCGCCACGGTGGAGATCGCCTTGCCGGCGCGCAAGGGCGTGATGCTGGTGCCCGATGCCGCCCTGACGTTCGAACCGGAGAACTCGGCCGATCGCAGCAGGGCGCGCATCTATCTCGTTTCCCCGGACGGAGAACCGCGCCGGGTCTATGTTTCCACGGGCGCCGGCGATGGCAAGCGCACCGAAGTCTTCGCCAACGATCTCAAGCCGGGCGACGAAGTCATCATCGGATGGCGCAACCCGCCGGGCAAGTGATCGCGCGAAACAATAGAGGGACCCCTGCTGCGCAACGAAACTTTGGTTTCGTCTATGCGTATTGACCGCATGAACCGAACGAACATGAGGGGCGAGAGCCCAGAAGTGGGGCTGGAAGCCGGCGTTCCCGTTACGGAACGCTCGCTGGCTCGCCGTGAGTTTTCCGGGCTCCTGGCGCTGATGGCGGGTCTTGCCGCCTTTCCGCGCCTGGCCGAGGCTGCGGTGCAACCCAAATTCGCCGCGCCCAAGCCGTTTTCCTGGGATATCCTGGTAGAGCAGGCCCGCGCCCTGGCCGCCCGTTCCTGGGCCGAGCCGCAGACCTCGCCCCACGCCGTGGCCGACTTCGATGCCGTGGGCAAGCTGACATATGGCCAGGCCCAGGCGCTCGGCGGCAATGTCCGCCTGTTTCCCACCGCGCGCGGCACGTCGCCCCATGCGGTGAAGCTGCATCTGGTGGAGGGCGGCTCCGCGCGCGAGCTGATCGATGCCCGAGGGCTGTTCGTGGGCGGCAAGCAGGGCGATCCCGCCGGTTTCCGCGTGATGACCGCCGAACAGCATTCGGACTGGATGGCCTATCTCGGCGCTTCCTACTTCCGCGCGTCCGGCTCGCGCGATCAGTACGGCCTTTCGGCGCGCGGCATCGCCGTCGACACGGGACTGCCCAAGGCGGAGGAATTTCCCTCCTTCACGGCCTTCTGGATAGAGAATCTCGGCGCCGACCACGTCTGCATCCATGCGCTGCTCGACGGACCGAGTCTCACCGGCGCCTATGCCTTCGATTGCCGCAAGGGCGCGTCCGGCGCGGCGGTGACGCAGGACGTTAGGGTCTCGCTCTTCTTCCGCCGCGACATCGAGCGGCTGGGCGCCGCGCCCATGACCAGCATGTTCTGGTACGACCAGTCCGATTCCGCCAAGCGGCGAGACTGGCGCCCGGAGATCCACGATTCCGACGGTCTTGCGCTCTGGTCCGGGAGCGGCGAGCGCATCTGGGTGCCGCTCTCCAACCCCTCGGTGAACCGCACCAATGCCATGCGCGCGGACCATGTGAAGGGCTTCGGCCTGCTCCAGCGCGACCAGGCCTTCGACCATTACCAGGACGACGGGGCCTTCTACGACCGCCGCCCTTCGCTCTGGATCGAACCCCAGGGCGACTGGGGCGCCGGCACCGTGATGCTCTACCGCATGCCCACCGATGCCGAGACGCAGGACAATATCGCCGCCTTCTGGGTCTCCGACCAACCCGCCAGGGCAGGGCAGAGCCGCGACTTCTCTTATCGCCTCACCTGGACCTCGCAGGATCCCAGTGTCGCCACGGGTGCAGGCGCAGCGGCGCGCTGCGTCGATAGCTGGCAAGGTGCGGCGGGACGACCGGGCGACACGCCGACAACGCAGGAAGCCCGCAAGTTCGTGTTCGATTTCGAAGGGCCGGCGCTGAAGGGCCTGACGCGCGACAGCGGCGTGACGGCGGACACCAATCTTCCCGCCAAGGCTCTGCTCCATTCCGCCGCCTATCCGGTGGCCGGGCAGGAGGGGCGTTGGCGCGTGACGCTGGACGTGCGGCCTTCCGCTGTCCCCTCGCCCGAATTCAGGGTATATCTGAAGCGCGGGGAGCAGGCGCTCAGTGAAACGGTGATCCAGGGAGTCCAGCCATGAACCGCGCCTTGCATCCGCTCCCGCCCGAAGCGCCACTGGCCATGCCGGTCCAGGATCTCGACGGGATCGCGCCCGGCACCATCGCCGTGCCGACCAGCCCGCACGGCATGCTGGTCAAGCGCCTGCTGCTGATCGCGCTCACCGCCACGATCGGCCTGGCCGCCTCCAGCGAAGTGCGTTTCGCGTTCTCCCGCGACGGGCTGGACGTGATCGAAGTGATCCTGCTGCTGTTCTTCGTGCCGCTGTTCTGCTGGATTTCCTTCGGCTTCGTCACGTCCACCATCGGTTTCCTGCAGCTCATCAGCGGCAAGCATCCCGGTTTCACCGCGATTCCCAGCCCTGCCTCCTCGCTGCGCCATCGCACGGCCGTGCTCATGCCGGTCTACAACGAAAGCGTGGAAGCCACCTTCGGCCGCGTCCGGGCCATGACCAATTCGATCGCAGCTTCGGGCGCGGCCGAATGGATCGATTTCTTCGTCCTCAGCGATTCCAACGCCTTCCACGGCAAGCGCGAGGAAGCGGCCTGGCGCGAGATCGCGGCGGAAGCGCCGATCAACGTCTATTATCGCCGCCGCGAGAAGAACATCGCGCGCAAGCCCGGCAATATCGCCGAATGGGTCCAGCGCTTCGGCGGCGCTTATGAGAACATGCTGATCCTCGATGCCGATTCGCTGATGAGCGGGGATGCCATCGTCGGCATGGCGGCGATCATGGAGGAGCGGCCCTCGATCGGCCTGCTCCAGACCGTGCCGATGATCATCAATGCGCAGACCGTGTTCCAGCGCTGGATGCGCTTCGCGAGCGAAGCCTACGGGCCGATCGCCTCGGCCGGGCTGCTCTGGTGGTCGGGCGCGGAATCAAACTTCTGGGGCCATAACGCCATCGTTCGCACGCGGGCTTTCGCGGATTCCTGCGGCTTGCCGGAACTCCCGGGCAAGCCGCCGTTCGGCGGGCACATCCTCAGCCACGACATGCTCGAATCCGCCCTGCTGCGCCGGCGCGGCTGGGCCGTGCACATGGTGATGATCGACGGCAGCTACGAGGAATTCCCGCCCACCATCGTCGATCACGCCATCCGCGACCGGCGCTGGATGCAGGGCAACCTCCAGCACATGCGCCTGCTCGACGCCTCTGGCCTGCACTGGGCCAGCCGCCTGCACCTGCTGATCGGCGCCTCGGCCTATCTCACCTCGCCGGGCTGGCTGCTGCTGCTCATCACCTCGATCGTCCAGGCGGCCGCCAGCAAGGGCGGGCAGCTCCTCGGCGTCGGCACGCCGCCGAGCGTGCTCTGGCTGACCGTGCTGCTGCTGTTCGGGCCGAAGCTGATGGGCACGATCTGGGTTCTGGCCGACAGGACGCGTCGCCGCAGCTTCGGCGGCTTCGGCGGCGTTCTGCGCTCGGTGGCGCTGGAAGTGCCGCTGGCGATCCTGCTGGCGCCGGTGACCATGGTCATGCAGGTCAAGGCGCTGTTCGGCCTGGCCCTGGGCATCCCCGCGCACTGGAACACGCAGGAGCGCGATGCCCGCCGCATTTCCGTGCGCGAAGTGCTGCCGGATCTGAAGGAACACATAGCGCTCGGTCTGGTCTTCGCGGCCACGGCCTTCATCGACCCGGTGACGGCGCTCTGGCTCTCGCCGCTGACGCTGGGCCTGCTGGCCTCGCCCTGGCTGATCAGCCTGACGTCGAGCCAGCAGATCGGCGAGCGGGCGGAGCGGCACGGCTATTTCCGCGTTCCCGAACCGACGATCGACGATCCCGTCGAACATGCCAATGACGATGTGGAAGAAGGCGGCACGCCGCCGCTGGTAATCGGCTAAGCCCCCTTGCGTCGTCCCGGATGGGGTCCGGGACGACGATCAGGCGCTCGCCCTGGCCAGTCTGGTCGGAAGCTCCGCGCGCAAGTGCGCCACCAGCGCGCTCACTTTGGGCGAGAGGTGGCGCCGCTGGGGATAGACCGCCCAGATCGGCTCCTCTTCCGGAGCCAGCGCGGCAAGCACGGGCTCCAGCCGCCCCGTCGTGACGTGATCCCCCAGGTAGAACGCCGGCAACTGGCACACGCCCATGCCGGCCAGCGCCGCTTCGAGCAGGGCATTGCCGCTGTTGCAGCGCCAGCGCCCTTGCGGCCGAAAGGTCTTGCCGCCCCGGAAATGCCACTGCACCGCCGAGCCCACGAGGCATTCGTGGCGGGAAAGCTCCGCGATATCAGCAGGGCGCCCGTGCGCGTCGAGGTAGGCAGGGGAGGCGAGGGTGACCAGCGCGCGCGATGCCACCCGTGTCGCCACCAGCCGGGAGTCTTCGAGGTGCCCGGTGCGGATCGCCAGATCGTAGCCATCGGCGATCAGGTCGACGAGGCCGTTGTCGAGGTCCAGCGTCACCGAAATCGCCGGATAGGCCTGCGACAGTTCGCGCACCAGCGGCGCCACGAACTTCTCGCCCAGCGCATAGGAACACGTCACCCGCAGGTGCCCGCGCGGCTCGCCTTGCGCGGTGATGGCGGCGATGGCCTCGTCGCGCTCCTCGATCAGGCGGCGGCAGGTTTCGAGGAAGATCTGCCCCGTTTCCGTCAGCCGCAGCGAGCGCGTGGTGCGGTGCAGGAGGTGGACCTGCAGGCGCCCCTCCAGCCGCGCCAGCGCCCGGCTCATATGCGTGACCGACGCGCCGTAGGCCTCGGCCGCCTGGGTGAAGCTGCCGAGCCGCGCCACGATCACGAACTCCTCGATCCCGTCCCACTGGCCGAGCATCATTGTCCCCGTATGGTTATAATCCTTTTCAGACTGGCCGCTTTATCACAGCAAGGCGCGGTCCTACAAAGGCCTTCAGAGATTTAGGAGCATACCCCATGAAGACCCGCGCCGCCGTCGCCTTCGAGGCCAAGAAGCCGCTCGAAATCGTCGAACTGGACCTCGAAGGCCCCAAGCCGGGCGAGGTTCTGGTCGAGATCATGGCGACCGGGATCTGCCACACCGATGCCTATACGCTGGACGGTTTCGACAGCGAGGGGATCTTCCCCAGCGTGCTCGGCCACGAAGGCGCCGGCATCGTGCGCGAAGTGGGCGCGGGTGTGACTTCGGTGGTGCCGGGCGACCATGTGATCCCGCTCTACACCCCGGAATGCCGCCAGTGTAAGTCGTGCCTTTCGGGCAAGACCAACCTCTGCACCGCGATCCGCGCCACGCAGGGCAAGGGCCTGATGCCGGACGGCACCACGCGCTTTTCCTACAAGGGCCAGCCAATCTACCACTACATGGGCTGCTCGACCTTCTCGAACTTCACCGTGCTGCCGGAAATCGCCGTCGCCAAGATCCGTGAAGACGCGCCGTTCCAGTCGTCCTGCTACATCGGTTGCGGCGTCACCACCGGCGTCGGCGCCGTCATCAACACCGCCAAAGTGCAGGTGGGTGACAACGTGGTGATCTTCGGCCTCGGCGGCATCGGTCTCAACGTGATCCAGGGCGCGCGGCTTGCCGGTGCGAACAAGATCATCGGCGTCGACATCAACCCCGACCGCGAGGAATGGGGCCGCCGCTTCGGCATGACCGACTTCCTCAACACCAAGGGCATGAGCCGCGAGGACGTGGTCGCCAAGATCGTGCTGATGACCGATGGCGGCGCGGACTATACCTTCGACGCCACCGGCAATACCGAAGTTATGCGCACCGCGCTGGAAGCCTGCCACCGCGGCTGGGGCACTTCGATCATCATTGGCGTGGCCGAAGCGGGCAAGACCATCGAGACGCGCCCGTTCCAGCTTGTAACGGGGCGCAACTGGCGCGGCACCGCGTTCGGCGGCGCCAAGGGCCGCACCGACGTGCCGAAGATCGTCGACATGTACATGACCGGCAAGATCGAGATCGACCCCATGATCACCCACGTCATGGGCCTGGAAGAGATCAACACCGCCTTCGACCTGATGCACGAAGGCAAGTCGATCCGCTCGGTCGTCGTCTTCTGATGGAGACGGTTTCGACCGCCAAGGCCTTCGGGGGCGTGCAGGGTGTCTACACCCACGCCTCCGCCGAGACGGGCACGCCGATGACCTTCTCGGTCTTCGTGCCGGACGTCGCTTCTGGGCACGCTCCGGGCGCGAAGCTGCCGGTGCTGTGGTATCTCTCGGGGCTCACCTGCACTCACGCCAACGTCACCGAAAAGGGCGAGTTCCGCCGCGCCTGCGCCGAGCACGGCGTGATCCTCGTCGCGCCGGATACCAGCCCGCGCGGCGATGACGTGCCGGACGACGAAGGCTACGACTTCGGCAAGGGCGCGGGCTTCTACGTCGATGCCACGCAGGCGCCGTGGAGCGCGAACTTCCGCATGCGCTCCTATCTGGAGATCGAACTGCCCGCCGTGATCGCCGAGCACTTCCCCGCCGACATGGCGCGGCAGGGCATCACCGGCCACTCGATGGGCGGCCACGGCGCGCTGACTATCGCTTTGCGCGATCCCTCACGCTTCCGTTCGGTCAGCGCCTTCGCGCCGATCGTCTCGCCTCTGAACTGCCCCTGGGGGGAGAAGGCGCTGACGGGCTATATCGGTGCGGACCGGGCGGCCTGGCGGGAATACGACGCCTGCGCGCTGATCGAGGACGGTGCTCGCCTGCCGGACCTGCTGGTGGATCAGGGTACGGCGGATGGCTTCCTGGAAGGGCAGCTCAAGACTTACCTGCTGGAAGAGGTCTGCGCCGAGGTTGGCCAGCCTGCGACGATCCGGATGCAGGAGGGGTACGACCATTCGTACTACTTCATCTCCAGCTTCATGGCCGAGCATATTGGCTGGCATGCGGAAAGGCTGAAGTAGAAGGGAAGTTCCGGGGGATGATCCCCCGGACCCTCGGAATGTCTACGCCGCGCGCCGCCTATCTGATGCGCGCTCCTTGCGGTGGAGGCTTTGATGTCTTCCGACGCAAGCGGCGCGCTAACCGCGAATGCGGCGTGCGCCGGTACATTTCCGCTGTCGAGCGCCCACCACTCCTTCGTCATTGCGAGGAGGCGAAGCCGACGAAGCAATCCAGAGCGGCGCAAGACCGCCCCTGGATTGCTTCGCTACGCTCGCAATGACGAGGTGTGGAGTTGTGGGGCCGGAATTCGCCCCACCCTCAGCTTAAACCTCTCCCGGCCAGTACAACCGCATCGGATTGGTCACCAGTAGCTTCTGCTGAAGCTCGGCCGTGGGCGCGATACGGGGGATCATATCGACCAGATGGCCGTCGTCGGGAATGTTGTCCTGCATGTTCGGATGCGGCCAGTCGGTGCCCCAGATCACGCGGTCGGGATAGTCCGCCACCAGCGGCGCGACCGCTTCGGCGAACTTGTCCCACGGGTCGTTCGTGGGGTCGAGGCGGTCGGGGCAGGTGGCCTTGAACCAGACGTCCTCGCGGCTGTCGAGCAGGGCGCGGAAGGCCTTCATGTCCACGCCGTCCGGGCCCTGGGTCACATCCGGGCGACCCATGTGGTCGATGACGACCGGCACCGGGATCGCGTCGATGAAGGCGCGCATTTCGTCGAGGATGTCGGCTTCGAAGTAGATCACGACGTGCCAGCCCTCGGGCAGGCGACCGGCGACTTCGAGGAACTTGTCCTTCGGAGCATCGTCGACGAGGCGCTTCAGGAAGTTGAAGCGAATGCCGCGAATGCCGCCTTCATGCAGCTTGGCGAGGTCCGCATCCGAGATCGCCGGATCGACCACGGCGACGCCGCGCGCTTTTCCATCGGACTTGGCGATGGCGTCGAGCGTCGCGGCATTATCGGTGCCGTGGCAGCTGGCCTGCACGATCACGTTGCGGGCGAAGCCCAGGTGATCGCGCAAAGCGAAGAGCTTGTCCGGCCCGGCGTCCTCGGGGAGGTACTTGGCCTTGGCGCTGAACGGGAACTCAGCCATCGGGCCGAAGACGTGGCAATGCGCGTCAACGGCGCCTGCGGGCGGGGTGTAGAGCGGCTTGCTCGGGGCCGCATGCCACGAGGTGATCCGCTCAGACATACTTGAGGCCTTCCTTCTCCAGGCGCTCGCGCATCTTGTACATGTCGAGGCCGAGTACGCCGGCGACCAGCTTCTCGCGCTTTTCGCCTTCGTTGGCTTCGCGGGCCTGCGCGGCGGCGAGCACTTCGGCGGCCTTTTCGCGCGGCACCACGACCACGCCGTCATCGTCGGCCACGATCACGTCGCCGGGGTTCACGGCGGCATTGGCGCAGACGACCGGCACGTTCACCGAGCCGAGCGTGTTCTTGACGGTGCCCTGCGCGTAGATCGCCTTGGACCAGACCGGGAATTCCATCTCGGTCAGGTCGCGCACGTCGCGCACGCCCGCGTCGATGATCAGGCCCCGGCAGCCGCGCGCGATGGCGCTGGTGGCGAGGAGATCGCCGAAGTAGCCGTCCTCGCAAGGGCTGGTCGGCGCGAGCAGCAGCACGTCGCCTTCCTTGAGCTGTTCGATGGCGACATGGACCATCCAGTTGTCGCCCGGAGGCGCGCTGATGGTCACGGCCGAGCCGGCGATGCGCGCGCCGCGATAGATCGGGGTCATGTAGCTGGCGAGAAGGCCGGTGCGGCCCTGGGCTTCGTGGACGGTTGCGACGCCGCACTTGGCGAGGCCGTCGATCACCGCGGGATCGGCCCGCTCGATGTTCTGGACGACGATACCACTCATCACGTGCTCTCCTGCATTATCAAAATTTCAGGCCGTCATTCTAGGACCCCAGCCGCAGGAAAGGCGAAGGGGATTGGCCTGAGAGGATATTAGTTCTGGCTAATCGTGGTTTCGGCGGGGTCCTGATCCGGCCCTTCCTTGTCGGGCACGTTGCGCATCCAGTCGGCCAGGCGGGCCATGGCATCGTCGATGGCGGCGCGGGCCGCGTCGTCGGCCACGGTCTCGGCAAGGGCCCCGCGCATGCAGAGCAGCCAGGCATCGCGCGCGGCGGAGTCGATCGCCACGCGCATATGGCGCTGGCGCATGCGCGGATGGCCGCGTACCGGGGAGAACAGCGCCGGTCCGCCGAGCCATTCGGAGAGGTAGTCCTTCAGCACTTGCCCCAGCGGCGCGAGGTCCTGCGGGTGCATCGCGCGGATCGTGCGCGCTTCGGCCAGCGCGTCCATGCGGGCGTAGAAGCTGTCGACGAGAGCGTCGATGGTCGGCGCGCCGCCGATGCGGTCGTAGAGGCTGGTCTCGGTCATGGTCGCGGCGTCATTCGGGCATTGCGGCAAGGTGCGCAAGGGTCATGGGGAAACGGGCGACGGCGTTCAGGCTCCCGCCAGATCGTCGCCCAGGCCCACCTGCTTGCCGCGCGTGATATAGACCTTGTCGCCGACCTTCGTGGTGGCGAAGAGCTTGGCCGCGAAGTCCACCGGCATGCCGACGCAGCCGTGGCTGGCGTAGCCCAGTTCGACCTTGGACCCGTGGAGCGTGATGCCGTCGTTGGTCAGCCGCTGCATGTAGGGCATCGGTGCGCCGGTGTAGATGTTGGAGACGTGGTCCTTGTCCTTCTCGGTGATCGGGAAGACGCCGAGCGGGGTCGGCGTGTCCTCGGTGCCGAGCAGGACGGCGGTCGTGCCGATCTCGTAGCCGCCCCGGAATACCGAAAGCACCCGCGCGTCGAGGTCCACGGTCACGACGATCGGACCGGCGGGAACTTCCGCTTCGTCCCAGTGCCAGTCGCCATATTTGATGGCGCCCTCGATCGGCAGGATGCGCTTGATGACGAAAGGCTCGTCTTTGGGCGGTGTGGAGGGCTGGGCGGAGGGCTGCGTGGAGGTCTGGGCGGCAGGCGCAGGCGTCCTGGCCGGGTTGGCGGCGGCGATGCGTGCAACCGGGGCGACCGGCTTCGAGGACGACAGCGCGAAGACGCCGACGATCACGGCAATCGCAAGCACGCCGGAGGCGAGTAGGAGGCGGGCATTCACGGGAGGGTTTGTCCTGTCGGTTCGGCGGCTTTCACCATTTCAACATTGCGGAAACCCGCCGCGATTGCCAGTCCGCTGCGGGCGCTGTCCCGCAAGGGGACTGACGAGGGACGGAAGTTAACGTCCGGCCGAATGTCGAAGGGGCCGGGTCGGCATCGAGGGCGCCCAAACAGAATAACGGGGGAAGCGTCAGTCTTCGTCCTGACTGCGTTCGGTCTGACTGGCCTCATCCTGACCGGCCTCATCCTGTACCGCCCCGTCCCGCGCCATGATCCCTTCGCGCAGGATCGAATTGGCAAGATCCGCCAGTTCCTCCGGCGTGCCGTCGTTCGACCAGACGGCATAACGCAGCCCGAGGAACACGTTCATGCCCATGATCGCCCAGGCATGGGCCTCGCCCAGCCCCTCGCGCAGTTCGCCCTTGCGGGCGCCGTCGGTCAGGCGCTCGCGGATGCGGTGGGCGGTGGATTCGTAGTGGATGCGGAAGCTGGCTGGATCGACGAATTCGCTCTCGTCGATGATGCGGTAGATTTCCTTGTGCTCGCGGGCGAAGCGCAGGAACGCGGTGAGCGCGGCCTTTTCGGCGTCGAGCGCGGGCAGGGGCTCTTCCAGCGCCTCACGCGCGGCATGGCGTACCTTGCCGGAGAGATCGTCTACCAGCGCACGGAAGATCTCGTCCTTGGAATCGAAGTACGTGTAGAAGCTGCCCAGCGCGGTGCCGGCGCGGGTGGTGATGCCGGTGATCGAGGCTTCGTGAAAGCCGCGCTCCCCGAATTCGATGGCGGCAGCATCCAGCAGTTTCCGCAAGGTGCGCCGCCCGCGCTCCGTGCGCGGGACCTTGGCCGAAATGGCCGGCTCGGGTGCGCTGTCCCGGTGGGCCGAGGGCGATGGCTTGGCGCTATCTGTGGTCACGAAAGCACAGTTAGACCCTCATCGAGCCCGTGGCAAATCTTCAATGTTGAAAGACGGTTCATGTTTCAATATGGAGGGCGGACAAGATAAAGGTTCATTGGGAGTTTCAGCGATGCACAAGGCGCGTAACGGCGGCATGGGTTCGAGCTATCTGGCGCTTGCGGCCGCGATCGGGGCGGCTGCATTCGGCCTGGCCGAACCGGCCCTTGCCCAGGACGCCAGCCCCGACCGGGCCGCTGGCCAGCCTGCCGCTCCAGCCGCCGCACAGGACCTTGGCACCGGAGAGATCGTCGTCACCGCCCGCCGCCGCGAGGAACGCCTGGTGGACGTGCCGATCGCCGTGACCAGCTTCAGCGGAGACCAACTGGCCAAGTCCGGCGCGCTCGACATCACCGACATCGCGCAGACCACCCCGAACGTGACGCTGGAAGTCTCGCGCGGGACCAACTCCACCCTGTCCGCCTTCATTCGCGGCATCGGCCAGCAGGATCCGGTGTCCGGCTTCGAGCAGGGCGTGGGCATCTATCTCGACGACGTCTACCTCAACCGCCCGCAGGCCGCTGTGCTAGACATCTACGACGTCGAGCGCATCGAAGTGCTGCGCGGCCCGCAGGGCACGCTTTACGGGCGCAACACCATCGGCGGCGCGGTGAAGTACGTCACGCGCGAACTGCCCGACCATTTCTCGCTCAAGCTGCGCGGCACTTACGGCACTTACGACCAGGCCGACGGCGTGCTGACCGTTTCCACCCCGATCACGGACCTCGTCCGCGTCGGCGGATCGGTGGCACGCCTTTCGCGCGGTGGCTTCGGCAAGAACCTGACCACGGGCGAGGAGAACTACAACAAGGACATCTGGGCCGGACGCGGCACGGTCGAGATCGGCGGCAAGGGCCAGCCCGTGCTGATCCGCATCTCCGGCGATTATTCGCGCGACAAGTCCAACTCGCGCGGCGGCCATCGCCTGATCCCTGGCATGGTCTCGGGCACGCCGGTGCTGGACGACGTGTTCGACAGCCAGGGCGGGCTGGTCGATCCCAGGCAGGACGTGAAGGCTTACGGCCTGGCCATCAACGCCAGCGCCGAGCTGACGGATGCCCTGACGTTCCGCTCGATCAGCGCCTGGCGCAAGGACAAGAGCGCCTCGCCGATCGACTTCGACGCCTTGCCCGCCATCGATGTCGACGTGCCGGCCTTCTACAACAACGAGCAGGTCAGCCAGGAATTCCAGCTGCTCTACGACAACGGCAGCTGGCTGCAGGGCATGATCGGCGCCTATTACCTGGGGGCCAAGGCGGACACGGCCTTCGACGTGCGCCTGTTCACCACCGTCAACGGGCTGACCGCCTATACCCAGGCCGACGTCGACACCAGCACCTGGGCCATCTTCGGCGATTTCACGTTCGACTTCACCGACCAGCTCAGCCTCGCGGTCGGCGGCCGCTATACCTGGGACGAGCGCAAGGCGCAGATCCTGCGGCAGAACTACCTCGGCGGCGGCTCTCCGGTGTTCGGCGGGCTTGGCGTGGCTTTCGGAGCGCCCGGCACCGACTTCTCGGGCAAGGCGGTGTTCAAGAAGTTCACCCCGCGCGCCTCGCTCAGCTTCAAGCCGACACCGGACCACAACCTCTACGCCAGCTTCTCGCAGGGCTTCAAGGGCGGCGGCTTCGATCCGCGCGGCGTCGGCGTGAACGCGCCGGACACCAATGGCGACGGCATTCGCGAAGACAGCGAAGTGGCCGACTACCTCAGCTTCAAGCCGGAATCGGTGGACAGCTACGAGGTCGGCTACAAGGGCAACCTGTTCGGCGGCGGCCTCTACCTGGCGCTGGCGGCCTTCCACATGGACTACAAGGACGTGCAGATCCCCGGCTCCTCGGGCTGCACGGTCAACGGCATCCCGACTTTCTGCGGTGTCATCACCAATGCCGGCAAGGCGAAGATCGACGGCGTGGAGTTCGAGGCCAATGCCCGGCTCGCGCAGAACCTGGCGACTTCGGGAGACCGCGTGAACCTGTCCGGTTCGGTGGGCTACATCAATGCCCGCTACAAGGAATACATCACCCAGATTGCGGGCCAGGGGCCGGTCGACGTCGCGGAGTTCCGCAAGGTCCAGAACACGCCCAAGTGGACCAGCAGCGCGACCCTGGCCTACAACGCGCCGGTGGGCGAAGGCGATGTGTCGTTCAACACCACGCTGTCCTACCGCAGCAAGACCTACCAGTTCGAGATCCCGAACCCCTATATCGACCAGAAGGGCTATACGCTGCTCGACGCCAGCCTGGTCTATACCGCGCCCGGCGGCCGCTGGAGCCTGGGCGTCCACGGCAAGAACATTCTCGACAAGGAATACAAGACTTCGGGCTATACCTTCATCGGGGCCGACCCGGTGACGGGGGCGATCCTGCGCAATCCCGCGGGCGGGTTGATCCCGACCCTCGGCAGGGAGGGTACGCTGACGGCATTCTACGGCAATCCGCGCCAGGTCTTCGTTACCGGGACGCTGGAATTCTGATCACGCCGGGCGGGCCTCGTCCGGGGAAGATGAGGCCCGTCATCCTGCCATCGTTCGGCCCGGCATGGGGCGAAAGGACAAGGCCCGCCATGGAATACCGCCTCCACCGCTACCGCAGCGCCTGCGGGAGGCTCGAACTGGCCGCGCGGGACTATCCTGCGCACGAGGTCGGCGCGCCGGACCTGCTGCTGATGCATGGCCTCACCCGCAACAGCGCGGATTTCGAGCCCCTCGCCGCGCACCTCGCCGGGCGTTACCGGCTGATCGTGCCGGACCAGCGGGGCAGGGGGCTTTCCGAATGGGACCCGGATCCCGCGCAGTACCGGCCCGACGTCTACGCGCAGGACATGCTCGCGCTGCTGGACGGGCTCGGCATCGCGCGGGCCTGCCTGATCGGCACGTCGATGGGCGGGCTGATGTCCATGGTGATGAACGCCCTGCGGCCGGACCTCGCCAGCGGCTTCGTGTTCAACGACATCGGCCCCGTGCTGGACCCGGCCGGGCTGGCGCGCATCCAGGGCTATGTCGGGCCGGGCGGCACGATGGCATCGTGGAAGGCGGCGGCGGCGCGATGCCGCGCGGTCAACGGCGTGGCGTTCCCGGATTTCGGCGGCCCGGACTGGCTGGCCTTCGCCCATCGGACCTGCCGTGAAAACCCGGACGGCACCGTGTCCTTCGCCTACGATCCCGCGATCGCGAAGAGCATCGACGGTGACGATCCGCAGACGGTTCCCGCCGATCTCTGGCCCTTGTGGGACCTGCTGGAAGGGGCGCCCGTGCTGGTCGTGCGCGGGGCGCTCTCCGATCTCCTTTCCGCCCAGACCGTGCGGGACATGGCGCAGCGCCATGCGGGGCCGTTCGCGGCGGTCGAGGTGCCGCGCGTGGGCCATGCGCCGATGCTGGACGAACTGCCGGCCCTGGCTGCGATTTCCGCCTTCCTGCGCGAGCATGTCCCGTCGTCGCGGGCTTGATCCGGCGGACCCTGACGTCTTCAGGCCCCGGTCTTCCGCGCGATGGGGCAACAGGGCATCTTGCCGAAAAGCGGGCTGTCCACCGATGGTGGTCCCGGATCCCGTCCGGGATGACGAAAGAGACTGACGATGCACGATGACCTCTCCCACCGGCAATCCACCGGAACTGCCCGCAGGTCGGCCTCGCCCCGGCTGGTGCTGGCGATGCTGCTGCTGGTCTACATCTTCAACTTCGTGGACCGCCAGATCCTGGCGATCCTGGCCGCGCCGATCCAGAAGGACCTGGGCCTCGACGATGCGCAGATGGGCATGCTGGGCGGCCTCGCCTTCGCCATGCTCTATTCGACGCTGGGAGTCCCGCTGGCCTGGCTGGCCGACCGGACCAGCCGGTCCTGGGTCATTACCGGTTCCATGGTGGTCTGGAGCCTGTTCACCGCGCTGTGCGGCGCGGCCACCGGCTTCTGGCATATCTTCCTCGCCCGGCTCGGCGTCGGTGTGGGAGAGGCGGGCGGCGTGGCGCCGTCCTATGCGGTGATCGGCGATCACTTCCCCAGCGAGCGGCGGGCTTTCGCGCTTTCGGTCTATTCGCTGGGCATCCCGCTCGGCTCGGCGGCCGGCGTGCTGGCCGGAGGCTATGTCGCGGCGCGGGTGGACTGGCGCGCGGCTTTCGTGGCGGTGGGCCTTGCCGGCCTGCTGATCGCGCCGCTGTTCAAGTTCGTGGTTCGGGACCAGCCCCGCCCCGCGCCGGGCATGGCGCCGTCCGTGCGCTTCGGGGAAGTGGCGGCGCTGCTTGCCCGCAAGCGCGCCTTCTGGCTGCTGAGCTTCGGCGCGGCTTCCAGCTCGATGCTGGGCTATGGCCTGGCCTTCTGGCTGCCCAGCCTGCTCCAGCGCAGTTTCGGGCTGGACCTCGTCCAAACATCCTGGTTCATCGGCGCGGTCCTGCTGATCGGCGGGACCGTGGGGGTGCTGGCCGGCGGCCTCCTTGCGGACCGGCTCGGCCGCGCCGACCGCGCCTGGTACGGGCGGGTTCCGGCGATGGCCTATGTCGTGGCCGTGCCGCTGTTCGCGGGCGGGATCTGGACCTCCAGCGTGCCGCTCGCCTTCGTGCTGTTCCTGCTGCCGCAGGCGCTGGCCTATGTCTGGCTCGGCCCGGTGACGAGCGCGGTGCAGCACCTCGTCGAGCCGCCCGCCCGCGCGACGGCTTCGGCCCTGTTCCTGCTGATCAACAACCTCATCGGCCTGGGCGGCGGAATCTACGCACTCGGCGCGCTGTCCAAGGCGCTGGCGCCGGTCTATGGCGCGGAATCGCTGCGCTATTCCATGCTCCTGGGCCTGGGCCTCTATTTACTCGCGGCCCTGCTGATGAGCCTGGCCGGGCCCGCCCTGCGGCGCGAATGGGTGAACGAGCGCTGATCCTCCATCCCGGCGGTCTCGGCCGGGAATAGTCGGCCAGCGATCGGGCAAGACCGTCGAAGCCCGTTGCGCCGCCTCCGGCAATTGCCGATAGGACTCCACCGGCCGAAAGCCGTCGCAGCCGCGCGCGGCCGCGCGAACTGTTGGGGACGAGAACGTGACGCGCACCGAAACGCAATTCGAACCGGGCACTCCGCCGGATGGCGCGCTGGAACGCTGGTTTGCGCTGAAGGAGCGGGGAACCACCGCCCGCACCGAAGTCCTGGCGGGCATGACGACCTTCCTGACGATGGCCTATATCGTGCTGGTGAACCCTGCGATCCTGGGCGCGGCGGGCATGCCGGTGGCCTCGGTGGCGGCGGCGACCTGTTTTGCGGCGGCTTTTGCCTCCATCCTCATGGGGCTGGTGGCCAATACGCCGCTGGCGCTGGCGCCCGGCATGGGGCTCAATGCCTATTTCAGCTTCACCGTGGTGCAGCAGATGGACGTGCCCTGGCCGGTGGCGCTGGGCTGCGTGTTCCTGTCGGGCGTGGCCTTCCTGGCACTAACCGTCACGGGCGTGCGGCAGCTCATCATCGCCGCGATCCCGCACTATCTCTTCGCGGCGGTGGCCGGGGGGATCGGCCTGTTCATCGGCTTCGTGGGGCTGAAGAGCGCCGGCATCGTGGTTGCCGATCCGGCGACTTTCGTCGCGCTCGGAAACCTGAGAGAGCCCGGCGCCATGCTGGCCCTGTTCGGACTGGTGCTGATCGGCGCGCTGTCCGTGTGGAACGTGCGCGGCGCCATGCTGATCGGCATCCTCGCCACGACCGCGCTCGGCTGGCTCTGCGGCATGGTCTCTGTCCATCCCGAGCCCTATTCGCTGGACGCCCTGACCGGCACGGCCTTCAAGCTGGACCTTGCCGGCGTCTTCGGGCTTTCGGGCAGCCATGGGCTGGGCCTGTTCGAGATCCTCTTCGTCTTTCTCTTCGTCGACCTGTTCGACAATATCGGCACCCTCGTGGCCGTGACCAAGCGGGCCGGGCTGATGGATGGGCAGGGGCGGATCCCGCGGCTCAACCGTATTCTCGTGACTGACGCCGCGGCCACCATCGTCGGTTCGATGGCCGGGACAAGCACGGTGACCAGCTATGTCGAAAGCGCGGCAGGTGTGCAGGCGGGCGGGCGCACCGGACTGACCGCGGTGGTGACCGGCCTGTTGTTCCTCGCCACCCTGTTCGTGGCGCCTTATGCCCAGGTCATTCCGCTGGCGGCGACTGCACCGGCGCTGATCATCGTTGGCGGGCTCATGTTGCTGCCGCTGACCGAAGTGGAATGGGAAGACCCGCTGGCGGCGATCCCGGCCTTCCTGACCGTGGCGATGATCCCTTTCACTTTCTCCATCGCCAACGGCCTGGCGTTCGGCATCACCGCCCATGCCTTGCTCAAGCTGGTGCGCGGCACGATCCAGCGGAAGGACTGGTTCCTGCTGGTTCTGGCGCTGCTCTTCGTCGCTCGCTTCGCCTGGCTGGCGGGCGGGTGAACGGGGCGTCACGCGGTAAGCGGCGCGTCGGCGCTCGCCTTCGTGCCGTTCGCCCGCTAGGACAAGGCGGATGATCCAAGCCTTCCGCGCCGAAATCCTCTCCGTTTCCCATGACCCCCAGGACGATCCCGCCGCGATCCGTCACGAGCCCGACGGGCTGTTGGTGGTCGAGGACGGGGTGATCGCCGCGCGCGGGGCCTATGCCGAACTGGCCGGACGCTACGGGCAAGTGCCGGTGGAGACGCTGCCCGGCCTCGTCGTGCCGGGGTTCGTCGACGCCCATGTCCACTACCCCCAGACCGACCGCATCGCCGCGCATGGCGAGCAATTGCTCGACTGGCTGGAACGCCACATCTTCCCGGCCGAAAAGGCCTTTGCCGACAAGGCCCACGCCGATGTCGTGGCGGCCTTCTTCCTCGACGAACTGCTGAGGAACGGCACGACCAGCGCGCTGGTCTATCCCACGGTCCACGAACAGTCGGTCGATGCCCTGTTCGAGGCGGCGCTGGCGCGGAACATGCGGATCGTCTCCGGAAAAGTGCTGATGGACCTCGGCCCCGAAGGGCTGCGTGACACGCCCGCGTCGGGCCGGGCCGGAACCGAGGCGCTGATCCGCCGCTGGCGCGGCCGGGGGCGGCTGGGCTACGCCGTCACGCCGCGTTTCGCGCTGGCCTGCTCCGACACGCAGCTTGCCGATGCCGGTGCGCTCCTGGCCGAGCATCCCGAGGTGCTGCTTCACACCCACCTGGCCGAGAACTTGCGCGAATGCGCGGAAGTGGCGGCGCGCTTTCCCGAAGCGGCGGACTACCTCGACGCCTACGACCGCTTCGGCCTCCTCACGGACCGCGCGGTCTTCGCGCATGGGGTGCACTTGTCGGAGAGGGCCTGCCACCGGCTCCACGAAAGCGGGGCGGGGATCGCGGTCTGCCCCAGTTCGAACCTGTTCCTCGGTTCCGGCTGCTTCGATTTCGGGCAGGCAGACCGGCACGGCCTGCGTCTGGGCCTCGGCACGGACGTGGGGGCGGGCACGACGTTCTCGCTGCTCCACACCCAGGGCATCGCCTATCAGGCGGCGCAAATGAAAGGCACGGCGCTCGACCCGTTCCGCGCCCTCTGGCTGGCGACCGGGGGAAGCGCGGCGCTGCTCCACATCGGCGACCGCGTGGGACGGCTGGACGTGGGACAGGAAGCCGATTTCGTGGTGCTGGACCCCTGCGCGACCCCGCTGCTCGCGCGCCGCACCCGCGACGCCGGACTTGCAGAGCGGCTCTTCGCGTTGCAGGTGCTGGGCGACGACCGCGCCGTGGCGCGCACTTATCTGCTGGGCCGCTGCGCCTGGAACAGGGACAAGACATGACCGATCTCGACAGCTTCATCGCCGGCCTGCCCAAGGCCGAGCTTCACCTCCACATCGAAGGCAGCCTGGAGCCCGAACTCATGTTCGCCCTGGCCGAGCGCAACGGCGTGTCGATCCCCTTCGCCACGGTGGAAGAAGTGCGTGCCGCCTACGACTTCTCGAACCTGCAGGACTTCCTCGACATCTACTACGCGGGCGCCAACGTGCTGCTGACGCGGCAGGACTTTCACGACCTCGCCGCCGCCTACTTCGCCCGTGCGGCGGCGGACGGGGTGGTGCACGCCGAACTGATGTTCGACCCCCAGACCCACACAGACCGCGGCGTGCCCTTCGCCGAAGTGATCGAGGGCCTGCTCTCCGCCATGGAGGCCGCCCATGCCGAGCATGGCATGACCAGCAGCCTGATCCTCTCGTTCCTGCGCCATCTCTCCGAGGAAGCCGCCTTCGCCACTCTGGCCGAGGCGGAGCCCTGGCTCGACCGGATCGAGGCCGTGGGGCTGGATTCTTCCGAAGTCGGCCACCCGCCCGAGAAATTCGCGCGGGTCTTCGCCGCCGCGCGCGAAAAGGGCCTCAGGATCACCGCCCATGCCGGCGAGGAAGGCCCGCCCGCATATGTCCATCAGGCGCTCGACCTGCTGGGCGTCCACCGCATCGATCACGGCAACCGCGCGCTGGAAGACCCCGCGCTGATCGCGCGCCTGGTTCGCGAGGAAATGACGCTGACCGTCTGCCCGCTCTCCAACCACAAGCTCTGCGTGGTGGACGACCTGGCCGATCACCCGATCGACGCGATGCTCGCTCACGGCCTCAAGGCCACGATCAATTCCGACGATCCGGCCTACTTCGGCGGCTACGTGGCTGACAATTACCGCGCCGTCGCGGCGGCCCGCGGTCTGGGCAAGGCAGCGCTGGGAACCCTGGCGCGCAACAGCTTCACCGGCTCGTTCCTGCCGGCCGAGGCCGTCGCGGCCAATCTCGACCGGCTGGAAGCCTATCTGGAGGCGCATCGCTGAGGGGGCCGGACTGGCAGGCGGCCCTGGCGGCGAGCGGCATTCTCCTGCGGCTCGCCTGGTTCGATCCGCATGTCGCCGGGACGTTCCCGCTCGGCCTGGCGGTTCCCGGCAGCGACATCGACGTGCTCTGCCACGCTCCCGATCCCGACCTGTTCGCCGCGGCCCTGTGGGCGGAGTGCGGACGTTTCGAACATTTCGCCATGCGGCAGTGGCGCAAGGCGGACCGCCCGGTGGTGGCCACGTTCTCGGTGGAAGGGCTGCCATTCGAGATATTCGGCCAGGCGCGGCCGGTCGCCGGGCAGCACGGCTGGCGCCACTTCACGGTGGAGCAGCGGCTGCTCGGCCTAGGCGGCACGGCGTTCCGGGACGCGGTCCTGGCGGCGCGGAGGGCAGGCGCGAAGACCGAGCCCGCCTTTGCGCAAGTGCTCGGGCTGGAGGGCGATCCCTACCGCGCCATGCTGGACCTGGCGGAGATGGACGACGCCGGATTGCTGGAGGTCATGAAGCCAGGAGGAAGCCCCGTGGCATGACCCCCGGCTTCAGGCCAGGCGTTCGGGCACCGAAAGCGCTTCCTCGACGATGCTTTCGCGCGTGCCCACCGATTCCCAGGGGAACACGAACCAGCGCTTGTCGTCGGTACGGTCGATCACTTCGGCCCAGAGGTCGACGCCGACCTTGGAACTCTTGTTGTTGATCACCACCGCGAAGCGCAAGTTTCCGTGGTCGCAGCCGCCTTCGGTCAGCTGGCTGCGGATATATTCGATGGTGCCGCCGGTGTCGTTGATGTCGTCCACGAACAGCATGCGCGTGCCCTCGGCGCTCATCGCTGCGACTTTCGCCAGCAGTTCGTCGGCGAAGCCGGGAATCTTGGACGAATGGTCGATCGACAGCATCGGCAGCGACAGCTGGTGCGAGATATAGACGGCCGGAACCAATCCGCCGCGGCCGAGGCCGATGACGAATTCGGGCTTCCACTCGCCCTGCTGCACCTGCCGTGAAAGCTGGCGAACCTTGGCAAGGAAGTCTTCGTAATACTCGAGATAATGGAGCTGCGGCTCGGAAGCTTCACTCATGCGGGGCAAATCCTGAACGCGAATGTGGGGAGGAAGCTGCTCCGGTTACCGCGTTCTTGCGAAATCCGCAATCGCGCGATGCCGCCTGGGCTTCCCGCAGAGGCCGGGCGGGGCCTAAGCCGTTGAAGCAGCATGGCCAAGCGCGGCAAATCCGTGCTCGAATTCGCCGATCACCAAGTTCGCGGCATAAGACGGCGTGCGCGCCGAGGCCGTGCAGAGCGCCAGGGTCATCGGCCGCAGCAGCGAATCGGAGATGCGGGTGAATGCCAGGCTGCCCCGCTGCACTTCGGTGCGGACATCCAGCGAAGTGAGCACGCCCACCCCGGCACCCTGCGTGACCAGCGCGGTGATCATCTGGATATTGTCCGAACTCGCCTTGCGCGTCAGGGCGATCCCGGTCGCCCCTTCCAGCACGGCGATCTGCTGATAGACCGCCAGCGGCTCGGCCGGGATGATCATCGGCTCGTCCGCGCAGATCGAGAAGCGCGCCTCGGGCAGGGCGGCAAAAGGATGGCCGGGCGGCGTGACGAAGCCCAGCACTACTTCGGTGAAGGCGCGGACCGAAAGGTCGCGGTAGGACTGCGGCTCGAACAGGATGCCGCAATCCACCGATCCGTCGATCACCGCCCGCCGGACCGCGTCGTTGCCCAGCACCTTGATGCCCAGGGTGATGCCCGGATAGCGCTGCTGGATGGCGTGGAGCGTCGCAGGGACATGGCCCGTCGCCAGGGCATCGATCACCGCGATGTCGACGTGGCCCCGCTTCAGTCCGCGCAAGTCCTCTATCCGTCCGCGCAGGCTGGCCATGCCCTGCTGCCAGTGGGCGCCGGAGGCCATCATCATCTCCCCGGCCGCGGTGAGCCGCAGGCCGGTGGGCAGCCGCTCGAACAGCGGGAGGCCCAGTTCGGCTTCGACGTTCAGGATCTGCCGGTCGATGGCGGAGGCGGACACGTTCAGCTCGTCGGCGGCCTTGCGGATCGAGCCGAGGCGGCCGACCGCCATGAAGTAGCGCAGGAAACGGGAAAATGCCGGCATCGGGACTGTCTGGACCTGCTCTAATTTTTGCAACGCTGCGTCAAATTCATTGCGTTTGATCGCATCGTGTCAGCTCTTTACCTAATGGGCAACACCGAAACGTGCGAACGCGCTGGCGGCGGCTGCTCTCCCAACGAGGCCGCTGCCAGTGCGCGAACCGCATGACGGTAGGGGGCGCTTCTCCGCATTTGGGGGTAAAAAGGGACACCCGGTTCGGGAGCGCCCCCGCTCGGTGCTGTCTCGTACAGGCAGGCCCGTTACCGGGCGGCTTGTGCGGGTACAGGGTGCCAAGTCAGGGTGCACCAGTCAGGGTGCGCAAGTCAGGGTTCAGGGCAAGACAGGATATTCACGGCCGACACGGCAAGACCCGGTCGGCATGGAGACAGCCGGCGGGCGCTATGAGGGCGCCGCACCGGATTGACGGGCCAGGGAGGGAAGGCTGGCGGAGACGATCTCCAGCGTCGCCGCCAGTCGTTCCTCCGCCTCCGCCGGAAATTCCGCGCCGCGTACCAGGCCCAGTCTGCGGCTCAGGCCATAGCCTGCGATCTCCGCCGTCGCCGTTCCTGTAGGAGCCAGCGACAGGGGCGCCACCGTCACGCCAAGACCGGCCGCGACCATGCGCATGCAGCGGTCCTCGTTCTCGCTGCGCAAGGCGAAGCGCGGGCGCACCCCGGCATCGGTGAAGAAGCGGCTGGTTTGCTGAAGCACCTCGCAGGACCGCCGGGCGATCATGATGTCCCCGGCGATGTCCTGCGGCGCCACGAGCGACGCCCCGGCGAAGCGGTGCGTCTCCGGCATGACCAGGACGTAGGGCTCCTCCAGCAATGTGCGGGCGCAGGGGCCTTGTTCGTCCTCCCCCAGCAACGTCAGCGCCAGCTGGATCTTGCCGCTGCCGAGTTGCCCGCGCAAATCGCGGTCGTCCCCCTCCACCAGTTCGATCCCGAAGTTCCCGGCCAGTTCGCGGGCGAGCCGCTCCAGCAGGGGGCCGGACACGCTCGGGATCACGCCCAGCTTCAGGTCCGGCCACTGCTCCTGCATGGGCCGGCCGAACTGGTCCGCGCGGCGGAAGCCGGCTTCGAGGTCGCGAGCGATCGGCAGGAAGGCGCCCCCCGGCTCGGTCAGGCGGACATGGCGCCGGTCGCGCACGAACAGCGGCGATCCCACCAGGCGTTCCAGTTCCGCAATGCTGGTCGAGACCGTCGGCTGGGTGACGTGGAGCCGCGCCGAGGCCTGCTTGAAGCTCCCGGAATCGGCAACGGCCAGGAAATGGCGGATATGCGCGCGCTTTATCATTGGGGAAATTTATCGAACCGGGCGGGAAGTTTCAATTTGTTTGCAGGGAGCCCGGTCGCTAACTTGCGGGTTAACGAAAGGCGCCGGAGAGCGGCGCTCGAAAAGATTGGGACTAGGGCATGAAGGCAACCCCGGATTTCGACTTCGCGCTGGGCGAATCGGCGGAGATGATCCGCGAGAGCGTGGCCCGTTTCGCCGACGAACAGATCGCGCCGCTCGCGGCCAGGGTCGATGCGGAGGACTGGTTCCCGCGCGAACTCTGGCCTGCCATGGGTGAGCTTGGCCTGCACGGCATCACCGTGGAAGAGCAATGGGGCGGCACCGGGCTGGGCTATCTCGAACATGTGATCGCGGTGGAGGAAGTCAGCCGGGCCTCGGCTTCGGTCGGGCTGTCCTACGGCGCGCACTCGAACCTCTGCGTGAACCAGATCCGGCGCTGGGGGAATGAGGCCCAGAAAGCCAAGTACCTGCCCGGCCTGATTTCCGGCGAGCATGTGGGCAGCCTGGCCATGTCCGAAGCGGGGGCAGGGTCCGACGTGGTCGGGATGAAGCTGCGGGCCGACGCCGTGCCGGGCGGCTTTCGCCTGAACGGCACCAAGTTCTGGATCACCAACGGCACTTACGCGGAAGTGCTGGTCGTCTACGCCCGCACCGATGCGGAGGCAGGCTCCAGGGGGATCACTGCCTTCCTGATCGAGAAAGGCATGGCCGGCTTCTCCATCGGCCAGAAGATCGACAAGATGGGCATGCGCGGATCGCCGACGTGCGAACTGGTGTTCGATGACTGCTTCGTGCCTGAAGAGAACGTCATGGGCCCGCTGAACGGCGGCGTGAAAGTGCTGATGAGCGGGCTCGATTACGAGCGGGTGGTGCTGGCGGGTCTGCAGATCGGCATCATGCAGGCCTGCCTGGATACCGTGATCCCCTATGTGCGCGAACGCCGCCAGTTCGGCACCGCCATCGGCACGTTCCAGCTCATGCAGGCCAAAGTGGCGGACATGTACGTCGCGCTGCAGTCGGCGCGGGCCTATGTCTACGCCGTCGCGCGGGCCTGCGACGCAGGGCAGACCACCCGGTTCGACGCGGCCGGCGCGATCCTGCTCGCCAGCGAGAACGCCTTCCGCGTCTCGGGAGAAGCGGTGCAGGCACTGGGCGGGGCCGGCTACACCAAGGACTGGCCGGTCGAGCGCTATCTGCGTGATGCCAAGCTGCTCGACATCGGCGCCGGTACGAACGAGATCAGGCGCATGCTGATCGGGCGCGAATTGATCGGGGGATAAGTCCGCCGGTCCTCACCGCTCCCGCTCAATGAGGAGCGCCGGAGGGAAGTGCGCTTCCCTCCGGCACGCGCCCCGGAGCCGGGCCTCCCTCCGCGTCGCCGCTCAATGCCGCTGGTTCTTCGCTTCGACCGGTTCGCCGGGGAAAATGCCGGCAATGGCCATGGCCGCGCCGAGCTTCGAGAGCGTTTCCAGCATGTCGCCCACGCTGTCTTCCGAAACCACCAGTTCCAGCGTGGCGCGCGTCTGCTGGGGGCCGCGGTCGCGCAGCGAGGTGATGAGTTCGAGAATCACCGCCTCGTGCTCGGAGACATGGCTGCAGGCCATCGGGCAGAAGGCGAAGGTCTCCAGCGCATCGCGGTTGAACAGCAGCATGGCCCGGTGGAACGGCTGGAGCCCGCCGATCATCCGCCACTTGGCGAAAGCAGGGGCCAGTGCCTGCGCAGGGCATTGCCGGCGCGCCAGCGTCGTGACCCAGGCGCGCATGGACCAGACGAGGAAACGGCACCCCTCGTCGAGCGAATTCAGCGGGCGATCGACGTACTGATACATGCCTGGTTCTCCATGGGCTTGTATTTGAGAATGATTATCATTAGCTATGTCTACGCAGCTTGTCTTGCCCGTCAAGCCTGCACCAAGGACCTCGGGCCGGCGCTTGTCATGGGGCGCCCGCCTGCCCTTCCTGTCGACTGGGCCGGGGCGATTTCACGCACCACGCGAGAAACCGCCCCGGCCCGTTTTTTCCAGGAAAATCCCCCACTTATCCCGCCGTTATCCCGGAGTTCTGCCGCGCTTGTCCACAGGCGCCCCCGGATCCGCCGCCGGTGAACCGTGCGAAAAACCCGGCGATATTTTCCACGAGAAAAGGCCGCCGCTCGGGGAGCGACGGCCCTTCGAAACACGCGGTGATTAGCAGTGATTCGTTCTGCCGATTCGCGGACTATCGGCGTGCCGAATCCCGCGAATCGGGATCAGCGGTAATCGAAACCGCCCTTGGGCTGAATTTTCAGGGAATTCTGCTGCATCGCCGTCATCAGATAGGCGCCGACGAGCATGGGCAGTTCCAGCATCTGCTTTTCGTCCCAGGTCCGGGCCAGCGTGTCCCAGGTCTCCTCGCCCAGGCAGTAATCGGCGAGCAGTTCCTCCACCGCACGCAGCATGGCCGATTCGTGTTCGGTCCAGCCGGGCGCGGCAGAGCCTGCGATCACGCGTTCGAGGTCCTCGGCGGTGATGCCGAAGGCCTTGCCGATATCCACATGTTCGCACCATTCGAACGGCGCGCCGGCGAGCAGGGCCAGGCGCAGGATCATCAGTTCCCGCTCACGGCCGGGTATCGCGCCTCTGGCGGCCAATTCGATGCCCAGCACCATCTGCCCCTTGAACATGCCCGGATGGCGCAAGGTGATCAGGCTGACGTCGGGGAAGGGGCGACTGTCGGGGATGTGGAAGGCCGCGCGGATCGCGTCGACCTGCTCCTGTCCCTCCGGGCTCACTTCGTCGAGCCGCAGCGGCGCATAGCGCGGCCCTCCCGCAATCGTCTGCGCCTCTCGCGCGGCGGCATCGAAGTCTACGGGGCCGCTGGTTACTTCACCCATCTGTCATCACCTGTGGTTCTTCCGAAAGTTGTTCAAGCGGCTTCGCTGAACGGCGCCCAGCGCTCCATGTGCGCCAGATAGTCGCCGAAATGGCCGCGCACCGCTGCGGGATCGAGCCCGAAGCGCGCCGGATCGGGCTTGGCCATGCGGGGCTCGCTCTCGTTCGATGCCCACCATTCCGCCATTGCCCGTGCGAACTCCGGAGAGACCGGCTCTCCCAGCCAGGCATAGAGTTCGCGCACTTGCCCCAGCGGGTCGCGCAGCATGGCGCGGAAGTGGATGTCGTGAAAACGGTGGTCCTCGCCGCCATCGCGAAAGGCGATCGCCCGCCGCATCGCCTCGGACCAGGTCCGAAGGTTGAGATCGCCGAGATAGGCATGGTCGGTCCGGTCGGTGAACTTGCCGATGATGTCGGCATAGACCGTGGCCACGGACAGGATCACGTCGCTGGGATCGCGGTGAGTCATGACGAAGCGGGCATCGGGAAACGCCGCCGTCAGCGCATCGAGATAGAGCATGTGCGTGGGCGCCTTGAGCCGCCAGGGCCGCGCCGGTTGCCGCCATTGCAGCAGCTTCAGCACACGCTTGTGATAGGCGTAAGTCTCGGTCAGGTCGGCTTGGAGCAGCCAGTCCGAATAGCGGGGAACCTGGGCGAAAGCCTGGAATATCTGGCTCTTGAAATCGAGCGCCATGATGTCCTGGCATTCCATCGCGCCGTCGATCCCGCTTGGCGTGCGGCGGCCGCCTTTCAGCGTCTCGTCGGCGCTGCTGGCGGAGACGCCCCGGCGGGGATCGGGTCCTTCGACAGTCCCAGGCGGCGGACAGGGGCGGCTGCTTTCCCAGACCCTGAGGTAGCGGATCGCCGGGTCGCTCGCGAGCAGGAACGACAGCGCCGAGGAACCTGTGCGCGGCAGGCTGACGCCGAACAGCGGCGCGCGGATCTCCTCGTCCGCGATCTCGGGATGGCGGCGATACCAGTCTTCGATTTCCAGTCTCTGCTTGAGATGCAGGACAATGCGTTCCGCCAGGGCGCTTTCGCCCAGCGCATTGAGCCCGGCCTCGCGATCGAGGGAATCGACCAGGATTTCCAGGCCCTCGCGAAAGCCGTCTGCGCCGAAGTCGTCGAGCCCGGCTTCGCGCCTGGCCCTGTCGATCAGCGTCCGATGGCTTTCCATGGCATTCTCCCGCTGTCCGGTTCTGGCCGGATCTGGAAGCGCACTATGCTTGGGCAGCGGTACCTGCGCCAACCGCCGTGGCGATGAAACGAGCGCTCGCCGGCGGCGCGCCGCGCGAGATCGTCAGCCGCGGGCCGCGCGGATCGCCGCGCCGCTTGCGAAAGGGGCGATGGCCAGCAGGACCAGGCTTGCCGCCGCGGTCAGGGCCAGTCCGCCCGTGCCGCCGCTGCCGAGGCTGCCCGCGCCGAAGATCAGCACCGGCACGGCCATGGGGATCATCAGCAGCCCCCCCAGCGCCGCGCCGCCGCGCAGGCCTGCCGTGAGCGCGGCAACCGTCACTCCCAGCGCGGCGAGGCCCGGCGTACCCGCCAGCAGCCCGATCTCGACCAGCATGAGCCTCTGCCCGTCCAGCCCGAGCAGGGCGGCGGCGGGCAGGGCGGCCAGCATGAGCGGGGGGCCGAAGCTCAGCCAATGGGCCAGCACCCGCACCGCGATCACCAGTTCCTCGGAGATGCCGCGCAGCGCCCACTGATCGAACAGGCCCATCTCGATGTCGGGCTCCACCAGACGGTCGAGCGGCAGGATCGCGGCCAGCAAGGCGGCGACCCAGATCACGCCGCCGCCGGTCCGCGCCAGCAGCGGCGCGTCGGGGCCGACGGCGAAGGGATAGAGCATCGCCACCGAGAGGAAGAACAGGATCGGCAGCAGCGCCCCGCCGCCGCGTCCGCCCAGCAGCAGGCGCGTGAGGTCTCGCTTGAGGAGGGGCCGGATCCTGACGCTCATGCCGCGTGCTCGGAAAGGGCGAGGGTGGCCATGCCCGGCAGCGCGAAAGGCTGGTGAGAAGCGATCACTGCAATGCCGCCCTTGCTGCAATGCTCCGCCGCCAGTGCCTCGACCAGGGCGACGGCATGGCTGTCGAGCCCGTTCAGCGGCTCGTCGAGCAGCCAGATCCGCGCATCCTGGCCGAGCAGGCGGGCAAGGGCGGCGCGCTTCTTCTGCCCGGTGGACAAGTAGCGCACCGGCACGTCGAGCAGGCCCGAGAGACCCAGGCGGGCCATGTGCCGATCTTCGCCGCTCCCGTCCATCTGCTGCCAGAACGCCAGGGCGGAGCCGAGCGTCCAGCCCGGATCGAGCGCCGGGCGTTCGTCCACCAGGCCGATGCTGCCTGCGGTCGTCACGGCACCGGAAAAGGCCGGGGCCAGGCCGGCCAGGATACGCAGCAGGCTGGACTTGCCGATGCCGTTGCGCCCGGTCACCTGCAGTGCCTCGCCGGCATCGAGCCGCAGCGAGACGCCGCGAAACAGCAGCCTGTCGCCGCGCCGGCAGGCGAGGTCGTCGATGGCGATGGAGGCCCCTTGCATGGGGTGACGCGATAGTGGAAAGCCCCCCCAGTGCCAAGCTGGCTGCATCTTTACGGAGTCGCTCATGCCGATTGCCCGCCTTACCGACGCCGAACGCGATGAAGCGCTGGCCGCACTGCCCGGCTGGGACTTGCGCGAGGACGGCCTCGCCATCGTGCGCAAGCTGAAATTCGCGGATTTCAACGAGGCTTTCGGCTTCATGACCCGCGTGGCCATCCAGGCCGACAAGGCCGACCATCATCCTGAATGGTTCAACGTCTACAACCGCGTGGAGATCACGCTGACCACCCACGATGCCGATGGCCTGAGCCGCCGCGATCTGGAACTGGCCCGCTTCATCGACGCGGCCGCCCCGCGCGACTGATTCGGCTCCCGTGAGCCCGCCTGCCGAGGAACCTTTCCTGACGCGGCCGCTCTCGGTCGTGCTGGACTTCGTGCGCTTCGGCGCGGCGCTGCTCGTGGCCATCGGGCATGCGGTGCAGCTCGGGCTTTATCACGGCTGGTTTCCCTTCGGCGTGCGCATGCAGCACTACTGCGTGATCGTGTTCTTCGTGCTTTCGGGCCTTGTGATCAGCACGTCCGTGCTGAACGGCCGGTCCAGCCTGCCGCGCTATGCCGTGGCGCGCCTGTCGCGCATCCTGCCGGTCGCGGTGCCCTCGCTGCTGTTCGGCACGCTGGCGGCCTATGTGCTGGCGGGGCCGATGCCGGTGCGAATGGACAATTCCCCCGCGGAAGCGCTGGAAGTGACGAAGCAACTGCTGGCGCCGCTGGCTTTCCTCAGCGCCTGGCCGGGGGTGGCCGGACCGGTCTGGAACCCGCCCTACTGGTCGCTCTGCTACGAGGTCTGGTACTATGCGATCTTCGCATTGGCCGTGTTCCTGCGGGGCTGGCCGCGCGTCCTTGCGGTGGCGCTGGGCTGCGCGGCGGCGGGCGGGGCCATTCTCCTGCTGATGCCGGTCTGGCTGATGGGGGCGGCGCTGACCCATGTTCGCACCGCCCGGCGCCTGCCCCTTGCGGCTGCGCCCGTCGCGATCGTGGCGGCCTGCGCGATGGCGCTGTTCCTGTTCCGGATCGATCACGCGGTGCTCAATCCCCTGCTCAAGGCATGGTGGCCGGGCGATGCCGAATGGTCGCAATGGGCGTTGTCTGACCTGCTGATGGGCCTGGCCATGACCTTGGCGCTGGTGGCCGCGCGTCCGCTGGTGAACCTGCTTTCGGCGCCGATCCTGCGTCTGGACGGAGCCGCCCGGACGCTCGCCGGCTTTTCCTTCACGCTCTACTTGTTCCACTGGCCGCTGATCCAGCTTCTGCGGTCCTGGGGGATCGAGGCCGGGCGCAGTTTTCCGATGTTCGCAGCCCTGATCGCGCTGATCGTGCTGGCCTGCGCGGGAATTTCGATCCTGACCGAACTGCAGTCCCCGCGCCTGCGCCGGTGGATGGAGAGCCGTTTTCTCGGCGAAGCGGGGCTACGGAAGGCGCCCCTCTCCGTTTAGGGCGCCGCTTAAAGGGCCGGGTTGTTGTAGCAGTGCCAGGTGAAGATCGCCGCGGCGCCGCGATGGGGGCGCCAGGCTTCGGCCAGTTCCCGCGCTTCCTTCTCGCTCGGGCGCGCTTCCAGGCCGAGGATCTTGTGCATGCCGGCCTGCACCGCAAGGTCGCCGGCCGGCCAGATGTCCGGGCGGCCTTCCGCGAAAAGCAGATAGATTTCCGCGGACCAGCGGCCGATACCCTTGATGCGCACGAGCTGGGCGATCGCCTCCTCGTCGTCCGCGGGCAAGTCGTCGAAGTCGAGCGTGCCGGCGATCACCAGTTCGCAAAGGCTGCGCGCATAACCCTGCTTCTGACGCGAAAGCCCGCAGCCGCGCAGGGCTTCGAATTCGGCGGCCAGCAAAGTCTCGGGCGCGATGCCTTCGCCCAGCAGGTCCTCCAGCCGCTGCCACACAGAAGAGGCCGCCGCTACCGACACTTGCTGGCCCACGATCGTGCGCAGGAGCGTGGCGTATCCGGTAGGGCGGATGCGTGGTTCGGGGTAGCCGGCCGCATCCAGCGCTCGGGCGATGGCGGGCTCTCGCCCCGCAATCGCGTCGAGTCCCAGTTTCAGTGCGCCAGCGCTCAAGCCCATAGTTCGATTACCTTGCAAAAGGGGATTGCAGCCATTAGCAGCCGGCCCCAAAGGCCGAAACCAGCATGTTATGATACATGCAGTATCAAAGAGGATCGACGAGAATGCCGCAGATCATCGTCATCAATCAATCGGGCGAAGAATCCACCGTTGAGGCCCTTGAAGGCCGCACCCTCATGGAAACGATCCGCGACAGCGGTTTCGACGAGCTTCTGGCCCTCTGCGGCGGCTGCTGCTCCTGCGCGACCTGCCACGTCCACATCGATCCCGCCTTCGCCGACAAGCTGCCGGCCATGAGCGAAGACGAGAACGACCTGCTCGACAGTTCGGACCATCGCAACGAATACTCGCGCCTGTCCTGCCAGGTGCCGATCACTTCGGTGCTCGAAGGCTGCAAGGTCACGATCGCGCAGGAAGACTGATTCTGCGATGACCTGACACTCCGGCAAGACGGCCTCCGGGCCGTTTTGCGCGGGCACAGGCCTGCGTCCCATCGGACCTCCCCTCCGGGATGAATTCTTGAGGGGGCGAGGCGGAAAGCGGGAAGGCGCCGCGGGCCGGGCCGCGAGACGGGCACGAGAAGGGGAGCAAGGCGAATGGCCTGCTCAAAAAACTCCGCAAATCATTTGCGCCTTTCGGTCTGACTTCCTACCTGTGCCGCCATGACTGCACCGATCCCCCAGCGCTCCACTCTCGACCTCATCGGCAACACCCCGCTCGTCCTGCTCAAGGGACCGAGCGAAGCGGCCGGATGCGAGATCTGGGGCAAGTGCGAATTCGCCAATCCCGGCGCCTCGGTGAAGGATCGCGCGGCCTTGTGGATCGTGCGCGATGCCGAGGCGAAGGGCCTGCTCCAGCCCGGCGGCACGATCGTGGAAGGCACGGCGGGGAACACCGGTATCGGCATCGCGCTGGTGGCCAATGCGCTGGGCTACAAGACGATCATCGTCATGCCGGAAACGCAGTCGCGCGAGAAGATGGACACGCTGCGCGCGCTGGGCGCCGAGCTGGTCCTGGTGCCGGCCGCGCCGTTCTCGAATCCCGGCCACTTCGTCCACACCTCGCGCCGCCTCGCCGAAGAGACGCCGGGCGCGATCTGGGCCAACCAGTTCGACAATATCGCCAACCGCAAGGCCCATATCGAAAGCACCGCGCCGGAAATCTGGCAGCAGCTGGACGGCCGGATCGACGGCTTCACTTGCGCTGCGGGCACTGGCGGCACGATCGCAGGCACCGGCCTCGGCCTCAAGGCCTTCGACGAGAACATCACCATTGCGCTCACCGATCCGCACGGCGCGGCGCTCTACAACTACTATGCCCATGGCGAGCTGAAGGCCGAAGGCTCGTCGGTCGCCGAAGGCATTGGGCAGGGGCGGATCACCGCCAACCTCGAAGGCGCGCCGATCGATACCCAGTTCCGCATCTCGGACGAAGAGGGCCTCGAATGGGTCCGCCGCCTGCTTTCGGAAGAGGGGCTCTGCCTCGGCCTGTCCTCGGGCATCAACGTGGCGGGCGCCGTGGCGCTGGGACGCAAGCTGGTGGCCGAAGGCAAGGCCGACGCGCGCGTCGCCACGATCCTGTGCGACACCGGATTCCGCTACCTCTCCTCGCTGTTCAATCCGGAATGGCTGGAATCGAAGAACCTGCCCGTCTTCCCATGGCTGCGATCCTGAGGTAAACGGTCTGTCGATGGCAGGACACATTCCGCCTACAATGGTTGAACCGATCACCGCACCGCAGCACTTCGTGCCGCCCACTGCGCGCGAGCTGCGTTCGCAGGCCGTTCACCGCCTCCAGGTCGGACTTTTCGGCCTTTGCGCGATGCTGCTCATCGTGGGCCTGGCGAACATCATCAACGATCGCACCCGGCTGATCGATACTTCCGATCCGATCCAGCAGGTCGTTGCGGTCGATGCCAAGCCGAAGAAGGCGTCCAGCGATCCGCTCGCGGACATCGGCGTGGTTCCCGCCGCCGATCCCAGCCCCTCGGCTCCGCCCGCGCCGATGACGGATCCCGAAGTAACCGGCGCTCCGGTAGACGGCCAGTAAGCTGCGCCCAGCGCTGACGCTTCTGGCGGGCGCGGCCATGCTCGCGGCCACACTCACGAGTTGCGGCGAATCGGCGGCGCCGCGCCGCGATCGCGCCATTGGTCTCTATACCAGCCTGCCCATCGTCTGGGGCGAAAGCGGCGATGTGCGCGAATTGCTGGCGCCTGAGCGCGCCCGGCACTGGGCGCTTGCACCGCTGGATGAGGCAGGGCGCCTGACCCCGCTCGACACGCTGGCCGGGCCGAACGGGCGATTGCCGCTCCCCTCGGGCGCGCTGCTGGTACTGGCGCAGCCCCGCCCGCTTTCGCCGCAGGAAAACGTGGCGCTGGACCGCTGGGTGCGGGAGGGCGGGCATCTGCTGCTGTTCGCGGACCCCATGCTGACCATGCCGTCGCGCCACGCGCTGGGCGATCCTCGGCGGCCGCAGGACATGGTGCTGCTATCTCCCATCCTGGCGCACTGGGGATTGGCGCTGGAGTTCGACGCGGGCCAGCGGGCCGGGGAACGCCTGGTCCGGACTTCCGCCGGGCCGCTTCCGGTCAACCTTGCGGGCCGGTTTCGCGCATCGGGGAATTCCGGGGAAGGACCATCGTCCTCGGGAATTTCGGGGAAAGCGGGGAGCGATGGGGACGGCGCCGTGTCGGCGGGAAAATCCGGGACCGGCGGGAAAAGCGGGGACGAGACTGCCTCCTGCCTTTTCGAAGCGGATGGGGTTCTGGCGCGATGCAGGCTGGGGAAGGGCCGGATTATGGCCATTTCCGACGCAGCCTTGCTGGAGGACCCCGAAGATGTGCCCTCGCTGGACTTGCGGCGTAAAACGTTTGCCAGGCTCATCGAACAGGCAAAAAGTGGGGATTGATGGGCAGGCCCGGGATCGATGCGGATATAAGGGAAAATCCGCGTAAAATCAGCGCTATCCATGGTTTCGCAGGTCCTAACGGAACGGGACCTGGGATGACCCGTGCCTAAAATCCGAAGAAATCCGCCGATTAATTCCCTCTGATCCCCACATTTCCCTTTAATCCCCAAAATTCCCGTTATAAAAGCATTGTCAATCGGAATGGCTGAGACTCGCCGTGTGCTGCTTGCAGTACCGGAACCCTGCCGCGTGAGCGCGTGGCGGGAGGGGTTGCTGTCATGCCCGAGAGGCAACCTTAGGGGCGAACAGGGACCATGGCTGGGCAGCCATACATCTACAACGGACAGGGCTTCTCGCTGCTACGCGACAAGAACCGTTTCGTGCTGCCCAATGCATTTCGCGGCACCGTGCGCGAATCGAGCGGCAAGGACCTGCTCTGCCTGACCACCCATGACCGCTGGCCCTGCCTCGTCGGCTTCGGCCTCTCGCGCATCCAGGATTTCGAGCAGGAAATCCGCGAGCAGCAGGAAATGGCCGTCCGCGCGGGCAAGGACTTCGACGCGGAAAAGCGCGCCAGCGACATTTACGCCTCCTACGAAGTGCCGTTCGACGGCAGCGGCCGTTTCGTCCTGCCCGACGATCTCGGCGCGCTCGCCAATGTCTCCGACCAGCTCTACTTCCGCGGCAATGGCCGCTTCTTCACGGTGTGGAGCCCGGAAAACCTCAACACGATGGACGATAGCTGGAAGGCGGCACAGACCGCCTGTGGCAGCCTTGCGGCCAAGGAACTTCAGAAAGCTTCGAAGAAATGAGCGCCTCTCGCACCATACCCGAGGGCGTTCCCCACGTTCCGGTGCTCCTTGAGGAGGTCGTCGCCGCCCTGAACCCCCGGGGCGGCGACGTCATCGTCGACGGTACCCTGGGCGCGGGAGGCTATACCCGCCGTCTGCTCGATGCGGGCGCGACGGTTCATGCCTTCGACCGGGATCCCGATGCCATTGCTGCAATCGTGGATAACCGCGAAAAATGGCCGGAGCTGGACGCCGTTCCGCCCCGCCTCGTGTTGCACGCCCGGCGCTTCTCCGAAATGGTCGAGGGCCTTGCAGAAGCGGGAGTCGACAGCGTGGACGGCGTCGTCATGGATATCGGCGTGTCCTCGATGCAGCTCGACCAGGCGGAGCGCGGCTTCGCCTTCGGCGCCGATGGCCCGCTCGACATGCGCATGAGCCAGTCCGGGCTTTCCGCCGCCGACTTCGTGAACGAGGCGGACGAGGCGGAGATCGCCGACGTGCTCTACCTCTATGGCGAGGAACGCCAGTCGCGCCGGGTGGCGCGCGCGATCGTGGCCGCGCGGCCCATCGCGACCACGGGCGAACTCGCCAGCGTGGTGCGCAAGGCCGTGGGCTACAACCCCAATTACAAGGGAGCATCGGCGCCGAAGGATCCGGCGACGCGCAGCTTCCAGGCGATCCGTATCCATGTGAACGGCGAGCTGGACGAACTCGACGCCGGGATGGAAGGGGCTGAAACGCTGCTGCGCGCCGGGGGGCGGCTGGCGATCGTGACCTTCCACAGCCTTGAGGACCGCAAGGTCAAGCGCTTCCTGCGCGATGCCGCCGGCCAGGCCCAGAGCACTTCGCGGCACCTGCCGCAAGTCGCTTCGGGATCGCAGGCGACGTTCGAACACGTGGCGAAGGCGGTGCGGCCCGGGGAAGCGGAACTTGCCGCCAATCCCCGTTCCCGATCCGCAACCCTGCGCGCCGCGGTGCGCACGGAAGCCTCACCCAGAACGACTGGCCCCACGAAATCGGCCCGGAACGGCCGCGAAGACCCCAGGAGCGCCGCATGAACCTCACTCGCGATCGCGTCCATTCGATCGGATGGATTTCCGTGCTGCTGGTCTGCGGGGCGCTGACGATCGGCCTGACGCTGCGCGTCAACGCGGTGAAGAGCCAGGTTCACGATACCGAGAAGCGGATCGTGTGGGTGCAGCAGGACATCAACTTCCTGGAAACGGAATTCCAGACCCGTTCGAACCAGCAGGCGCTCAAGGAACTGAACGACGTCGAGTTCGGCTACAAGGCGCCGACGGCGGGCCAGTACATCGAAGGCGAGCGCCAGCTGGCCGCGCTGGGCATGCCGGTGGGGCCGGGCGCGCCGGCGCCGATCCGCTATGCCAATGCCGACAAGACCGGCGAGGGCACCCAAACGGAGGGCGGCAACGGCGGACTGCTGGCCATGGTGTCGCCCGTCTCCGGCGCCACGGCCGCTGCCATCGCCCAGGGCGAAGCCAAGGGCGCGGGCGGCAAGAACCGCGATCCCGAGCGTGACCAGATGGCGCGCGATGCCGCCGCGCTGGGCAGCCGCCTGGCGCGCATCGAAGTGGCGGAGGCCGCCCAGCAGTGAACGCTCCGGCCTTCCCGATCGGAGCGATCCCCACCACGGTTTCCACCGGCCGGCGCAAGCTGTTCAACGTCCGTCAGCAGTCGCTGCTGACGGCGAAGATGCGCACGCTCTGGATTCTGGGGGTGTTCACGCTCATCGGGCTTCTGGCCTTCTTCCGCATCGTCTACCTGGGCGTGACCGGCCCCTCCGTGCGCGGAGGCGACCTTTCCGACTTGCTGATCCCGCAGCGCGGCGAGATCGTGGACCGCAATGGCGTGCCCCTCGCGCGCGAATTCCGTACTTATTCGCTCTGGTTCAACCCCAAGGCGATGACCGAGGGATCCTCGCTGGTCCACACCCCGGCCGAGATCGCCGATGGGCTGATCCGCATCTTCCCCGATCTCGACCGCGCCGAACTGATCGCCAAGCTCTCGTCCGACAAGCCGGGCTACTTGCGCAAGTCGATCCTCCCGGAGGACGCCAACAAGGTCCACGCCCTGGGTGAGCCGGCGCTCGAATATCCGCAGGAAGCCACGCGCTTCTATCCGCAAGGGTCCATGGCGGCCTCGGTGCTGGGCTATGTCGATACGTTCGGCAAGGGCCAGGTCGGCATGGAAGAGGCGTTCGACAAGCAGCTTACCAGCCCCGAAGGCCGCGAGACCCCGGCCGTGCTCTCGATCGACTTCCGCGTGCAGAGCGCGCTAGAAGACGAACTCGGCAAGGGCATGGCGCTGAGCAAGGCCAAGGGTGCGGCAGGCGTGATCCTCGATGTCGACACCGGGGAAATCCTGGCGTTGGCCTCCTTGCCCTCGTTCGATCCCAACCACGTCCAGCCCAGCGACCTCGTCATCACCGAGGAGCAGGCCAAGGCCGGAGACGTGCCGCGCGGCTTCAACCGCGTGACCAACCAGGTCTATGAACTCGGCTCCACCTTCAAGCCGATCACCGTCGCGGCCGCGCTCGATGCCGGCACGATCACCGACTTGCGCCGCCGCTGGCCGGCCACGCCGCTCCACGTCGGCAAGTTCACGATCCACGACCTGCACAACTACGGCAGCTCGCTCAACGTGCTGGAAACGCTGATCCATTCGTCGAACACGGTCACCGCGCATATCGCAGACGAACTCGGCGGCGAGCGGCTCAAGAAGACGATGGAATCGCTGTCGATGAACCAGCGGCCTTATGTCGAACTGCCGGCGCGCGGCTTCCCGCTCTGGCCGCGGGGCGAATGGCCGCGCCTGCGCACCATGACGGTCGCCTATGGCCACGGCATCGCGGTCACCCCGCTGCATCTGGCCAACGCCTATGCCGCGCTCGTCAACGGCGGCATCTGGCGCCCGACCACCCTGAAAAAGCTGGAGCCTTCGCAGGTTCCGGCAGGACGCCGCGTGTTCACCGCCGCCACGAGCGCCCGCATGCGCCAGCTCCTGCGCATGATCGTATCCTACGGCACGGGCCGCAAGGCCGACGCGCCGGGCTTCCGCGTGGGCGGCAAGACCGGCTCGGCCGAAAAGCCCGGAGTCGGCGGCTATCGCAAGCACTCGCTGGTGGCGACGTTCGCCGCGGCTTTCCCGATGGACCGCCCGCGCTATGTCGTCATCGCCATGATGGACGAGCCGCAGGGCACGGAAGCCACCTCGTTCCAGCGCACCGCGGCCTGGAACTCGGCGCCGGTGATCCAGCGCGTCGTCCCGCGCATCGGGCCGCTGCTGGGCGTCATGCCCGACGAAACGCGCGACATCGACATTTCCGACCTCAAGCCCCTGATCCCCGCCGGAACCGCTGAAGAGTGAGCCTCGAAGAATGAAATTGACTGCCCTCTGCGCCGCTGCCGGCATCCCTCTTGCCGAGGGCTCCCTTTCGGCCAGCAATCTTGCGGGCAGTGCAGACGAGACGGGCAATGTCACCGGCTTTGCCATCGACCACCGCAAAGTCGCGCCTGGCACGGTTTTCGGCGCCTTTCGCGGTGCGAAGTTCAATGGCGAGGACTACATCGCCGCCGCCGTCAAGGCCGGCGCCATTGCCGTGGTGGCGCATCCCGATGCCAAAGTCGAAGGCGCCGTCCATTTCGCCGATCCCGAGCCGCGCCGCCTGTTCGCGCGCCTCGCCGCGCCGTTCTTCCAGCCGGTTCCCGAGACCCTGGTGGCCGTCACCGGCACGAACGGCAAGACCTCGACCGTCGAGCTGACGCGCCAGATCTGGCGCATGGCGGGCCAACGCGCGGCCTCGATCGGCACGCTGGGCGTCACCACGAGCGACGAAACGGTCTCGACCGGGCTGACCACGCCCGACATCGTCACGTTCCTCGCCAACCTGACCGGCCTCGCGCGGGAGGGCGTCACTCATGTCGCCTACGAGGCGTCCAGCCACGGCCTTTCGCAGTACCGCATCGAGGGACCGCGCGTTTCGGTGGGCGCCTTCACCAATCTCTCGCGCGACCATCTCGATTATCATGCCGACATGGACGATTACTTCGCGGCGAAGATGCGCCTGTTCGACGAAGTGGTCGTCGATGGCGGCACCGCCGTGATCTGGGCCGACGATGCCTGGTCGGACAAAGCCATTGCCCATGCCGAAAGGCGCGGGCTCAAGACGTTCACCGTGGGTGCCAAGGGCACCAGCATCCGCCTCTCGGGTCGCAAGCCGGGCGGACTCGGCCAGAAGCTGGAGCTCGAGCATGAGGGCAAAGCCTACGTGCTCGAGCTTCCGCTCATCGGTGCCTACCAGGCCGCCAATTCGCTGGTGGCGGCAGGGCTGGTGCTGGCCAGCGGCGGCGCTGCCCATACGACTTTCGATGCCCTGAAGCGCCTCGTCACCGTGCGCGGGCGGCTCGAGCGCGCCGCGATTTCCTCGGTAGGCGCGCCGGTCTATGTCGACTATGCGCATACGCCAGACGCGCTGGAAGCGGCCATCGCGGCGCTCCGTCCCCATGTGGAAGGGCGCCTGATCGTCGTCTTCGGCGCCGGCGGCGACCGCGACCAGGGGAAGCGGCCGGACATGGGCCGCGTGGCCAGCGAAGGCGCGGACGTGGCGATCGTCACTGACGACAATCCGCGCGGCGAGGATCCAGCGGCGATCCGCGCGATGGTCCTGGCCGGAATGGGCAAGGATGCGCGGGAAATCGGTGACCGGCGCGAGGCGATCGGCGCGGCCATCGCCGAGGCTGGACGGGGGGACATCGTCCTCATCGCGGGCAAGGGGCATGAACAGGGGCAGATCATCGGCAGCGGCGACTCCGTGCGCGTCCTGCCATTCGACGACGTAACCGTGGCCAGGGAAATGTCTGGTCCGCAGGGAAGGTAGTGCGATGAATGCTGTAGCCCGGATCCTCGATTGGCCCAGTGATTCGATCGGGGGAAGCGACGCCGCGGAGGAGAACCCGCTGGCCCCGTCGACGCAAGGCCTGTGGGATTCCGCCACGCTTGCGCGGGTGCTCAAGGGTGCGGCCAGCAGCGAGTTCACCGTCTCCGGCGTAGAGATCGACAGCCGCGACGTTCAGCCCGGAGACTTGTTCTTCGCGCTCAAGGGCGAGGCCATGGACGGCCACCGCTTCGTCGAGGGAGCTTTCGCCAAGGGTGCGGCGGCGGCCGTGGTCGACCGGCCGGTCGATGGGCCGCACATCCTGGTGGAGAACACCACCGAGGCGCTGGAACTGCTCGGAAACGCCGGCCGCCTGCGCGCCCGCGGCCCGATTATCGGCGTGACCGGCTCGGTGGGCAAGACCGGCGTCAAGGAAGCGATCTGGGCCGCGCTCGACCGCGCCAGCCGCGGCGATGCCCATCGCTCGGTCAAGAGCTACAACAACCACGTCGGCGTGCCGCTCAGCCTGGCGCGCATGCCCGCGCGCGCCCGTTTCGGCATCTTCGAAATGGGCATGAACCACGCGGGCGAGATCGCCGGGCTGACCCGGCAAGTCCGTCCGGGCGTCGCCGTCATCACCACCATCGCGCCGGCCCATATCGAGATGCTGGGCTCGATGGAGGCCATTGCCGATGCCAAGGCGGAGATATTCGAAGGGCTGGAAGAGGGCGGGATCGCCGTGATTCCGGCCGACAGCCCCTATTTCAACCGGCTGAAGGAAGCCGCGGTCGCCGTCGGCGCGCAAGTCGTTTCCTTCGGCAAGGCCCGCGACGCCGACGTCCGTCTGCTGGACGCGGTGCCGGCGATCGGCGGCGGCTCGCTGGTGACGATCGACATGGGCGACCGGCGCGTCTGCTATACCGTCGCGTCGCCCGGCGAACATCATGTGATCAATTCCCTTGCGGTCATGGCCGCAGTGCGCGGGGTGAAAGGTGACCTTGGCGCTGCAGGCGTGGCGCTCGCCGAAATGGGCGGGCTGCCGGGCCGGGGCGCGCGACTGGAAATCGACGTTCCGGGTGGGGAGCCCGACGTCGATGCCGATGCAGCCGGTCGCCGCCCCGCGTTGCCCCGCAATGGCGGCAAGGCGCTGCTGATCGACGAGAGCTACAACGCCAATCCGGCCTCGATGCGGGCGACGCTCGACCAGCTCGGGCGCACCCCCGCGCATCGCCGCATTGCCGTGCTGGGTGCGATGAAGGAACTGGGCAGCCACGGCCCGGATTACCACGCCGCACTGGCCGGCCCGATCCGGGAGGCGGGAGTCGATTACGCCGTGCTGGTGGGCGAGGAGATGGCCCCGCTCGCCCAAGCTCTTGAAGCCGCCGAACATTCAGGGGAACTGGGGAAATCCGCTAGTCTTCCGCTTGGCAAGACGGTGCCCTTCGCGCATTGCCTGAGCGTGCGGGAAGCCGTGGATGCACTGCGCGAATTCGGTCTCGAACGGGATGACGTCATCCTGGTCAAAGGCTCGAATTCGGTGGGCCTGTCTTCCCTCGTGAACGCGCTCGACAAACAGGAAGGGTAGGGGGCAACCCCGCAAGATGCTGTATCTCATCGCAGATTGGTTCCATTACGAGGGACTGTCCAACCTCTTCCGCTACCAGACGTTCCGTTCCGGCGCGGCGCTGATGACGGCGCTGGGCCTTGGCCTGCTGATCGGTCCGCGCTTCATCAACATGCTGCGCGTGCGCCAGGGCAAGGGCCAGCCGATCCGCGAGGACGGCCCGCAGAGCCACCTTGCCAAGCGCGGCACCCCCACGATGGGCGGGCTGATGATCCTCACCGCGCTGGTCAGTTCGATGATTCTGTTCATGGACGTGACCAACCCCTTCGTCTGGGCCTGCGTGGCCGTGACCGTGGGCTTCGGGATCATCGGGTTCCTGGACGACTATGACAAGGTCGCCAAGCGCAGCACGGCCGGCCTGTCGAGCAAGTTGCGCCTGGGGCTGGAGTTCGTGGTGGCGGGCATCGCCTCGTACATCATCGTCAGCCAGCTCAACACCAACCTCTACGTGCCTTTCCTGTCGGGCCGTTACATTCCGCTCGGGCCATTCTACTACGTCTTCGCGGCCGTGGTGATCGTGGGCGCGGGCAATGCCGTGAACCTGACCGACGGCCTGGACGGACTGGCGACGATGCCGGTCATCATCGCAGCGGGTACTTTCGCGATCATCTGCTACCTGGCGGGCCGCGTCGACTACGCCAATTACCTCGGCATTCCGCACGTTCCCCGCGCGGGTGAACTCGCCGTGTTCTGCGCCGGGATCATCGGCGCCTGCCTTGCCTTCCTCTGGTTCAATGCTCCGCCCGCCGCCGTCTTCATGGGCGATACGGGCAGCCTTGCCCTCGGCGGTGCGCTCGGCGCCATTGCCGTGGCCGCGCACCACGAGATCGTGCTGGCCATCGTCGGCGGGCTGTTCGTGCTGGAAGCGGCTTCGGTCATCATCCAGGTGTTCTGGTTCAAGCGCACCGGCCGCCGCGTGTTCCGCATGGCGCCGATCCATCACCACTTCGAGCAGAAGGGCTGGAAGGAATCGACCGTCGTGATCCGCTTCTGGATCATTTCGATCGTCCTTGCCGTCCTCGGCCTCTCCACGCTCAAGCTGCGATAAGGGGCGCCGGGTCTTGATCGTCTCCCCCGCCTTTGCCGGAAAACGCTACGCGGTGCTCGGACTCGCGCGCTCCGGACTCACGGCGGTGGAGACGCTGCTGGCCAGCGGCGCCCACGTCATGGCCTGGGATTCGCGCGAAGAGCCGCGCCACGCCCTCTGCGCGCGCCGTCACGAGGAAAGCATCGAAGTCGCGGACCCCGTCACCGCCGACCTGACGGGCTATGACGGTGTGGTCGTCTCGCCGGGCGTACCGCTCAACAAGCACCCGATCGCCGAAGCCGCGCGCCGCCACGGCGTGCCGGTGATCGGCGATATCGAGCTTTTCGCGCTCGCCCGCGGCAGCCTTCCCGCGCACCGCGTCGTCGGCATAACCGGCACTAACGGCAAGTCGACCACGACGTCGCTGGTCTGCCACCTGCTGGAAAGCGCTGGTGTGCCCACCCGCGTCGGCGGCAATATCGGCGTGCCGGTGCTGGGCGAAGATCCGCTGCCGGAGGGCGGCGTCTATGTGCTGGAGCTGTCCAGCTACCAGATCGATCTCACCCGCAGCCTGGACTGTGACGTGGCCGCGCTGCTCAACATCACGCCGGACCATCTCGACCGCTATGACGGGTTCGAGGCTTATGCCATGTCCAAGGCGCGCCTCTTCGCGATGCAGGACGCCGCGCGCCCCGCCATCTTCGGCACCGGCGACCGCGAGACCTCCGACATTGCCGAGACCGAGGAACTGCGCCGCGCGCCCGGCGCCGTCCGCCGCGTCGGCGGGCAGGACCTTGCGCCGCTCCAGAAGGACTGGCCCTCGCTGCAAGGCCCGCACAACCTGCAGAACGCCGCCGTGGCTGTCGCCATCGTCGAGGCCCTGGGCATTCCCGCGGAGCAGTGGCAGCCCGCGCTGCGCACCTTCAGCGGGTTGCCGCACCGCATGGAGCGCGTGGCCGAGGCCGGCGGCGTGCTCTACATCAACGACAGCAAGGCGACCAACCCGGCCTCGACCGCACCGGCGCTGGCCGCGTTTCCGCCCGATCCCGAGCCGCGCCTCCACTGGATTCTCGGCGGTCTTCCCAAGGGCGACGACCTTGACGAATGCGCGCCGTTCTTCGGCAATGTCGCGGCTGCCTATACCATCGGCGATGCCGGGCCGCGCTTCGCCGAAATCCTCGCCCCTTACACCGAAGTGCACCGCAGTGAGATGATGGCCGAAGCCATCCGCGATGCGATGACCCGCGCCAGACCGGGCGACGTCATCATGCTTTCGCCCGCCTGTGCCAGCTTCGACCAGTTCCGCGACTACGAAGCGCGCGGGCTGGCCTTCCGCCAGATCGTCGAGGCTCTGCTCGAACTTCATGGCGAGCAGGAGCAGGGCGCATCCGCCGATACGCCCGAGGGTGAAGGCGAAGATGGGGTGAAGCACTGATGGCCACTGCCGCTCCCGGTTCCGCTTCGGGCGTTCAGCCCGCCAACGTCCGCTACAACCGCAACCGCCGGGGCCAGCTGGCGATCTGGTGGCAGGAGATTGACCGCACCGTCCTGGCCATCGTGCTGATCCTCATGGGCATCGGCGCCGTTGCGGTGGCGGCCGGTTCGCCCGCGAGTGCGCGGCGCCTGTCTACCGCGCATGAAAAGCTCTCGCAGCTCCACTTCTTCTGGCTGCACTTGCGCTGGCAGTTCGTGGGCCTTTGCGCGATGTTCTGGGCGTCCAGCCTGTCGAAGGACAGCGCGCGCCGCGTGGGCATCCTGATTGCCGCCGTCATGCTGGTCGGGCTGGTGCTGGTGCCGGTGATCGGCTCCGAAGTGAACGGCGCGCGGCGCTGGCTGAAGCTGGGCTTTTCGATCCAGCCGTCGCAGTTCCTGGGCTCCGGCTTCCCGATCCTGCTGGCCTGGATCCTGTCCTGGCGCGCGCGCGATCCGCATATTCCGGTGGTGGCGATCTGCTTCTGCCTCATGGGCCTGCTGGGCGCGCTGCTCATGGCGCAGCCGGACTTCGGTTCCACCATGCTGTTTTCGGGCACGTTCTTCGTGATGATCCTGCTGGCGGGCATTCCGCTCAAGCGCATCGGCATGTTCGCCGGGCTGGGCGTCGCGGGTATCGTCCTGATGTATTTCACATACGACAACGGCCGCAACCGCATCGATTCCTTCCTGTCCGGCGGCAATGCCTTCGACCAGGTGGACCTTGCGCAGCGCACGCTCCTGAACGGGGGGTGGTTCGGGCAGGGCTTCTGGATGGGCGCGCGCAAGATGGCGCTGCCCGAAGCGCATACCGACTACATCTTCTCCGTCATCGGCGAGGAATTCGGGCTGATCGCCTGCGTCGTCATCGTCATGATCTACCTTGCCCTGCTGACGCGGGTCATGCTGCGTCTCGTGGATGAGGAGGACCTCTTCACCGTGCTCGCCGCCTCGGGCATCGCCTCGCAGTTCGGCGGGCAGGCCTTCATCAACATCCTGGTCAACCTGCAGCTGTTTCCGTCGAAGGGCATGACCTTGCCGCTGATCAGCTACGGCGGCTCGTCCACGGTGGCCATGTGCATGACCGTGGGCCTGCTGCTGGCGATCACGCGCCGCAATCCGTTCATCAAGCGCGAGAAGTTCTCACTGCGCGCCGTTGGAGACTTTTCTTCATGAGTTCGGCCGTATCCGGCTCGGTCAGCCGCCACTACGTCCTCGCTGCGGGCGGGACGGGCGGCCACCTCATCCCCGCCTTCGCGCTCGCCGCGGAGCTGGACCGTCGCGGCCATCACGTCGCGCTCATCACCGACGAGCGCGGCGCGGCCATTCCCGGCAAGCCCGACTATCTGCCCGCTCATGTCCTGCCGCAGGGGCGCATCGCGGGCAAGAATCCGCTGAACTGGCTCAAGGGCATCAAGGGCATCCTGTCCGGCCGCGCGATGGCGCTGCGCCTGTTCGAGAGTTTCGAGCCGACTGCCGTGGTCGGCTTCGGCGGCTATCCCGCCCTGCCGACGATGCTCGCCGCCCGTTCGGCGAAGATCCCGACGGTGCTGCACGAGCAGAACTCGGTGCTCGGCCGGGTGAATCGCTACTTCGCCGGCAAGGTCAACGCCATCGCCACGGCCTTTGCGCAAGTGGACCGGCTCGATCCGAAGCTGGCGGACAAAGTCACGCTGGTCGGCAATCCGGTGCGCGAGGAAGTGCTGGCCCTGCGCGACGCGCCGTTCCCCGAATTCGGCGAGGACAGCCTGCTGCGCATCCTGGTGACCGGCGGCAGCCAGGGCGCCCGCGTGCTCTCCGAAGTCGTGCCTGACGGCCTTGCCATGCTGCCCCCGGCGCTGCGTTCGCGGCTCCAGGTGATCCAGCAGTGCCGGCCCGAGGATATCGATGCGGTGCGCGCGCGCTATGCCGGCCACGGCATCCCCGCCGAACTCGCGACTTATTTCGAAGACATGGCCGAGCGGCTTGCCGGCGCCCATCTCTTCATCGGCCGCTCCGGCGCCTCGACCATCGCGGAGCTTACCGCGGTCGGCCGACCGGCGATCCTGATCCCGCTGCCGATCGCCACCGACGACCACCAGGCCGCCAATACCCGCGAGATCGTCGCGGCCGGCGGCGCCCGCGCAATCCGACAGGAAAGCTTCACCGCGACCATGCTCGCGAAACAGATTCAGGCCATGGCCCAGCACCCCGAAACCCTTGCCAATGCCGCCCACGCCTCGTGGAACTGCGGTTATCCCAATGCCGCCAGCGATCTTGCCGACCTTGTCGAGAGCTTCGGCGCGGCCCCGATCATGGACGTGATCCGCCTGGAGAAAGCCATGCCTGCCAAGGGCGGCGAGGCGCTCGCAAAGAGCAAGCTCGCGAAGGAGCCCGCACAGTGAGGGGCGTCGGCACCGACATCGGCACGATCCACTTCGTGGGCATCGGCGGCATCGGCATGTCCGGCATTGCCGAAGTGATGCACAACCTGGGCTATTCGGTGCAGGGCTCCGACATTGCCGAGGGCTACGTGGTCGAAGGCCTGCGCGGCCGGGGCATCAAGGTCATGATCGGCCAGGCGGCGGAGAACGTCGAAGGCGTCGCCGTGGTCGTCACTTCCACCGCCGTGAAGCGCGATAATCCCGAAGTCGTCTACGCGCTCGAAAACCGCATTCCGGTGGTCCGCCGCGCGGAAATGCTGGCCGAGCTGATGCGCCTGAAGAACACGGTGGCCGTGGCCGGTACGCACGGCAAGACCACCACGACATCGATGGTCGCGGCGCTGCTCGATGCCGGCGGGGTCGATCCCACTGTCATCAACGGCGGCATCATCAATTCCTACGGTTCGAACGCGCGCCTCGGCGCTTCGGACTGGATGGTGGTGGAAGCCGACGAGAGCGACGGTTCGTTCCTGCGTCTCGACGGCACCATCGCCGTCGTCACCAACATCGATCCCGAGCACCTCGATCACTACGGCTCGTTCGACAAGGTGAAGGACTCCTTCGTCGAATTCATCGAGAACGTGCCCTTCTACGGCGCGGCGATGCTCTGCATCGATCACCCGGAAGTGCAGGCGATCATCCCCAAGGTGCGCGACCGCCGCGTGGTGACATACGGCTTCTCGGCCCAGGCCGACATTCGCGGCGAGAACGTGACGCCGATCCCCGGCGGTAACCGCTTCGACGTGGCGCTGCGCCAGCGCGACGGCTCGTTCCGCCGGATCGAGGGGATCGAACTGCCGATGCCCGGCCGCCACAACGTCCAGAACGCGCTCGCCGCCGTGGGCGTGGCGGTGGAGATGGGCTGTTCGGAAGAGTGCATCCAGACCGGCTTCTCCAAGTTCGGCGGAGTGAAGCGCCGCTTCACCAAAGTCGGTGAAGTCGAGGTCGAGGGCGGTGTCGTCACCGTGATCGACGATTACGGCCACCACCCGGTCGAGATCCGCGCCGTGCTGGCAGCGGCGCGTGAAGGCGTGCGCAACCGGGTCATAGCGGTGGTCCAGCCGCACCGCTTCACGCGTCTGCGCGATCACATGGAAGACTTCGAAGCAGCCTTCAACGATGCCGACGTGGTCTACGCCGCCCCGGTCTATGCCGCGGGCGAGCTGCCCATCGAAGGCGTCGATTCCGAGCATATGGTTTCGGGCATGAAGGCGCGCGGACATCGCTCGGCGCAAGTCGTCGCCGGGCCGGATGCTTTGGCCGACGCGCTGGCCACGTCGGTCCAGCCGGGCGACATGGTGGTCTGCCTTGGCGCGGGCGACATCACCAAGTGGGCAGCCGGTCTTGCCGACGCGATCGTCAAGCGGAGGGCCGCTTGAGCGAAGCGGCAAGCCTTCCCCAGGTCGCCGGCAAGCTGAAGGCCGATGCGCCGCTGGCGCCGCTCGTCTGGTTCAAGTCGGGCGGCGCGGCGGAGTGGCTGTTCGAGCCGAAGGATCTGGCGGACCTGCAGGGCTTCCTGCGCGATCTCGACCCGGCGGTCCCGGTCATGGCGCTGGGCCTCGGCTCCAACATGATCGTGCGCGACGGCGGCGTTCCGGGCGTGGTGATCCGGCTCGGCAAGGCTTTCGCGAAAGTCGGCCGCGTCGATGAGGTCACGCTGGAATGCGGCGGCGGCGCCAGCGGCATCCTCGTCTCCTCGACAGCGCGCGACAACGGCATTGCCGGTGTCGAATTCCTGCGCTCGATCCCCGGCACGGTCGGCGGCTTCGTGCGCATGAACGGCGGCGCTTATGGCGTCGAGGTCAAGGACGTGCTGGTCGATTGCGACGTGGTGCTGCGCGACGGTTCGCGGGTCACCCTGAACAATGCCGACCTCGGCTATACCTATCGCCATTCGCAGCTGCCCGAAGGCGCCGTGGTCGTCGCCGCGCGCTTCAAGGGCTTGGCAGGCGAACCCGAGGCGATCCAGGCCGAAATGGACCGCATTTCCGCCAGCCGCGAAGCCAGCCAGCCGCTGCGCAGCAAGACCGGCGGCTCCACCTTCAAGAACCCCGAGGGCCACAAGGCCTGGCAACTCGTGGATGAAGCCGGATGCCGCGGCCTCACGCTGGGCGGCGCGCAAGTGAGCGAGAAGCACACCAACTTCCTGCTCAACGTGGCCGACGCCACCAGCAGTGATATCGAGGCCCTGGGCGAGGAAGTCCGCCGCCGGGTCAAGGAAAACTCGGGCGTAACGCTCGAATGGGAAATCCAGCGGGTTGGACTATCCGCTGAAGCAAGAAGTGAGTTGACGCAGTGACCCTCCCAAAACTCCACGTCGCGGTCCTGATGGGCGGTTGGTCGAACGAACGGGCGGTCTCGCTGATGAGCGGCGAGGGCGTGGCCAAGGCGCTGGAGTCCAAGGGCCACAAGGTCACGCGCATCGACATGGACCGCGATGTCGCGCTGCGCCTGTCGGAGGCGAAGCCGGACGTCGTGTTCAACGCGCTCCACGGCGCGCCGGGCGAGGACGGCACGGTGCAGGGCATGATGGACCTGATGGGCCTCACCTACACCCATTCGGGCCTCGCCACGTCGGTCATCGCCATCGACAAGGAGCTGACCAAGCAGGCGCTCGTGCCTCACGGCATTCCCATGCCCGGCGGCCGCATCGTCGAGAGCGCCACGATCCACGAACGCGATCCACTGCCGCGTCCCTATGTGCTCAAGCCCGTCAACGAGGGTTCCTCGGTGGGCGTCGCCATCGTCACCGATGAGGGCAATTACGGTAATCCGATCGCGCCGGATGCCAAGGGCCCGTGGCAGGAATTCGACCGCCTGCTCGCCGAACCGTTCATTCGCGGGCGCGAACTGACCACTGCCGTGATCGGAGACCGGGCTCTGCTGGTCACCGAACTCAAGCCCAAGTCCGGCTTCTACGACTTCGACGCCAAGTATACCGACGGCATGACAGAGCACGTCTGCCCGGCGGAAATCCCGGACGAGATCACCGCGGCCTGCAAGGACCTTGCCTTGCGCTCCCATCAGTTGCTGGGCTGCAAGGGCGCCAGCCGTGCCGACTTCCGCTGGGACGACACGCAGGGGATCGAGGGTCTGTTCCTGCTGGAGGTCAATACCCAGCCCGGCATGACGCCGCTCAGCCTGGTTCCCGAGCAGGCGCGCGCCTGCGGCATGGAATATCCCGATCTCGTGGAAGCAGTGATTGCCGAAGCGCTTGCCGACGCCGGAAAGGTCGCCAAGGGGGCCAAATGAGCCAGACGATCCGGCGCAAGCCGAAGACAGCGCGAAAGGCCGCCGCGGCCCAGAACACCAAGGCCAAGGTGCGCCAGGCCAAGGCGACCAGCGGCACCGCCGTCGATACAGTGATGAGCTGGCTGCCCTTCACCGAGGAGCAGCTTCACAAGATCTTCCTCGTCGCCATCCTCGGCGGCGCGGGCCTGCTCATCTGGGTCGTGGCCAATGCGGCCGGCGTGCCGATGCTGGCGGGCAAGCAGTTCGCCCAGGTCGCCGCCGACGCCGGTTTCGAGGTGAAGCGCGTCGAAGTGCGCGGGGTGAAGAACCTCAACGAGCTGAAAGTCTACGAAAAGGCCCTGGCCGAGCGCGACCGGGCAATGACCCAGGTCGATCTCGACGGGCTGCGCAGCGAACTGCTGGGTCTGTCGTGGGTCAAGGACGCGCGCGTCTCTCGCCAGCTGCCGGACACGCTGGTGATCGACATCGTCGAGCGAGAGCCCCATGCGGTGCTCCGCAAGGCGGACCGTTTCGTGCTCATCGACGAAACCGGGCAGGAACTGGAAGCGATCAACCGGAAGGACGCCAAGGGCAAGCTGATCGTGTCCGGCCCAGGCGCGGGCCAGCAGGTGACCCAGCTCGGCCATTTGCTCGAAGCGGCGCCTGCGCTTCAGCCGAAAGTGCAGGAAGCGGAATGGATCGGCAACCGCCGCTGGAACCTGACGTTTCAGACCGGGCAGGTGCTGGCGCTGCCGGAAGGCGACACCGAATCCGCCGGGGCGCTCGTCACTTTTGCCCGGCTTGACGGCACCAACCGGCTGATCGGCGGCAAAGTCACGGCTATCGACATGCGCGCGAAGGACCGCATCTACTTGCGGGTCCCGGACGCCGAAGGACAGGAACTGGCGATGAAGGCGGGCGCAGTCCCCCATACGAGCGTCGAAGCGAGCAGCCAGAGTGCCGCCGCAGCGGAGGAACAGTGATGGCACCCCCACGCATCACCCGCGTGTTCGGCGCGGTCAACATCGGGTCCTTCCGCATTTCCGCCATTGTCGCGGGCATGTCCGAGATGGGGGACATGATCGTGCTCGGTTCGGGCCACCGCGCCAGCCAGGGCATCAAGCGCGGCTTCGTCACTGACATGGCCGCCGCCACTTATGCCGTGCGCGATGCCATCGACCGGGCGGAGAAGATGGCGGACACCAGCGTCACCAAAGTCTGGATCGGCTGCTCGGGGGCAGGGCTCGCCAGCCGCATCGACCAGTTCGATGCCGAGATCGGCGGCCGCCGCATCGAGCAGGAGGATATCGATCAGCTCCTGATCTCGGCGCGCGAAGTGATCCAGCCCGACGGGCGCATGGTGCTCCATGCCCAGCCGGCGCAATATCGCCTGGACGGTGCGCACGGCGTGGGCAATCCCAAGGGTCTCCATGCCGAGCGGCTCGGCGTCGACATCCACATCGTCCTGGCGGACGGCGCTCCGATCCGCAACCTGACCGAAGCGGTGCAATGCGCACATCTCGAAGTGGAGGCCGTGGTTGGCTCGCCCATCGCGGCGGGGCAGGCCTGCCTCTCGCCCGAAGAGCGTGACCTGGGCGTGGCGCTGGTGGAATTCGGCGCGGAAGTCACCAATGTCGCGGTCTATTCGCATGGGCTGCTGATCGACATGATCTCCATCCCGATGGGCTCGGCCGACATCACCGACGCCGTCGCCTCGGCCTTCGGCATTCGCCGGTTCCAGGCCGAGCGGCTCAAGTGCGTCAACGGCTCCGCCATCGCCAGCCCGCACGATCACCGCGAGATGATTCCCGTCAACGCGCCGGGCGAGGAAGGCACCGGCCCGATCGCCCGCCATGCCGATGACAAGAACCGCATCCCGCGCGCCGAACTGATCGGGGTGATCACCGGCCAGCTCGGCATCCTGATGGAAGAAATAAACAAGGCGCTGAAGTTGATGCGCTTCAACGCCCAGCGCGGCAAGCAGGTTGTCTTCACCGGGGGCGGCGCGGAACTGGTGGGATTGGCCGACTATGCGCAGGCGGCGCTGGGCAAGCCGGTGCGCATCGGCCGCGTGCCGCATCTTTCGGGACTGGCCGAAGCCCACGTAAAACCGGGCTTCTCCACGCTTGCGGGACTGGTCCTCTATGCCGCCGCGGACCCGATCGACATTCGCACTTTCGGCAAGAACCGCCAAGGTACAGTGAGTTACAGCGGTCTTGGCGTGGTCAATCGCGTCTATAGAGCATTGAAAGAGTACTTTTGAGGAACTGTTTGGAAGATGCCCGGCAGGGCATCTAGTGGGGGCGAGGGCCGGTGCCGCTGAATTCCTGTCCGCGAATTTCCAAACCGACTCAAAGCCCTTTGGTCAGTCGTGCATTCCCTGCGACGGGAACGGCACGATTGGCTGGAATTCGCGGTTTCGGCTGTGGACAACAAGGCTGCACGCTTTGCCTTGACGGAGGCTGCCGTGCAATCAGGCTAGTCAAGGTAAATTTCTTCGCGCACGTGCCTGCCAGGAGATCGAAATGAGCATCAACATCGGACCGCCGGCGATCGAAGAGCTTCGTCCGCGTATTGTCGTCATCGGCGTAGGCGGAGCAGGCGGCAACGCCATCGCCAACATGATCCAGGCCCAGATCGAGGGCGTGGACTTCGTCGTCGCCAATACCGACGCGCAGGCGCTCAACAACGCGATCGCCGAAACCCGCATCCAGCTCGGCCCGGAAATCACGCAGGGCCTCGGCGCCGGTGCGCGTCCGGAAGTGGGCCGCGCCGCAGCGGAAGAGACGATCGAAGAGATCGAACGTCTGCTTGACGGCGTCCACATGGTCTTCATCGCCGCCGGCATGGGCGGCGGCACCGGCACGGGTGCGGCGCCGATCATCGCGCAGGCCGCGCGCGCCAAGGGCGTGCTGACGGTGGGCGTGGTTTCCAAGCCCTTCATGTTCGAAGGCACGCGCCGCATGCGTTCGGCGGACTCGGGCATCGAGGAGCTGCAGAAGCACGTCGATACCCTGATCGTCATCCCGAACCAGAACCTGTTCCTGGTCGCCAAGGCGGAAACCACGTTCAAGGAAGCCTTCCAGCTTGCCGACGAAGTGCTTCAGCAGGGCGTTCGCTCGATCACCGACCTGATGATCATGCCGGGCCTCATCAACCTCGACTTCGCGGACGTCCGCTCGGTCATGGGCGAAATGGGCAAGGCGATGATGGGCACCGGAGAGGGCGAAGGCCCGAACCGCGCACTCGAAGCGGCCGAACGCGCCATAGCGAACCCGCTGCTCGACGGCGTGTCGATGCAGGGCGCCAAGGGCGTGATCATCTCGATCATCGGCGGCGACGACATGAAGCTGCTCGAAGTCGACGAAGCCGCGAACCACATTCGCGAACTGGTCGACCCTGACGCCAACATCATCTGGGGCTCGGCCTTCAACCCCGACCTTCAGGGCAAGATCCGCGTTTCGGTGGTTGCCACCGGCATCGAGCAGACCACGGAAATGGCCGAGATCGCCTCGCGTCCGCTGAACCTCAGCGCTTCGCGCGGCCCGGTTCGTCCGATGGTGTCGCGCCCGGTGCCCAGCGCACCGACGCCGCTCGTCACGCCCGCTCCGGCCGCCGCAGCGCCGGTCGCTCCGGCTTCCGAGCCGTTCGAACTGTCGACGCCGGCTGCCGAGTCGGCCGACCAGCCGTTCGAACTGGAACTCGGCGCCAGCGAGGAAGTCGAGCAGGAGGCCCCGGCCGCTTACGCCGGTCTTCGCAGCGCGCGTCCCGAACCGCTCGATCTCGGCGCGATGGCGCAGGCCCAGCCCCCGCACCAGTCGGCCCATCAGCCGGCTCCGCAGGCCGCCAGCCAGCGCCAGCAGGACGAACTCTTGCTGGGCGGCGGGCAGCCGCAAGCCGCTGAACCGGCCCGCGCGCGTCCGGCCGATCCCGCACCGGCTCGCCCGGTCGGCGGTGGCAGCACTTTGTTCGAGCGCATGACCAGCCTTTCGCGTCCCAAGGCGGCTCCGGCCGAACCGGCGGGCGATGACGATGATGGCGGCTCGATCAGCATCCCCCGATTCCTGGGGCGCCAGAACAACCAGTAATGAAAATGGGCGGGCGGCGGCCGGTTTGCGGCCGTCCCCTCCCGTTTTCGCAAGGTTCATGAATCGGGCGACATAGACGCGGCCGATCGGTTTTCAGCAAAGGCCCGATTCCAGTCGGGCCTTTGCGCGTTTTGAGAGGTTTTTCGGGTCTTGCGGGTACGTCAGAGGGTTTCGAGCAAGTGGCTGGCCTCGGCAGCCGTGCATGTAGCGCTGGTCGTTCCCGCTGCGTCCCTCTCGTTCGCCGTCCTCCCGGCCGCAGCCATCGCCGCGCCGGTGGTGCAAGCGCTGCCGAGCGCCGACCAGTTGAAGCTCAACGCCGCGCTGTCGCGACTGGCGCGCGATCCGCGGGACACCTCCGCCTTGCTTGACGCAGGCGATGCGGCGCGCAAGCTGGGCGATTTCGACGCCGCCATCGGTTTCTATCGCCGCGCCGACGAAATTGCGCCCGGCAATGCGCGGGTCAAGGCAGGGCTCGCCGCCTCGCTGGCGCAGAGCGGCGATCCCGTTGCCGCGCTGCCGCTGTTCGCCGAGGCGGAGAAGGCGGGCGCCAGCCCCACGCAGCTCGCGGCAGACCGCGGCCTGGCCTACGACCTCGTCGGCGACAACGCCGCCGCGCAGCGCTATTATGCCCTGGCGCTCGGCGGTGCCAATGACGAGGATGTCCGCATGCGACTGGCGATCAGCCAGGCGATTGCCGGCGATGCCCAGGCCTCGGAAACGACGATCATGCCCCTGCTGCGCAAGCAGGACAAACCGGGCTGGCGTACGCGCGCCTTCTCGCTGGCGATCGCGGGCGACGCCAAGCAGGCGGTGGAAGTCTCGAACACCATCCTGCCCCCGCAACTGGCCCAGAACATTGCGCCTTACTTGCGCTACATGCCGCGTCTCACCCGCGCGCAGCAGGCGGCGGCGGCCAATCTCGGCAAGTTCCCGCGCGCTTCGGAAATCGGGCATGACGATGCCCGGATCGCGGCCTACACGCCGACGCGGCTTGCCAGCGCGGACGCGAATCTCGTCCCGCGCGGCGAAGCCCTGGGCAGCGGCGGCACTGCGGCTACCCGCACGTCCCGCACGGCCAAGGCCAGCACGAAACCGGCAAAGGCCGGCCCGCGGACCGGCGGCACATCGGTGGCCGCGGCGGATCCCTATCGCATCGGCGGCGGGCGGACGACCTCCACGCGCACGGCGCCCGCTGCGGCGGCAGAGCCGGCACGGGTCGCGCCCCCCGAACCGATGCCGACCATCGAGCGTGCCGATACGCCGACGGGCGAACTGCCTCCCGTGAAGCCGAAGGCGGAGCAACCCGCCCCGGTCAGCGCCAAGCCGCCCGCGACGGCAACGGCCGCGCCTGCCTCGACCTCGGTAACGCGCGAATGGGCTGCCGCCTCGCTTGCTGCGCGGAGTAGCTCTGCGCCGTCTACGGCCGCCGCAAGCCCCGGTTTCGACCTTGCGCGGGTTCCGGCGGGTCAGCCTGCCGCGGCGCCCTCGACGTCGCCCGTTGTCTCCAAACCCGTGACACCCGCGCCCGGGCTCCCCGCCACGCCGAGTGCGCCAGTTGCGCCGCTTGGCAGCACGCCGGCCAAGCCGCCCGTGGCGGAAGCGCCGCCCGAACCGAACGCCCAGCAGCTTTCGCTGGAGCAGATCTTCGCGGATCTGGGCAAGCCCACCATGCAGATCATGCCGGCCTCGGGCGCGGTCGACATGCGGCAGATAGAGCCGGCACGTCCGGCGCCGCCCAAGATCGACCTTCCCAAGCCCGAACCGGAAGCGCCCAAGGTGCCCGAGCCGAAAGCCAAGGCAGACCCCAAGGCCAAGCCCGACCCCAAGGCCAAGCCCGATGACAAGGCGGAAGACGACAAGGCCTCTGCCAAGACCAAGGCTGCCGCAAAGGCCAAGGCCGATGCCGCCGCCAAGGGCAAGAAGCCTGCGCCGCCGTCGCATCCCAGCCGGATCTGGGTGCAGATCGGCGTGGGCCGCGACAAGGCTGCCATCGCTTTCGACTGGCGCCGCTACCTCAAGCAGTCGCCCGCGCTGTTAAAGGGCCACGAACCCTATGTCAGCGACATGGGGCGGACCAACCGCATCCTCGTGGGTCCGTTCGAGACGCAGAAGGCGGCCGGCAGCTTCATCGCCGATGCGAAGAAGCAGGGCTTCAACGACGCGCTTCCCTGGACGAGTCCGGCGGGGCAGGTCGTCGACGCGCTTTCGGCGAAGTGACGGGCGGGTCGCGGAGGCGGCCCGCTTCCCTATGCGTAAAGCGGGCCTGAGGGCCGCGTCCGGCAAATCCGGGTGACTTCGAACTGTCCTAATGGCGGGGCGGCGGGCCTTATCCACATCCTGTGAACAGGCTTGTGCAGTTTTGCTCAGGCGATCGCATGCCCCGGATTGTGCTTGCCCCCCCAGGCAAAGCATCCATGGCTCGTCGCGTCGCGGAGGGCAAATGTCGGAAATCATGAGGCAGGTACAGGACGACATCAGCCGGGAGGACGAGTCCGCCCCGATCGAGATGCTGGCGTCGCTGTTCGAAGCGCGCGACTGGGCGTTCGAGCACTCGGGCGAGGATGAGATCTCCGCCGAAGTGAAGGGCGCCTGGGCGACCTATCAGATCCAGGCGATCTGGCGCGCGGAAGACCGTGTGCTGCAATTGCTCTGCCTGCCGGACATTCGCATCGCCGACAGCAAGCGGCAGGCCATGTTCGAGGCCCTGGCTCTCATCAACGAGCAGCTCTGGGTCGGCCATTTCGACACCTGGTCCAGCAGCGGCGTGGTGCTCTATCGCCACGGGCTGATGCTGGGCGAGGAAGGCCTGCTCGGTCCGGGCCAGGCGCAGACCGTGGTGGAGGCGGCGATCGAGGAATGCGACCGCTTCTATCCGGTGTTCCAGTTCATCCTCTGGGGCGACAAGACCCCGACCGAGGCGCTTGCCGCAGCCATGATCGACGCGGCCGGAGAGGCCTGACCCCGCTGCGCAGGTTCGGCGTGGATGGCCCGTCTTGTCGGGCTTTGGCCCTTGGCAGTGTGCCGTCGCTCCCTTAGAGCGGGATCCGATCCTGCTGCGTCGGCCCTGTCGCCGCAGGTTTTTGGTTTGCCGCGTTTTCCGAGCAATCAGGTGATCCCATCTGCTCGGCAAACGCTCTAGGCGCCGGGACGTCGCAAGGTCTCGCGCAAGGGGAATGACATGGAGCGGTTTCAGAACATCCTTCTCGTCGGCTGCGGCAATATGGCCGGCGCCATGCTGAAGGGCTGGCTGAAGGGCGGTATCGCCGCATCGCGTTTCACCATCGTCGATCCCAAGCGCACCGAAGCGCCCGAGGGGGTGACCCTGCTCGGCGAACTGCCGCGCGAAGGTCGCTTCGACGTGGTCATGCTGGGTATCAAGCCTCAGGGCCTGGATGAGGCCGCCCCGGCGATCGGCGCGCTGGTCGGGCGCGAGACGACGCTTTTCTCGATTCTTGCAGGTGTGGAGTTCGAGAGCCTTGCCGCGCGGTTCCCCGCGGCGGGTGCAGTCGTGCGGATCATGCCCAACCTTGCCGCCGCCATCGGCAAGTCGCCGATCGCGCTGGATTCGCGCGGTCTCGATGAGACGGGGCGGGCAGCGGTCACGGCGATGATGGCCCATCTCGGCACCCCGGAGTGGCTGGCGGAAGAGGCGCTGTTCGATTCCGTCACGGCGCTGGCAGGCTGCGGCCCCGCCTTCGTCTACCGCTTCATCGATGCGCTGACGGCAGGGGCCGTGTCGCTCGGGCTGGACGAGGCGCAGTCGCAGCGGCTTGCCCTGGCCATGGTCGAAGGGGCGGCGCAGCTCGCGGCCGCCTCGCCGTTCTCGGCCGGCGAACTGGCGGACAAGGTGGCCAGCCCCGGTGGGTCGACCCGCGCCGGCATGAACGTGCTCGATGCAGGCGACGCCCTGACGCGCCTGATTGCGGCCACGATGGCCGCTTCGCGCGACCGTAATGCCGAAATGGCCGCGGAGGCCCGCAAGGCCTGATCGCCGTATTCCGGCGGGTTCCGACAGTTTTTACATTTTGACACAAAGTCGATCCGCCGGTTTTCCTTGAATTCGGAGACCGGACAGCAGATATTCGTGCCTGTACGGGTGCCGCATTTCGCAAGCGCCTGTGAAAGGGAGTTTGAAATGGCGAATTGGAACGACCCCCAGCCCGGTACGGGCTTCGGTGCGTCTCCGAGCCTTGACGGACGCGAAGCCGGCCGGGCCACGTATGACGCGGGCCTGCGCAGCTACATGCTGTCCATCTACAACTACATGGCCTCGGGCGTGCTGCTGTCGGGCATCGTGGCGCTGTTGTTCGCTTCCTCCGGCATGGCGATGCAGGTGCTGACCACCCCGCTGCGCTGGGTCATCATGCTCGCCCCGCTGGGCTTCGTGATGGCGATGAACTTCGGCCTGAACCGTATGAAGACCTCGACCCTCCAGATGCTCTATTGGGGCTTCTGCGTGGTCATGGGTCTGTCGCTGTCGACGATCTTCCTGGCCTTCACCGCCACGTCGATCGCCACGACCTTCTTCGCAACGGCTGCGGCCTTCGCGGGTCTGAGCCTGGTGGGCTATACCACCAAGAAGGATCTTTCGGGCTTCGGCACGTTCCTGATCATGGGCCTGTTCGGCATTCTGATCGCGATGCTGATCAACATCTTCGTGGGTTCGACGGTGCTGCAGCTGGCGATCTCGGTGCTCGGCGTGCTGATCTTCGCCGGCCTCACCGCCTATGACACGCAGATGCTCAAGAACCAGTACGCACAGCTTCGCGGCACCGAATTCCTCGGCAAGGCCGTGGTGATGGGCGCGCTCAGCCTCTACCTGGACTTCATCAACATGTTCCAGTTCCTGCTGAGCTTCCTGGGCGATCGCCGTTAATCCACCGTTTTTTGACGGATGAAACGATCATGCCCGGTGCGATTCGTCGCACCGGGCATTTTCATTGGAGTCAAGACGAGATAGAATCCCGGCCATCGTGAGAACTGGAGTGTCCGGGGTGGTAAACCTGAAGAAAAAAGGCCTTTTGCGCGGCCTTGCCATTATGACGGGCTCGCTCGTCGCCATGCTGTCCGGCTGCGGACCCAAGGAGGTTGCCGTTGCGCCGCCCCCGCCGCCGCCCGTGGTGGTGATCCCGCCGCGGCCGATGCCGCCGCTGGGCGCCGCGCCGAACATGATCGTGCCGGTCTTGGCCGTGGACGGTTCGCGCCGCACGGTGAATTCGGGCATCTCGGCTGCCCAGTCCCTGTGGAACCTGCGCTCGGCCTACAATGTCGCGGCGCTGAACTGCGTCGGGCCGCAGTACGAGCCGATCCTGGCGGGCTACAAGGACTTCCTGAAAAAGCACGTCAAGAGCCTGACGGCGGCCAACAAGGAACTCGACAAGGAGTTCAAGTCGCGGTTCGGCGCCAAGTCCGTTCGCGAGCGCGAAGCCTATCAGACCCAGGTCTACAACTTCTTCGCGCTGCCCCCCGTCGTTCCCGCGCTCTGCAACGCGGCGATGGGTCTCGCGGTCGATCTCCAGGCCGTGCCGGCCGGTCAGCTTGACGGTTTCGCGGTGAGCGGCCTTGCCAAGGCGGAGGCTCCCTTCAAGGAGTTCTTCAACAGCTACGACCAGTACCGCGCCGATCTGGCCGCCTGGGAAGCGCGCTACGGCGCGGGCGCCTCGGCCAGCGCGCCTTCGGGCACGACGCCGGTAGCGGCAGCGCCCACGGTGAGCCAGCAGGCCTACTCGCGGTAAGCCCGAAGGGGCGAGAGGGCAGGGGCGCGCAAGGACGCGATCCTGCCCCGCGCCGAACCTGACAGGACCAGTTCTCTTCCGGCCGGATTCGGGGGGAGTCTCGGGTGCCAGATCTCGGGAATCGAATCTCGGCCCGGTGCATTTTTGCTCTTTCATGCGGAAGAGCACTTCGCTAAGGGGACGCCTCGCGAAGGCGCTTGTCGTCCCAGCGAAAATACTGGAACGGGGCCGTAGCTCAGATGGGAGAGCGCGTCGTTCGCAATGACGAGGTCAGGGGTTCGATCCCCCTCGGCTCCACCAGTATGAAATTCTGAAGCGATCCGGGTCTGCCCGGGTCTACCCCGGCATGAGGCGTTTGACGCGACATGGCCGGGTTTTTTGTTTATCTGCGATGGACGGATAAAGGCTCTGCCGCTGTCCCTTCGCCTTTGAACGTCTTTGAACGCGCCGGAAACATACAAGATGCACTTTCTCGACCAGGCCAAGATCTACATCCGTTCAGGCGGAGGCGGCCCCGGCGCGGTTTCATTCCGGCGCGAGAAGTACGTCGAGTACGGCGGACCCGACGGCGGCAATGGCGGGAAGGGCGCGGACATCGTGTTCGAGGCGGTTGCGGGCCTCAATACCCTGATCGATTTCCGCTACACCCAGCATTTCAAGGCTCCGCGCGGCGGCCACGGCATGGGCAAGAACCGTAATGGCGCGGCCGGCAAGGACCTGGTCATCAAGGTTCCCGTCGGCACCCAGATCGTCGACGACGAGGATCGCGAAACGGTCCTGGCCGACCTGACCGAGGCCGGCCAGCGCGTGACGCTGATGGAAGGCGGCATGGGCGGTCGCGGCAATGCCAGCTACAAGACCTCCACCAACCGCGCTCCGCGCCAGCACCAGCCCGGCATTCCCGCACAGGAAATGTGGGTATGGCTGCGCCTGAAGCTGCTGGCCGACGTCGGTCTGGTCGGCATGCCGAACGCAGGCAAGTCCACGTTCATCAACAAGCTGTCGAATGCCAAGGCGAAAGTCGGCGACTATGCCTTCACCACGCTGCGCCCGCAGCTTGGCGTCGTCATGCACAAGAATCGCGAATTCGTGCTGGCCGACATTCCGGGCCTGATCGCCGGCGCCGCCGATGGTGCGGGCATCGGTGACCGCTTCCTGGGTCATATCGAGCGCTGCCGCGTGCTCGTCCACCTCATCGACATCTCGAACACCGATCCGGTGGAAGCGATGCATGTCGTCGAGGAAGAGCTGGCGGCCTATGGCGGCGATCTCGAGAACAAGCCGCGCCTGGTCGCGCTGAACAAGATCGACCTCGTGGACGACGATCTGGCCGCGGCCTATGCCAAGGAACTGCTGAAGGCCGGGGCGGACGAAGTCTTCCCGATCTCCGGCGCGACCGGCAAGGGCATGTCGAAGCTGCTGGACGCGGTGATCGACTACCTTCCCGCGGCCACCGTTACCGAGCGTCCCGAAGGCGAGCGCGAGGAATCCGACGACAAGCCCTGGTCGCCGATTTGAGCTCGGCTATTTGACGCTCCCATATTGACGGCCCCGTGTTGACGGCCACCATGTTGACGGTGGCGCCTTGATTTCGGCGTTCCGACCCGGAGGCACCGGGTCGTTCGCCGTGACGGTTTGAGTTGGCGCCGGGCCTCGCTCCGGCTACAGCTTTGCCATGAAGATCATGCACATGGCACTGGCGGCGGGCCTGCTCCTGTCGCCCCTTGGCGCCGCTGCGGCAGAGCCCGCTCCGGTCGCCAGCCGTCCGATCGAGATCGGCACGAGCTACAGCCTCCCATCGGCGGTGCTGGGCGACACGCGCGAAGTGAACGTCTGGCTGCCGACCGGCTACGCGGCGTCGCACGATCGCTATCCGGTGGTCTACCTGCTGGACGGCGCGCTCGATCAGGACTTCCAGCATATCGCGGGCCTCGCCAACCTTGCTTCGCTGAGCTGGACCTATGGCCCGATGATCGTGGTCGGCGTGCAGACCAGGAACCGCCGCGCGGAACTGACATCGCGGCCCACCGATCCCCGCTACCTCTCCGCGTTTCCCGAAAGCGGCGGGGCGGACCGCTTTCGCCGCTTCCTGCGCCAGGAGGTGATCCCCTTCGTGGAAGCACGCTTCCGCACCGGAGAGCGCCGCGCGATCATGGGTGAATCGCTGGCCGGCCTCTTCGTGGTCGATACCCTGCTCAACGATCCCGCGCTTTTCGCCGACTATGTGGCGATCAGCCCCAGCCTCTGGTGGGACGACCGCCGGCCTCTCGCTCATCTCGACCGGACGGCCCGCGTGAAGGGGCTTGCCAAGGCCCGCCTCTATCTGGCGGTGGGCGACGAGGGTGGGACCATGCAGGACGGGATCGATCGGCTGCGCACATTCCTCGAGAGCCAGCCGGCGGACCGCGTCACCTTGCGCTACGACGATTTCAGCAAGAGCGCTTCACATGCCACCGTCTATCACCATGCGGCGGAGGACGCGCTGCGCTGGCTCTATCCCGCACCGCCCTATGAAGGCGGGGGGACGCCGTGGTTCATGATCGAGGGGGCCCAGCCCCCACCACCGTCGTCTCCACCGCCTTCGTCCCCACCGCCTTCGTCCCCGCCACCGTCGCCCACCACGCCCGCGGGCTGAGGCCTTTCCCTCAGAGCGAATTGCGCCGGGCGATGGCGGCCAGCACGGCAGCGCTGGGCTTGGGTGTGCGCTTGAACGTCGTGCGGTCCAGCGTGTGCAGGCCGAACTGCGGCTTGTAACCGAAAACCCATTCGTAATTGTCGACCAGTGACCAGTGCATATAGCCGAGCACGGGCACGCCATCGTCCATGGCGCGCTTGAGTTCGCCCAGCGCCGCCGGGATCAGCCGCGCGCGCTTGGTGTCGTCGGCCGAATTGATGCCGTGCTCGGTAACCACCACCGGCACGCCGCTGACCGCATGGGCATAGCGCACCGCGCCGGCGAGGGATCCCGGGTAGATTTCGGAGCCGGCGTCGTTGGTTTCCGCGCCGCTGGGCGGGGGCAGGCGGCCCTTGTCGTTCCAGACGGTCCGCTCGTAGTTCTGCACGCCGACGAAGTCGTTGCCGCGCGCGGCCTCCAGCCAGGGCAGGTAGAGCTTGGCGCGCATGGCATCGCGCAGGCTGTGGCGGCCGGCGGCCTGATCGTCGATCACGGCAAGGCTGACCCCGACCGGCAGGTCGCTCCGCACGGCCTTGATCGCCGCGCGCCCGGCCTTGTGCCCGGCCAGGAGGTTTCTCTGCACCACTTCCGGATCAGCGACGTAGAGCGGATTGCCGGGCAGGAAGCGGGGGACGGCATGTTCGCGGGCGGCGGCCTCCTGCATGGCCTTGTCCGCGCCGAGCAGGCGCGGTCCGATGTCGCCGGGAAGCACAACGTCCAGCAAGCCGCTGAGATTGGGCTCGTTCAAGGTGGTGGCATGGCTGATCCCCGCGGCGAGATGGCGGGCTGCGCGGTCGCAATAGCGGGCGAAAAGGGCAGGGGCCTCGGCATGGGACCATCCGCCCTGCGCTGCGAACCAGGCGGGCGTGGTGAAGTGGTTGAACGTCACCATCGCCTTGAGGCCGCGCGCGTTGCAGCCCTCGATCATGGCCTTGTAATGATCGAGCATGGCGATCGAGAACTGACCCTTGGCAGGTTCGATGCGCGCCCATTCCAGGCTGAAGCGATAGGTGTTGAGCCCAAGGCCCTTCACCAGGTCGAGGTCCACCGGCCAGAGCGCCAGGCTGTTCGCGGCGTCGCCGGAGGGTTCCATGTAGACCGTGGGATTGGCGTGCTCCATGGCCCAGACATCGCTGTTGACGTTGTTGCCTTCGATCTGGTGCGCCGCCGTTGCCGCGCCCCAGAGGAAGCCGTCCGGGAACTTGGGATCGACGGGCCTGGCCGTGCGCGCCAGGGTGGAGGTGCTCACAAGCGTGGCCCCGGCGGCCGTGGCGGCCAGCATGGTTCGGCGGTCGATCACGCGCTTCTTCTCCCTGTTCGCGCCGGTTTCGTTTCGAATCGGCTAGGAATGTAAAATTAGAACCATAAATCTAAAATGGAACCCGCATCGTCGGACCTGAGAGAATAGCCGCGACAAAAAGGGACTGCCGCCACCCCGGCGCGGGCGCTAAGGGCCGGATCATGGACATCGACCAGCCTCTTTCGCGCAAACCCGTGGACGGCCGTGCGGCCCTGCTCATGGTCGGCCTCTGCGCGATCTGGGGCATGCAGCAGACGGCGCTGAAGGCAGCCGCTCCGGACATGGCGCCGATGCTTCAGATTTCCTTGCGCTCGGGCATCGCGGCCCTGTTCATCACCGCGCTGGTGTTCATGCGGAAGGAAGGACATGCCCTGCGCGGCGGGACCTGGAAGGCGGGGCTGGCGATCGGCGCGCTCTTTGCGCTCGAATACCTGTTCATGGGCGAGGGGCTGCGCTTCACCAGCGCCTCGCCCATGGGCATCTTCCTCTATACCGCCCCGATCTTCACCGCGCTCGGCCTGCATTTTCGCGTGCCCGAGGAACGCCTGAGCCCGCTGCAATGGCTGGGCATCGCTGCGGCTTTCGGCGGTGTCGCGGTCTCGTTCCTGGGCGGCGGAGCGGATGGCCCGCGGCGCGATTCGGCATGGATCGGAGACCTCATGGGCATCGGCGCAGGCGCCGCCTGGGGCGCGACGACGCTGACGCTGCGATTCTCCCGGCTCTCGCAGGCGCCCAGTTCGGTCACCACGCTCTACCAGCTGCTCGGCGCTTTCGTGCTGCTGGGCCTGCTGGCGGTCGGCACCGGGCAGACATATGCGCGGCCGACCGTGCTGCTGGGGGTGAGCATGGTGTTTCAGGTGGTCTTCATGTCGCTGATCAGCCTGCTCGTCTGGTTCGGACTCCTGCGCGTCTACCTGGCCTCGCGACTGGGCGTGCTCTCGTTCATGACGCCGCTGTTCGGCGTGCTGTTCGGGGTCGTTCTGCTGGGCGAACGACTGGACGCGGCCTTCATCGCCGGTGCGCTGATGGTCCTGGCGGGCATCCTGCTGGTCAGCGGTCACGAAATCTTCAAGGCCCGAAAGGCGCGGCGGGCGCAGACGGTGTTTATCGACCCGGCCTGACCGATCCGGGCGTCTCGCCGTTCCCGTGGCGGGACGGGGCGTAGCGCCTTTCGCAAGCGAGCGCTTTCCAGCGGGCGGCAACTGTCCTAGAGGCACTGCCTCCATGCCTGTATCGCGTCTTTCCGATCTCTCCGACAGAGCCCTTGCCCCCCGCCTCGTCATCAAGGTGGGCTCGGCGCTGCTCGTCGGCAAAGAGGGCGTAAGGCGCGCGTGGCTGACGGCGCTGGTGGCGGAAATCGCCGAGGCGCGCGCACGCGGGCAGGACGTGATCGTGGTTTCCTCCGGCGCGATCGCCCTTGGCGCCGCCACGCTCGGCCTGGAAAAGGGCGGACGCGGCTCGTTGGCCGATGCCCAGGCGGCGGCCGCCGTCGGTCAGATCGCGCTTTCCGGCCTCTGGGCGGAATTGCTCGGCAGCCACGGCCTCACTGCCGCGCAGATGCTGCTGACGCTGGAAGACCTTGAAGACCGCCGCCGCTACCTCAACGTCACGGCCACGCTCACGCGGCTGCTCGATGCGGGGGCCGTGCCGGTGATCAACGAGAACGATTCGGTTGCCACGCAGGAAATCCGCTTCGGCGACAACGACCGCCTTGCCGCGCGCGTCGCCCAGGCCGCGCAGGCCAGCGCCGTGCTGCTGCTCTCCGATATCGACGGTCTCTACGATCGCCATCCCCGGGAGCCGGGTGCCAGGATGATCCCGGTGGTCGAAGGCGTGACCGGCGAGGTCCACGCCATGGCCAGTACCGAATCGAATTCGGGCATGGGCTCGGGCGGCATGGTTTCGAAGCTGCAGGCCGCGGAGATCGCGGAACTGGCCGGAATCTGCCTCGTCATCGGCAATGGCCAGCATGAACGCCCGGTCGCGCGGATCATCGGCGAGGGCATCGGCACGCTGTTCCTGCCTCGCCGCCGGGCCGGCGCGCGCAAGGCCTGGCTTGGCGGACGGCTGCGGCTGAAGGGCAGCATCCACGTCGATGCCGGGGCAGCCGCTGCCCTGCTGCGGGGATCGAGCTTGCTGGCCAAGGGCGTGACGCGCGTGGAGGGAGCCTTCGAGCGCGGCGACCCGGTAGCCATCGTCGACCCCGAGGCAAAAGTCCTGGCCCATGGCCTTTCCGAATATCACGCTGGCGAATGCACCGCGATCCGCGGGCTGCACTCCAGCGAGCAGGCCGAAGTGCTCGGTTACGCGCCCCGTTCATCCGTCGTGCATCGCGATCAGCTTGTCTTGAAGTAATGGAACTCGACCGCCCCACCATCGCGCTGACCGGCGCCACCGGCTTCGTTGGCCAGAGCCTGCTCGATGAGGCCGTTGCCGCCGGATACGATGTCCGCGCGCTCGCCCGCCGCGAACAGGAGCCGCGCGCGAACGTCACCTGGGTGCGCGGCGAACTGCGCGACACCGGCTCCCTTTCCGAACTGACGCGCGGGGCGGAGGCGATCCTCCACGTTGCCGGCGTGGTCAATGCGCCCGACCCGGCCGGATACGAAGCGGGCAATGTCGCCGGGACGCTGAACCTGATCGAGACGGCCGTGGCCAAGGGCATCCGGCGCTTCGTGTTCGTCTCCTCGCTCTCCGCGCGCGAACCGCAGCTCTCCGCCTACGGGGCCTCCAAGGCCAAGGCCGAGAAGCTCTTGCGCGCCAGCCCGCTCGATTGGACCATCGTGCGCCCACCCGCGATCTACGGCCCGCGCGACAAGGAAATGTTCGAGCTGTTCCGCGCGGCGCGCTGGGGCCTCGTGCCGGTGCCCAAGGGCGGCAGCGCCTCGATGATCCATGTCGAGGACCTTGCCCGCCTGCTGGTGGCGCTGGTTCCGGGCGGCGAGGACGTGACCGGCAAGCTGTTCGAACCGGACGACGGCAAAGTCCACGGCTGGGACAATGCCGAGATGGCCCGCGCCATCGGTGCAGCCGTATGCCGCCGTGCGCGCGTGCTGTCGCTTTCCGCCGGAGCGCTGCGCAAGGCGGCGAAAGTGGACCAGTTCCTGCGCGGCGACGGGGCGAAGATGACCGCCGACCGCGCGGCCTATTTCAGCCACCCGGACTGGGTGGTCAGCGCCGGGGCGGCGGTGCCGGCCTCGATCTGGGAGCCGCGTATCGATACGCGCGACGGCCTGCGCGCCACGGCCGAGTGGTACCGCGCGAACGACTGGCTTTGAGCGGATCCCGCTAATCGAACGGCGCCGAGGTAGCCCGGTTTTGGCGCTACCCCGGCAAACCCTTCCGCACTAGTTCAGGGCCATCGCCGGCTGCACCACCCCGGTGCAGGCCCCGAACCCGATCGACACGGTGCCTTCCGCCACGAAGCGGCCGGACAGCGCCAGTTCGTCGCCGTCCTGAAGGAAGGTGCGCGTTTCGCCGGTGGGCAGGGTCAGGGCTTCCCGGCCGGAGCGGGTGATCTCCATGAGGCTGCCCTGCGAGCCGTCCTCGGGGCCGGAGATCGTCCCGGTGCCCAGCAGGTCGCCCGGGTTCATCTCGCAGCCGTTCGATGCATGGTGCGTCACCATCTGCGCGATCGTCCAGTACATGTTGCGGGCCGGGCCGCGGCTGAGGCGCTGGGCGGGCAGGCCCTGTTCGCGCATCGTCCGGGTGCTGAGGCTGACTTCGAGGTCCAGCGCAAGCGCGCCCTCGCGCTGGTCGGCCTCGTTCCAGAGATAGGGCAGGGGGCGCGGGTCGCCTTCGGGCCGCGCGGGCTGGGCCATGCGGAACGGGGCGAGCGCTTCCATGGTCACGATCCAGGGCGAGACGGTGGTGAGGAAGTTCTTGGCGAGGAACGGCCCGAGCGGCTGATATTCCCAGGCCTGGACGTCGCGCGCCGACCAGTCGTTGAGCAGGGTCAGTCCGGCGACGTGGTCGAGCGCCGCGTCGATGGGGATGGGCTGGCCGAGCGTGTTGCCCTGCGCCATCCACACGCCGAGTTCCAATTCGTAGTCTAGCCGTCCGATGGGGCCGAACGAAGGCGCTTCGGCATCGGGCGCCTTGGTCTGGCCGTTGGGGCGGATCACCGGGGCGCCGCTGGCCCGTACGGTGGAGGCACGGCCGTGATAGCCGATGGGAACGTGCTTGTAGTTGGGCAGCAGCGGATTGTCGGGACGGAACAGTTTGCCGATATTGGTGGCGTGATGGATGCCGACGTAGAAATCGGTGTAGTCCGCGATGCGCGCGGGCAGGTGCAGCGTGGCTTCGGCCATCGGCACCAGCAGCGCTTCGACTTGCGCGCGCTCGGCCGCGCCTTCGGCCAGGAGCGCGGAGACACGGCGGCGCAGCGCGCGGCGCGGGCCGGCACCCAGGGCCAGCAGGGGATTGAGCGTTTCGCCCGCTCCGGCGCGGGCGGCGTCCAGCGCATCGCCTTCGAGCAGGGTCGTGGCGGCCAGCGCGCCGAGGTCGAGGATCATGTCCCCGATGGCGATGCCGCCCCGGGCAGCTTCATCGCGGCGCGAGAAGACGCCGAGGGGCAGGTTCTGGATCGGAAAATCGCCGTGGCCGTTCGCGCTTTCGACCCAGGAGCGCAGAGCGCGGTCATGGGTTTCGTCGATCGTGGCCATGGTCTTACCTCTTCCGTTGGTGCTGGGCGTCCGTGACGCGCGTTTCTCGATGGGAGCGCTTCACTAGCCGGTCGCACAGGCCGCGTCACGGGCCTTCCTGGACATCGTCCCATCCATGGGTCTCGGTCATGACGAAAGGCACCGGATCGCCGCGCGCGTCGCGGGCCGGGCGGAAGCGGAAACGTGCGGTGATGCGCTGGCAGGTGCCGGCGTCGAGGTCCGGTCGGCCGCTGGAGGAAACCACGGTGCAGCCGCTGACCCGGCCGTCCGTCCCGATCCGGTAGCGTACCGTGATGTCGCCGCCGCTGCGGGACTTGCGCAAGTCGGGCGGCAGGTCGGAGTAGTGAAGGCGTCCGGAGGTCTGGCGGGGGAATTGCGCCACGCCGGCATTCGCGCCCGATCCCTCGCCGCCCTGGCCGCCGCCGCCGTTGCCTCTCCCGGTGCCGCCCGCACCGGGGCCGGATCCGCTGTTTCCCGTGCCCTGGGACGATTGCGCGCCCTGTCCGGGGCGCGGCGCGGCGATGATCGGCGGGGCAACGGGCAGGACGATCCGCGGCGGCGGCGCGACCAGGAGGGTGGCCCTGGCCTTGCGTCCCTCGGGCGCGGCGGCGGCCTTGGGGGCTGCGGCGGACTCTTGCTTGCGCGGTGAGGGCGTGGGCGTCGGTGTGGGGGTGGGAGGCGGCCGATCCGGCACGGTCACCATGGCCGTCAGCGCAGCGCGGTCAGGAAGCTGCGGCAGGTCCACGCCCAGCCCGAACGCCAGGGCGGCCAGCCCGGCACCGACGACGGTGGCCGATGCCAGTGCGGAAACCCACCTGTCGCGTCGCGGCGCGTGCAAGACCTGCTCCTTCCCCGTCGAGACCCACCGGGCCAACCCGGTGCCGGGAAAACAAGTCGCGCCTGCGAAAGGTCCCGCAAGTGGCGACCGGTGCCGACGAATCGCCTGTGCTGCGGCAGGACGATCACATGTTGCGGAACCATGGCTCGACATCATCGTTATTCCGCCAACGAGACAATTTCGGAGAAGCAACAATGACCCTACTTCTTATTCTCCTGGTCGGTGGCGTCATCGGCTGGCTCGCTTCGATCCTCATGCGCACCGATGCGCAGCAGGGCGTCTTCCTCAACGTGGTCGTCGGTGTCGTCGGCGCCCTGATCGCGGGCCTCATCATCACCCCGCTGATCGGCGGTGCGCCCATCACCAGCGGTGCGTTCGACATCATGTCGCTGTTCGCTTCGTTCCTGGGTGCGGTTGTCCTTCTGGCGATCGTGAACCTCTTCCGTCGCGGTTCCATTCGCTAAGATTGGCGGCTAAACGGTAGGTTGCGACTCTTATAAGTCGCCAAGGAGGCTGGCGCGTCCTCCAACCCCGAACGCGCCCTTTTCAACAGGGATAAGGAAGCCTGACATGAAAGCCATCAACACTTCGCGTCTTGCCATGATCGCTGTCGTCGCTGCCGGTTCGCTGGGCCTCGCGGCCTGCAACAATAAGGCGGACGATGCCACCGAGCAGCAGGCCGACGCGGTCGAGCAGTCGTCCGACTCCGCCGCAGACGCCATGCGCGACCAGGCGGACCAGATGACCGGCGCTGCTTCCGAGGCCGTGGATGAAAAGGCCGATGCCGTCCAGGCGGCAGGCGAGGCCAAGTCGGACGCGCTGGAAGAAAAGGCAGACCGGATCAAGGAACAGCACTGATCCGTTACGCGACCCTCATCGCAAGAAGACAGGAAGGATGGCGGGTTCCGCCATCCTTCTTTCGTTGGGCCGGCTCCTTTCGTCAGGCCCATTTCCCGGTGCCGCCTTTCCCGGGCAAGGGGAAGGCACAGGCACCCGGTGCGAAGCCAAACTATCCGGCCGTGCAATCAAAATGCCGCCAATAGATGCTTGAATTGTCGGGCAAGAGGGCAGACATAGCCCCCGAAAGTTCGACGTCCCATATGACGTGCCGTCCAACCCTGCCAAGGTGGGCGTGCAGGTCCAAGCCTTTGACAACCTGAAACAGGAAGACAGCCATGACCATTCAGCTGATGCCGCTGCCCTACGCGCAGGACGCGCTCGAACCGCATATCTCGGCCAAGACGCTCGAAATTCACCACGGCGCTCACCACAAGACGTACGTCGACAAGCTGAACGCTGCCGTCGAAGGCACGGACAACGCCGACAAGTCGGTCGAGGAAATCGCCAAGCTTGCCTCGGGCCCGCTGTTCAACAATGCCGCCCAGACCTGGAACCACGGTTTCTACTGGCACTCGCTGAGCCCGGAAAAGACCGCGCCGAGCGAAAGCCTGCTGGCCGCGATCACCAACGACTTCGGTTCGCTGGACGCGCTGCTCGAAGCGCTCTCGAACGAAGCCGTCAATCACTTCGCTTCGGGCTGGGCATGGCTCGTCGTGGACGGTGGCAAGCTCAAGGTCATCTCGACCCATGACGCGGGCACCCCGATCACCACCGACGTCAACCCGCTCATCACCATCGATGTCTGGGAGCACGCCTACTACATCGACCAGATGAACAAGCGTCCGGCCTACGTGAAGACGGTTCTGGAGAACCTCATCAACTGGAAGTTCGCGTCGGACAACTTCGACCGCGGCACGGCCTGGACCTATCCGGCCTGATTTCTCGCTCCGCGCAGCGTGCGCGGGGTGACATGACATGCTGAAACGGGCCGGGTCGCCGCTGAAAGGCGCGATCCGGCCCGCAGCATGTCCGGCACACCTGTTTCCTCCTTTTTTCGGGAATTGAATATGGACATCGGCTTCATCGGTCTGGGCGCGATGGGCAGCGCCATGGCGCGCAACCTGGCGGCGGCAGGGCACCGGGTGCGGGCGTGGAATCGTTCGGGCGGCGCGGTGGAAGGCGTCGAGATGGTTGCCACCCCGGCAGAGGCCTTCACCGGCGACGCGGTGCTGACCATGCTCTCCGAGGACGGGGCCATCCGGCAGGTCCTGCTGGACAGCGGTGTGCTGGATGCTGCGCCGAAAAGCGTCATCCATCTCGTGTGCTCCACGATCTCGGTCGCTTTCGCGCGCGAACTGGTGGAGCGACATGCGGCGGCGGGCGTGGGCTATCTTTCGGCGCCGGTGCTCGGCCGTCCCGATGTGGCGGCGGCCGGCCAGCTCAACGTGATCCTCGGCGGTCCCGCCGAACATGGCGCGCGGCTGGAGCCGGTCTTCGCGGCGATCGCCGGCAAGGTCTGGGACATGGGCGAGGACGCCACGGTGGCCAATGCCGCCAAGATCGCCTGCAACATGATGATTACCATGGCGATCGAGGGCATGGCCGAAGCCGTCGTGCTGACCGAAGGCAAGGGCCTCCCGCGCGAGAAGTTCTTCGAGCTGATCCTGGGCACCCTGTTCGGCAGCCGGGTCTATCAGAACTATTCGGGTATCATTTCCGCGCGCGAATACGAACCGGGCTTCAAGGCCGTACTCGGCCTCAAGGACCTTCGCCTGGCGCGTGAATTGGCGGCGGAAACGGCTCCGGGCACGCAAGGCAGTCTGCCGATGCTCGATGCCGTGCACGCGCGCATGGGGGAAGCCATTGCGGCCGGCCATGCGGACCGGGATTGGGCCGTCATGGCCGAACACACCATCGACACTGCGCGGGGCTGAGGCTTCCGGCGAGACTGCACCGCGAGGGAGAGCGATTGGCCCCCTCGCGGCTGCCGAGCCAGATCATCGCGGTGGACGTTCAACGGAACACTCGCGGCCAGCGAGCCCCAGGAACGGCAGGGGTGGGAGCAATCTCGGCCAGTCCGGCCGATGGGGCCGTCAGCCCTTGCGGCGCTCGCCCACTTCGAGCAGGTCTGCCTCGCCATCCAGCATGCGGGCCAGGTCGGCGCGGGCGCGGGCGACGCGGCTTTTCATCGTGCCGATGGGGCAGCAGGCGATCTGGGCCGCTTCCTCGTAGCTGAACCCCGAGGCGCCGACCAGCAGCACGGCCTCGCGCCGCTCGGGCGCCAGCTTCTGCAGGGCTGTCTCCATGTCGCCGAGATGCAGCGGGCCTTCCTGATCGGCCTCCATCACCAGCATCCGCTCTACCGCGCCTTCGTCGAGGTCGGTCTGGCGCTTGCTCTTGCGCAGTTCGGATAAGTAGTGGTTGCGCAGGATCGCGAAAGTCCAGGCGCGCATGTTGGTGCCTGCCGTGTAGCGGTCGCGCGCGGTCCAGGCCTTGATCGCGGCCTCCTGCACGAGGTCGTCCGCGAAATCCGGACGGCCGGACAAGCCGCGGGCGAAGGCGCGCAAATGCGGCAGCACGGTCAGGAGTTCGCGGCGGAACTCATCGTCCTCGGGCCGGGGAATGCTGGGATCGACGCGCGTTGCCGCGGGTTCCTTCGCGGTGCTCGTCGGTTCGGGCGGGGTGGAGGACTGGGGTGGGCTTTCGGCGCCTGACCGGCCGGGCAAGGAAGCCTTGGCGTCAGGCATCGTCCGCCCCGTCCAGCTTCTTGAGAAGATCCTTGAAGCTGTCCGGAAGCGGTTCGTCCACCACGGAGTTGTAAAGCTTCCTCAACCCTCCGGCCCAGCCCGGCTCGCCGTCCTTGCGGACTTCCGGCGGTAGCCCAGGCGTTGCCGTATCACCCCCTCCAGGGGCGACGCGGCGGTCGGCGCCATGTCCTTCGGATTGATTCAACTTTGACTCCATCGCAACCTGAACACTTGCTTGCTGGCGGGGAGCGGGTCAAGAGTCATGCTGCAACCGCGTTGCAACGCCGTCGATGGCACACCTGATCGCTGTCCTATCGCCGGCAAGGCAACCGAACGTCGTTTTCGTTGGAACAATCGAGGCCTGTCTTGGTTCCCTCTGCTATGAAGTCTTGTCCTGGGCTGGCTTGCGAATGGTCCGGAGCATGGCAATGCTCTTGAGAAGTGATTCGGCTCGGCTGAAATGGCGTGGATTTCCGGTGATTGACCAAGCCCTGCTGGACAGGGTTCAGAAACAGGCGTGGTTCCACAAGTACCCGCGCGGCTGGCCGTTCCTGCTGTTCGTGATCGCCTCGATCACCACGGCGGTTTCGGTCATGGCCATCGAGCGGGCCGATCGCCAGACGCGGCAGGTCGAACTTGACCGCAATCTTACCGAGATCGCTTCGGCGTTGCAGCGCCGCGCCACGGAAAACATTGCGTTGCTGCGCGCCGGGGCGGCGCTCTTCGCGACTCAGGAAAACGTCAGCGCCGATCAGTTCCGCTCTTTCGCGGAGGATCTGCAGGGCAAGGGCGATCTCTACGGCTCGCTGGGCATGGGCTGGGCGCCGCTGGTGCCGGCCGACCGCCTTTCGAACCTGGAGCTGTCGATCCAGGGCAGTGACCGACCGGATTTCCTGGTCTATCCCCGTCCCGACGTTTCGCGGCGCAATCTGGCGCCGATCGTCTATCTCGAACCCGACGACGGCACGAACCGTGCCGCGCTGGGGTACGACATGCTGTCGGAAGACGTTCGCCGCGCAGCGATGGAGCGGGCGATCAAGCTCGGCAAGCCGGTTGCCTCGGGCAAAGTCCACCTGGTCCAGGACGTCAGCGACAGAAAACAGACGCCGGGCTTCCTCATCTACATGCCCGTCATCGCGCCGCGCTCCGGCGGGCAGGTGAAGGGCTTCGTGTTCAGCCCGTTCCGCGCCGAGACTTTCCTGGAATCCGCCAGCGAACTCTACCGCAACAACAATATCGACCTCGGCGTCTATGACGGCGCGGTGGAGCCGGAAAAGCTCCTGGCTGAACGGCGCACCGAGGGTTCCTCGGGGCCGCAGATGGAGCGCCGGATCGATCTCGGCAGCCATACCTGGGTGGTCGTCATCAGCGATCGCAAGAGCGGCGTGCTGTCGACCGCCTCGCGCATCACCCTGTTCTTCGGCGCGCTGGCCTCGCTGATGGTCATGGCGATCGGCCGGCTGATCACGCGGCGTGCGGCGGAAGACCGCATGGTGCTGGAATGGCTGCAGAGCCAGGCCGCGATCCGCAATTCGCTGACGCGCGAGCTTAACCACCGCGTCAAGAATACCCTTGCCAACGTGCTGTCGATCGCCGCGCTCACCCGGCGGCGGGCCTCGGACATCGACGATTTCACCGAGAGCCTCACCGCCCGCATCCGGGCGCTTTCGGCCACGCACGACTTGCTCTCGCAGTCCGACTGGACTCACGCGATCCTGGGCGACGTCGTCCGCTCCGAACTGGCGCCCTACATGGAGGGCAATGAAAGCCACGTCGAGCTGTCCGGCCCGGAGATCCGCCTGGCCCCCAACGACGCGATGTCGCTGGGCCTGGCCATTCACGAGCTGGCGACCAATGCCGCCAAGTATGGCGCGCTCAGCAGCAGCGGCGGGCGTATTCACGTCAACTGGGTGCTGGTCAGCCCGGATCTGGCCGAACTCGATTGGCGCGAGGAGGGCGGTCCGCCCGTGCGCGAACCCGTCAAGCGCGGGTTCGGCCGCGACTTGATCGAGAAGATCGTCGCGCATGAACTCAAGTCCGAAGTGGATCTTCGCTTCAAGCCGGAAGGCGTCGAATGCCGCCTCAAGGTGCCGGTGCGCGCCAGCCGCGAATTCGCGCTGAGGACCGACCGCAAATAGCGCGCGCCGGTACTCCATGTCGTCTTTCGGGATTTTCACCAAAACTTAGGTGAATGCCGGTTAGGATGAACAATCGTTCATCCAGGAGGTGGGACATGGACGCGCGTAGCTGGGATCGACACATCGTCGAAAAGAAGATCGAATGCCGGGACGGGGAAACGGTGGGGAGCGCTTTCCTCTACGACCTGTCGGCCGGTGGCTGCATGCTGGAATTTCCGAAGGACGGACCCAGCAGGGGAACGCGGCTGGAGCTGGATCTCTGCCGCGACCAGCTCGTGCCGGGGGAAGTCGTCTGGCAAGTGGGGGGATGCGCCGGGGTGCGGTTCCTGGCGCCGATCCACGAGGCCGTCGTGCGCCATCTCGGTTTCCAGCCGCCGCCGCTCTCGTTCGACGAGCAGACCCCGCGCGACCGTTTCGGCCGGACTTTGCCGCCGCTGGACGCAGGGGAGCGCAGAAGCGCGCCTCGGGTGTGACGAGCGGATAACTGGCCGGGGCGGGGGGACGACTGCCTTTCACCCGAGCCGGTATGTTCCATGCGTCGAGCCCGTATCAGGGGCCTGAACGCGTCAGCGCCGCGCCGGCCGCTGGGCCGGGCGCGACGCCGAAGTCTGGAACAGGTTCAGCCGAGCGGCTTGCTGGAACCGAAGAACAGCGCCTGGCTGATCGCCGCGCGCACGGTCGCTTCCTGGAAGGGCTTGGTGACGAGGTAAGTCGGCTCCGGACGCTCGCCGGTGAGCAGGCGTTCGGGATAGGCGGTGATGAAGATCACCGGTACGTCGCCGAACTTGAGCAGGTCTTCCACCGCTTCGATGCCCGAGCTGCCATCGGCCAACTGGATATCGGCCAGCACCAGTCCGGCAGGCGAGCGTTCGAAGATGTCGAGCGCCTGGGCATGGGTGGCGGCAGTCCCGACCACGCGGTGGCCCAGTTCGCTGACGAGGCCTTCGAGCTGCATGGAGATCAGCGGCTCGTCCTCGATGATGAGAACGTCGGTGGTGCTTTCGCTCTCGATCTCGAGGATCGCCTGGGCAACGAGGGCATCGACCTCTTCGGGCGAAACCGCAAGAATGCGGGCCGTATCCTCGCGCGAGAATTCTTCCACCGTGGTCAGCAGCAGGGCCTGGCGATGGGTGGGCGCAATCGTGGCGAGGCGGGTCTGCGCCGCCTGTTCGTGCTGGCCGCTCTCGCCCGAAAGGCCGGGTTCCTCGACATGGCCGGTCGCCCAGATGCGGGTAAAGGCGGCGTAGAGCGCGGCGCGGCTGCGGGCGATATCCTCGCGCAGCAGCTTGTCGGCCAGGGCCGCTTCCAGAGTGGCGCGAACGTAAGTATCGCCCGACTGCTGCGAGCCGGTCAGCGCGCGTGCGTAACGGCGCAGATAGGGCAGCTGCATGGCGATCTGATCAGAGACGGACATTGAAATTCCTCGGATCGTGGGAAGTCATCTTCCTGTGTTCTTCATCGTATCGGTGGCCCGCGCCCCTCCCGACCAGTCATCGATTTCTGACGCCGCAAGGGGTGCAGGGCAACCTCAAAATTTTTCTCCAAAAGCCAGCATTCGCGGGAACCAAGTCGAGGGTCGCTCGTTTGCTCGGTATCACCACTGGCTCCCCCACCCCCCGCAAACCGGTGGTGACCCGATCCCGGAGGCCTTCGTTCACTTTCGAGTGGACGGAGGCCTCAAAGTTTACGGGCCGGCGATGTTCCCAAGATGAACGAAAAAAATTGCACTGGCTGCCGTGGATTTGACCTGCGGTTGCGAGTTGCCGAGCCTGGACCATCGAGGCTGCCAACTCGCGGGTTTCACTGAAGATCGCGCATCCGGCTCGTTCTGTCTTGTATCGAACGTAGAAAACCGTCGCTGCTGCGTGTCTGCGGAACTCTTCGGGAACTTTGTGTGCATTAGTCGCGTTTGCCAATTCGACGGACCATGAAACGTGGTCAGCCAAGGAGGGAACGCAATGTCCGCAGCAACCGAAACCAGCGCCGGCACCGAAGCAGTGAAGGCCGTGGCCGTGCCAGTGGCAGCCCTCAGCGACCGGGATTTCAAGCGCGCGCTTGCCGAAGTGGCGCCGCATCTTCGTGCATTCGCCCGCGGCCTCTGCGGCTGCCGCGATCGTGCCGACGATCTCGCCCAGGAAGCCATGCTGCGCGCATGGGCCGCACGCGAGCGTTATGCAGCGGGCACCAACTTCAAGGCCTGGACCTTCACGATCCTGCGCAACCACTTCTATAGCGAAGCCCGCCGCGCCCGCTTTCACGGTGAGTACGACGAACTGGCGGCGGAACGCATCCTGCGCGCCGAAGCCAGCCAGGAGAGCGCTGTCGAACTGGCGGACGTGCTTCGTGCACTCACCGCCATTCCGGAAACTTATCGCGAGGCCCTGATCCTCGTGGCTGCCGGCAATCTTTCCTACGAGGAAATCGCGCGTATCTGCGGCATTGCCCTGGGTACCGTGAAGAGCCGCATCTGCCGCGCCCGCGCGATGCTGTCGAAGGTGATCGAATCGGGCCAGCTTCCCGATTTCCGCCACAACTTCGTCCTCACCGGCGAAGCAATCGACGCCTTCTTCGCCGAACTGGTGAAGATCGCCAACGTGGACGAACGGGATGCCATCGCAGCCTGACGCCGCAGTGGCCCCCCGGTCGCTTACAACTCGCTTGCTTTCGAGGCCCTCGCTTTCAAGGCCCTCGCTTTCAAGGCCTGAGTCTTTGGGAACAGTGTCTTGGGCGCGATGATACAGGCAGCCGCCAAGATCCTCATCGTGGAAGATGAGTTTCTGGTGGCGCTACAACTCGAAGACATCCTTTCGGACGGCGGCCACGCCGTCCTGGGCACTTTCCCCGATGCCGCCTCCGTGGCGGCATTCGGGGAAGCCCCGGATGTTGCGCTGGTCGATCTCAACTTGCGCGACGGGCTCACCGGCCCGGCCGTGGCGCGCGATCTCGCCCTGCGCTTCGGCGCCCGCGTGATCTACGTCACCGCCAATCCCGGCCAGATCGACAAGCCGGCCCAGACCGCTGTGGGCATCGTCCAGAAGCCGTTTTCTCGGCAGGCGATTCTCTCCGCTATCGCTTACGCGATGGAAGACTGCCCGGACCACGCGCGTCCCGCCGAACTGGAACCGCTGCTTCGCGCCTGATGGGGCTGCTTCCCGCCTGACGGCGGCGATAGTGTATGGTATGGCCGCAAGGCGCGGGACCGTTCGGTCCCAGGCCTTTTGCAGGGAGCCGACCATGACGCTTCGCCGCTACACTTTCCCCCTTATCGCACTCGCCGTGCTGACCGGCACTGCGCAGGCGCAAATCCCCAGCCAGATCAATCCTGGCGCCATCGGCAGCTCGGCCTTGCCCGATGTCGCTTCCACTGGCGCAGGCAATGCCGCGGGCGTGCTGAGCTATTGCATGAAGCAGAAGCTGGTGGATTCGGTGGAGGGCAATTCCGTCTTCGGCCAGCTTTCCAAGAAGCCGGAGGTCTCCCAGCAATCGGATGACTACCAGTCCGGCACTTCGGGCAACCTCATCAGCGCGGGCAAGGCGCCCTATTCTCTGGACAAGGCGCCCAAGTCCGTCCGCAAGACCGTGTGCAACATGGTGCTCAAGCAGTCCCGATCCTTCCTCTGACGCCCTGACCCTTACGGCCGGACACGAGAAGGGGCGCGAAGGGGCTGGCCTTCGCGCCCCCCGGGAGCACTCGGTCCCGCGATCGACGAGGGATTCAGACCGCGCCTACCTCGTGCTCGCCAGCCTTTGACGGATCGATCGTGCCGCCGGTCGCCAGCTTGAACAGGCCGGTGATCCCGACGTCCGAAGTCCAGACTTCGGCATCGTCGACCTCGAAACGCAGCATGACGATGGAGGGATCGTCCTTGCCGTTGGGGAACCATGCCTCCACGGCATTGCTCCAATGCTTGTCGCGCACGGCGCGGTCGGTTTCCTCGACCAGTGTGCCGGAAACGCAGGCGAATACATCGTGGCCCTTGGTCATGACCTGGCCCATGGCGCGGCCACCGGCGCCGATGCGGTTGTCCCGCTTGCAGAAGAACCACACGGCGTGGTGCGCTTCCTTGTCGAGCAGGGCGGTCATCGGCTCGGCATGGCCATGTGCGGCATCGAGCTTGATCATCATGAACGGGCTGGCGGCGAAGGCTTTCCAGAACCTCTCGCGGACGTGGCTTTCCATGGCAGGTCTCCTCCTGGTTGTTAACGAAGCAACGCCGCCAAAGCCCCGGATGTTCCCGTACCGCATGGCGCGTTCGGCGCGTTCGCAAACGCACCGAACGGCGTGGCGGGGCAGGGCCGGCTATTCGCGCTCATCGCCCGGCTTCTGTTCCGCCGCCAGCTGGAGTTCCTTGGGTTTGCGGCTTTCGAAAGTCTTCGCCATCGTCCGTTCGGCTTCGGCCGAAAGTGTCTTCGCGGCCGAGGGGAACATCTCTTCCTCTTCCTCGTCGATGTGATGCAGGTAGCGGTGGCGCATGTCCTTGAACTTCATGAGCCAGGCGCTGGAACTCATGTCGATGTCCAGCAGCTCGCCCAGGAAATCGTCGATCTCCTTGTGCTCCGAAACGGAGTGGCGCGCCTCGTCGCGAAGGTCGGGGCAGGCCAGCATCGTCGCATAGAGGGACTCCTCCTCGGCGGCGGCATGGGCCTGGAGTTCCTGGCGCAGCGCTTCGAACAGTTCGCGGCGTTCGGGGCTGTCGCCCTGGGTGTCGCCCAGACGGGCCAGCATGTCGCGGTGGCGGTCGTGGTCCGCCTTGAGATCCTTGAAAATACGGGCATCGGCCATGGTGTCGCTCCTTCCTGGGGCAATTCGTGTTGCCGAAGGAACGGGCGCCCCCGCGTTGCGGTTCCGCAGCGCCTACCGGTGGCCGACAACCTCGCGCCATATCGTGCGTTTTCCTGGTGGAGATGCCCGCAGGCCGAAACGCCCCGAGGCTGACCGATATCGCGACCACAGGATAGATCGATGCCCCGTCTGACATTTGCCGAAGAAACGGAGCCCGGCATCAGCCGCAAGCCGGTGAAGGGCGGCAAGATCGTCAGATGGGCCTATTTCGACCCCGATGGAGACCGCATCAAGGACCGGGACGAGATCGACCGGCTCAATCGCATCGCCCTGCCGCCCGCTTATGTCGACTGCTGGTTCTCCGCCGATCCCGAGGCGCATCTCCTGGCGACCGGCTTCGATGCGCGGGGGCGCAAGCAATATCGCTACCATCCCGAGTGGCGCGCCGACCGCGACGCGCGCAAGTTCGACCGCTGCGCCGCTTTCGGCGAGGCGCTGCCCGGCCTGCGCCAGCGCGTGGCCGAGGATCTCGCCCTGTCGCGCCTCTGCCGGGAGCGGGCGATCGCCTCGGTCGTGGCCTTGCTGGACAGTGCGGCGATCCGCATCGGCAACGAGCGCTATGCCGAACAGAACCGCAGTTTCGGCGCGACGACGCTGCGGGGTCGGCACGCGACGGTGAAAGGACGCACGCTGAAGCTGCGGTTCCGCGCCAAGCACGGCAAGCTGCGCGAGGTCATGTCCAGCGACCGCGCGGTGGTGGCCTGCGTGCGCAAGATGCAGGACCTGCCGGGGCAGCATCTGTTCCAGTATCTCGATGAGGAGGGCTGCGCTTGTCCCGTGGGTTCGCAGGATGTGAACGATTACCTGCACGAAACCATGGGCGATGACTTTTCGGCCAAGGATTTCCGCACGTTCGCTGCCAGTGCCCTGGCCTTTGCGCGGATCTGGCAGGAGCCGGACGTGACACTCAAGGGCCTGCTGGAGGACGTGGCGGAGCATCTCGGCAATACGCCGGCGATCGCCCGCAAGTCCTACGTCCATCCAGCGCTGATCGCTTTCGTGCGCGCAAGCGATCCGGTGCCGAAGCTGCCCGCCGAACTCCCGCGCCGAACCCGGTGGCTCGCGCGCGAGGAACGGGGATTGATGGCCTTTCTCGAAGCCGCGCCGCCGGCGGCAAGCTGGGGTTAGTGCCCGAGAAGGTCAGGTCTGGAGAGCCAGGACAAGCGCCTTGGCCCGATCCCCTTACCCTTCGTGCAGCCGCGCGATGGCCGCGCGCACTTCGCGTTCGCCGTAAGGCTTGGTGACCACGGGCACGCCCTTGAACAGGCCTGACATCAGCGATCGCTCGCCATAGCCGCTGGCGAAGATGAAGGGCACGCCGCGCTCCGCAAGCGCCTGCGCCACCGGCTCGCTGGTTTCCCGGCCGAGATTGACGTCGAGCATGGCGAAGGAGACTTCCCCGGTCTCGATCAGCGCCATCGCCGGCTGGATCGAACCGGCCACGCGGCAGTCCTGGAAGCCTATGTCGCGCAGCAGGTCCTCCGCTTCCATGGCGATGATGATGTTGTCTTCCACCACCAGGGCGATGCCGTTCTGGAGCGCGCCGGTGAGGTCCGCGCCGTCCGCAGGTGCGGGGGCGGGGCGCAGTTCGGATGGGCTGGGCGTCTCGAAGCTGGCGACATGGTCCGCGGGCAGGAGGAACAGCGCCTTCATCCCCTCCCTTGGGTAGATCACCGAGGCGGATCCGCCCAGTTCGTGCGGGATAGTGCGCTCGATGATGGTGGAGCCGAAGCCGCGCCGGGTGGGCGTGGCGACGGGCGGACCACCGGCTTCGCGCCAGTCGATCTCCAGCGAGCCGTCGTCGCCGCGGTCGAGCGTGACCGTCACGGTCCCGCGCGGATCCGACAGGGCGCCGTACTTGCACGAATTGGTCATCAGCTCATGGAACACCAGCGCCAGCGTCGTGAAGGCGCTGGGTGCGACCAGCGCGTCGGGGCCGTCGATCACCACGCGGGCGGCGCTGTTGCTGGCATAAGCGGCGGTCTCGGTACGAATGAGGTCGTAGATCGAGGACGGCGTCCAGTCCTTCTGCGTCACCTGGTCGTGCGCGCGGGCGAGGGCGTGGATGCGGCTGCCGACGATATCGGCGAATTCGTCGATCGTCGCGGCTCCCTCCTTGCTCTGCGCCACCAGGCCGCGGATCAGGTTGAGGATATTGCGCACGCGGTGGTTCAGCTCCGCGATCAGCATGTCCTGCTGGCGGGTGGCCTGCTCACGCTCGACATGGGCGGCATCGGACAGACGCAGCACGACTTCGAGCAGGGTGATGCGCAAGGCTTCGGCGGCGAGAACCTCTTCCTCGGCCCAGGGCAGGGAGAAGCCGCGGCGTTCCTCCTTCCAGATCTCGAAGCTCTTGCGCGGCGTCAGGCGCGCGCCGCTGGGGCCAAGCTCGACCGCCTTTTCCGGGTTTCCGGCCCATTTGACCTCGCGTACCTGCTCCTGGCGGAACAGGACGATGTAGTCGCGCGGGGAGCGACTGACCGGCAGCGCCAGCAGGCCCGCGGCCTTGTCCAGCCATTCGCGGGCAGGCTCGAAGACCGCGCCGATGGAATCGGTGGACCAGATCGTGCTGGCGCCGGCGGTGTTGAGGAAGCGGGCGAGTTCGGCGAACTGCTGCTCGCCGGGCGCGGCGCCGTGGCTCATGAAGCGTCCGTCTACCCAGCCGATCGCGCCGTCGAAGGGGATTACGCGGCCGATCGATTCCGAGAAGTCCTCGAAAGCCTCCAGCAGCGACCCGCCACCCGCGACCCGCGACATCATCTCGTCGTGAAGCCGCATCGAGGCTGCGCGCTGTTCCAGCGCGAAGTCGGTTTCCTTCTGCTCCAGCAGATAGGCGAAGAACTCGCCGAACAGCTCGCTGGCGGTGCGGACGGAGTAGGACAGACGCAGCGGCGAATAGTGATGGCAGGCCATCAGCCCCCAGAGCTTGCCGCGCCGCATGATCGAAACCGACATCGATGCCTTCACGCCCATGTTGCGCAGGTATTCGATGTGGATCGGCGAAACCGCGCGCAGGCCCGACATGGACAAGTCGAGCGGGTCGCCATTGGGGTCGGTCACCGGATGGATCGCCACGGTGGGATCGTCGATGTCGCTGATGATGCGCAGCAGGTTGCGGGTGTAGAGCCGGCGTGCCTGCGCGGGAATGTCGGACGCGGGGAAGTGCTGGCCTTTGAAGCTGTCGACCATGCCATTCAGGCTTTCGGCGATCACTTCGCCTGCGCCGTCGTTCTCGAAGCGGTAGACCATCACCCGGTCGAACCCCGTCAGCCCGCGCAAGTGGCGGGCGGCGTTGGTGCAGAGCTGCTCGATCGAGGTGGCCTGGCGCAGCCGGTCGATCATCGGGCGCACGTAGCTCACGAAGTCGCGGCGGCGGCCGCCTTCGTGCGGCTCGATCTCCAGCACGTAGGACCGGCCGGAGACATGGATGGCCATGTCGAACAGCCGGCCATCGCCGCGCAGGTCCACCTCGAAGACGCGCTCCACCGCGCTCGCCCCGCCCAGCACCTGCAGGCGCGAGCGGATGTCGTGCATGGCGGCGGGGGACAGGAACTGCATGGCCGGCAGACCGACCAGTTCACGCGGCGCGATGCCGAACAGCTCCGCGCAGTTGAGCGAGACGTGGTTGATGATCCAGTCGCTGGAGAACGACAGGAGCCATCCGAAGCTCTGGATACGGCCGATGACGTGGATCGGTTCGAGATCGCAGGTGGTGAGGTCGACCTGGGGCATGTCGTCAGCCACGAACATCGCCTTCCGGTGCCGGAGCCGCGCCTTGCGCAAGATCGAAGGCCTGCGCGAAAGTGGCGAAGGCACTGCGGGCGGCCGAGACCGCCGCCTGGCCCTCCAGGGTCCCGGCGGGCTGCGCCTTGAGCCAGGGCACCAGCGCTTTCCACAGGCCGTGGCCTGCCTCGTCCTCCATGTAGCGCGAGGGCGTGCCATGCGCGCGGCCCCAATAGCCTTCGCGGCGGATCACCGTCATGCCCAGCCGCGAACCGGCGACGACATAGCAGGTGCCTGCGGCTCCGGCATCGGTGGCTCCGGCATCGGTGGCTTTGACATTAGGGGCTGGCGCACCGCGCGCCGCGTCGTCAGGCGTGGGGAGCGCCGCAAGGCGCGCGGCATCCATGCCCAGTTCGGCAAGGTCGGCCCGCAGCATGGCGGGATAGTCCGGGATGGACTGGCCCAGCACCGTCTCCGCGAAGTGGCGGACGACGGGGAACAGCGGCGCAAGGCCGATGGCATGGGCGGCCAGGAAGCGCGCCTGCTCTTCGCGGCGGCTCAGGTCGAGCGAGCCGAAAGCACTGTCGAGCCCTTCGTGAGCCGGAGCGGTGGCGCCGCGCAGGGCAGCCAGCAGGTCGGCTTCTTGGGCAGTCAGGTCCTCGGTCCGCATCAATTCGTTCGCCTAAAAGGAAATATCTACAAGCACTTGGTTCAGGATACGCGGGCGTTGCCCGGGCGCGCCTGCATACGGGACGTGCTTAAGCACAAGGATGCCCCGACGCGCCAGCATTTGTGCGCCTCGCGCCTTTGCCCCGCCCTTTTGTCCTGGCACATCCCGTCCCAACACCCCGTGCCCCGCGCATCTTGCGAGGCATCACAACTCCGGCGCCGGAGAAATGTTCCTCCGTAACGCTTTAACGGCCCGGCACCCCTGCGTCTGTTCACTTCTGTACGCGGCCCAAGGGAACCGCAAGCGGCCAGCCGCATTACTGGCCTTAAGGCGCGGGAGAATATGGTGAGTTATATCAGGGAGCCGATGAAAATGGCCGTCCAGTCGGGCCACGAGCAGAGCGATCTTCTCGCTGCCCTGAGGCCGGCGGATTTTGCCCTGCTCGAACCCCACCTGGCCGAAGTGCAGATGCGGCCCGGCGAAGTGATCTACCAGCCGGGAGACCCGGTCGATTACTGCTTCCTGCCGCGCGGCGGCGCGATCTGCTCCTATTTCGTCGAACTCGACAGCGGCATCTCGGTGGAGACGATCCTGGTGGGCCGCGAAGGCGCGCTGGGCGGGGTGGTGAGCCACGGCAGCCTGCCGGCATATGCGCGCGCCAACGTGCTTCACGGCGGCCTGTTCTGGCGCATCCCCACGCGCCAGCTCGACGACGTGAAAAGCCGCTCCCCGTCGGTCGCCAGCCTGTTCGCGCGCTATGCAGACTGCGTCATGGCGCAAGTGTTCCAGTCGATCGCCTGCAACGCGGTCCACACCATCGAGGAACGCGCGGCCAAGTGGCTGATCGCCGCGGTGGACCGGATCGGCCGCAACGACGTGACGATGACCCAGGAACAGCTCGCCTCGATGATGGGGATCGGGCGCAGCTATGCCAGCCGCGTGCTCCAGCGCTTCAAGCGCGAGGGGCTGGTACGCACCCGGCGCGGCGGGATCCATGTCGCGGACCGTGAAAGCCTGAGCGAGAAGGCCTGTTCGTGCAACGAGCACGTTGCCGCGCATTTCGAGAAAGTGCTGGGCGGGGTCTACCCGAAAGAGGACTGAGCGCGAAAGAGAATGGCTTGTCCGCCGCGCCGGTGATCCCCCAAGAAATACCGCAATCGCCTCCGTAATCGAGCAAAGTTGCCGGCGTTCTGCTGCAACACGGAGTGATGTCGTGAAATAGACATCGAAGTGACATCGAATTTGCGCTCAATTGCCATGAAGCGCTCTTAGCTACCCCTGTGCGAATGTCACAAGAACAGGGGCACACCATGACTGAAGGGCTTCCCGCCAACGGCTATACCGATGGCGATGTCGATACGAATCCAACTACCGAGCGCTCGCTGGAGAGCATGGCCGCGGAGCGTTATTCGCGCCGCCAGGCCCTGTTCCGCGGTGCCGGCGCCACGACCATGGCCTTCATGGGCACGGCCCTGCTGGCCGCCTGCGGCGATGACGACAACGAAAACACCGTTTCGGTCAGCGCCGGCGCCAATGCCGCGACCAGCGCCGGCCGCGTCGTCACGCTGACCGGCACGCCCGAGAACGGCTTCGGCGGCTTCGCCACCGGCTGGGCCCAGACGTCCGGCACCGCCGTGACCCTCACCGGCACCGGCTCCACCGTCAGCTTCCTCGCCCCGGCCGTGAGCGCCGCCAGCGATCTGGTCTTCACGTTCTCGGCCACCAGCGTGACCGGCGAAGTGCGCACCGCCACCACCACCGTGCGCGTCTCGCCGGCGGTGCTCGGCTTTGCCGCCGTCGCCCATAGCCTGGAAGACAGCGTCAAGGTGCCCTCGGGCTATTCGGTCACCGTGATGACCCGCCTTGGCGACCCGCTCGCCACCGGTGTTTCGGCTTATGCCAACGACGGTTCGGACAGCAACTTCGCCCAGCGCATCGGCGATCACGGCGACGCGCTGCACTTCTTCGGCCTCTCGGCCGCCGGCGGACGCGACGATGCCAGCTCGACCCGCGGCCTCATGGTGCAGAACCACGAGAACCTGAACGTCCAGTACCTCCACCCGAACGGCCCCACGAACGTTTCCACCGGCCCGCGCCCGGCTGCCGAGGCGCTCAAGGAAATCGAGGCCCACGGCGTCTCGGTGTCGGAATATGTCGATGCCGGCAGCCGCAAGTGGTCCTACGTGCCCACCGGCAGCTTCAATCGCCGCATCACCCCGAACACGCCGATGAGCTTCCACGGTCCGGCAGCCGGTTCGGCGATGCTGGTCACGGCTTACTCGACCAATGGGTCGATCGGCCGCGGCACCATCAACAACTGCGCCAACGGCATCACGCCCTGGGCCACCAACCTCACATGTGAGGAAAACTGGGCCGGCTACTTCCGCCGCGACGCAGCGGACGACGCCAAGCGCAGCGTTCGCGAAATGACCGCGCTTGCCCGTTTCGGCGTCACCAGCCGCACCGGCAGCTATGCCTGGTCGTTCGCCGACTCGGCCGACTCGATCTACACCAAGTGGAATGCGACCATCATCGGCGCCAGTGCGGCCGAAGACTATCGCAACGAGCCCAACCAGTACGGCTGGGTGGTCGAGATCGATCCCTACGATCCCAAATCGACCCCGCGCAAGCGCACGGCACTGGGCCGCTGCGGCCATGAAGGCGCCTTCGTTCGCGCCGTCGATGGCCAGAAGCTGGGCGTCTACATGGGCGACGACTCGCGCCGCGAATACCTCTACAAGTTCGTGTCCTCGGCCACTTACGCCGCAGCCGATGCCGCCACGACCAGCCGCCTGGCCATGGGCGACAAGTACCTCGACGCCGGCACGCTCTACGTCGCCAAGTTCAATGCCGACGGTTCCGGCCAGTGGCTGCCCATGGTCTTCGGTTCGGTGCCGAACCGTGCGGCCGTCGGCACGACCCCGGAATATGTCTTCGCCGACCAGGCCGACATTCTCGTCAACACCCGCCTGGCCGCCGACGCGCTCGGCGCCACGCCGATGGACCGTCCGGAATGGACTGCCGGCAACCCGGTGACCGGTGAGATCTACCTTACCCTCACCAACAACAATGCCGCCGGCCGTCCGCTCACCGGCACTGACGCTGCCAACCCGCGACACTACAACGACCCCAAGGGTTCTTCGAACACCGCGCAGTACGGCAACCCCAACGGCCACATCGTCCGCCTGCGCGAAGACGGCGACACCACGGCCGCGCTCACTTTCAAGTGGGACATCTACCTGTTCGGCGCGGATGCCGCCGATGCTGGGGCCAACGTCAACATCTCGGGCCTGACCGCCGACAACGACTTCTCCAGCCCGGACGGTTGCTACTTCTCGCGCGCAACCAATGCGGCAGGCCAGTTCAATCCGGTGCTCTGGATCGAAACGGACGACGGCGCGATGACCGATCGCACCAACTGCATGCTGCTGGCGGCCATTCCCGGCCATGTCGGAGACGGCGGCGCCAAAACGATCACCAACACCGGCTCCACCGGCGCCACCGCTACCCAGGCGACCATCGTTGGCGCGGCAGCGACCGCCGCGAACCTGCGCCGCTTCCTCGTCGGACCGGTCCAGTGCGAGATCACCGGCATCGACATGACGCCGGACGGCCGCACGCTCTTCGTCGGCATCCAGCACCCGGGCGAGGACGGCACCCCGGCCGCACCGTCGAGCCACTGGCCCGACAGCCAGGCGGGCGCGGCGGCTGCCACCGTGCGTCCGCGCTCGGCGATCGTTGCGATCACCAAGGATGACGGAGGCGTTATCGCTCTGTGAGCGATGATGGGGCGTTATCGCTCTGTGAGCGATGATGGGGGCGTTATCGCGCTCTGATCGAAATCCTTTAGCGATCGAGGGGGAGGGGACGCAGCGCGTCTCCTCCTCTTTTCGTTCAGGGGCGCGTCGGTCGTATCGCCCCGGCGTTGCGCCGAGGGGATACTGCCGCTGGAACTGGTGCCCGCGATGGCTTAATGAACAGTCCTGTTGATAACAGGAGAGGCCGCGTGAAAGAGACGGGCAAGCCGCAATATGGCAACGGGCAAGCAAGCACCAGGACCACGCTGACCGCGCAGGACATGGACGAGGAACGTCTCGCCACCTACCCCACCACCGCCTTCCTTTCGAAGGACTACCTGGCCGCGGAAAAGACGCTGCTCTGGCCCAAGGTCTGGCAGATGGTGGAGCGCGAGAGCGACCTGCCGAATCCCGGCGACTGGATGACGTACGATGTCGCGGACGAATCGATCATCGTCCTGCGGGGGGATGACGGCAGCCTGCGCGCCTTCCACAATGTCTGCCCGCACCGCGGCCGCCAGCTCGTCTCGGTGCCGTCGATGCTGCCGGGCAAGGTCCACGACGTGCGCGGCAACAACCGCAAGAGCTTCGTCTGCGGCTTCCACGGCTGGACGTTCGACCTTGATGGCAAGAACACCTACATCCTTGACCCGCAGGACTGGCAGAACAAGCTGACGCCGGAGATGACCTGCCTCTCGGACGTGCAGGTCGATACCTGGGGCGGCTACATCTACATCAGCATGGACCCCGATGCGGTGCCGCTGAAGGAATGGATGGGCCGCGCGGGCGAGATCCTGGACCATTTCGACCTGGCCGGTATGCACTACAAGTGGCGCCAGTGGGCGATCTACGACTGCAACTGGAAGACCGCGATCGAGGCGTTCCTGGAACCCTACCACGTCGCCGGCACCCACACGCAGCTGCTCGCTTATGGCGACTACTATGCGCTGTCGAAGCAGTACGGGCTGCACTCGGTCTCCAGCTACGACACCCGCGACAGCAAGTTCCAGATGAGCGAAAGCGCCGGCACCACCCGCGCCGGCAAGGGCGACGACGCGCGCGTCTCCACGTACGAACTCATCCGCGAAAACTACGAAACGGTGAACTACTCCGCCTCCACCGAAACGCTGGTCAATGCCGCCAGCCGCCTGGTGGACGAATTGCCCGACACCGCCACGCCGGGTGAGATCATCGCTCACTGGCTGAAGTCCGCCCGTGCCGACGATGCCGCGCGCGGGGTGATCTGGCCGGAAGTGCCGCCGGAGATCAAGAAGGAGGGCGGCCTCGCCTGGGGCCTGTTCCCCAACCAGAACATCCTCCACGGCGAGACTTTCGCGCTCTGCTACCGCGTGCGTCCTTACGGCAACGACCCGGACAAGTGCGTGTTCGAAAGCTACGCGCTCGAACGCTTCCCCGATGGCGAGGCGCCGGAAACCGAATGGACTTATGCCGACCCGATCGGCGAGAACTGGGGTTCGGTTCTGGCGCAGGACTTCTCGAACATGCAGTTCGTGCAGAAGGGCATGAAGTCCAGCGGCTTCCGCGGCCCGCTGCCCAACCCGCACCAGGAGCAGAAGGTCATCAACCTCCACCGCAACCTGGCCAATTTCATGGACGGCATGGGCGCGCCGACGCGGCTAGAAGTGGAGTAAGCCAAAAAAGCCCGTCGTCCCGGAACGGTTCCGGGACGACGGGCTTTTTGCGCGTTCAGGCGGCGGTTCGCGCCGTCACTTTCCAGCGCGAGAGGTCCAGCCCGCAGATCGCTTCCAGCGTCTCCACGTCGCGCGCATAGAAATCGCGCAGCTGTTCGCGCAGGCCCGGCGCGAGCGGGGGATAGGTCATTTCCCGCGCCAGCAGCGAGCGGACGTTTTCGAACACCGGGGTGCCGCGCAGCGGGCGCACCGTGTCTTTCAGCGGGGCCAGCGCCTTGCGCAGCGGCAGCGGCAGGATCGCGGCGCGGCTGTTGTTGGCGCGCTCCCGCGCGGCTTCCGGCCGATAGACCGGCGAGACGCCGATATGTTCGGACACGGCCTCGACGATTCGCTCGGGCTGCACCGTCACGTCGTCATAGAGGTAGATCAGGATCTGCTCGCGCGGGAACAGGTCGTACCAGCGCGCCAGATGGCGGGCATAAAGCCCGTCCTCCAGAAAGCGCGGATAGGGATTGTCCATCGAGCGCAGGTATTCTTCCGGGGGCCCTTTCAAGGTGCCGCGGCGGTAGAACATCTTGTAGTCGGAATAAGCGCGCTCCACCGGGTTGCGAAGCTGCAGCACCAGCCGCGCCTGCGGCAGCGCGCGGGCGATCCGATGCGCGGCCAGCGGATGGGCAAGATAGTCGGCGGATTTCTCGCCGATCACCTGGGCCTGCGCAGGGCGGTTCGCGAAGAAGCCGCGATACCAGTCCTCGCCGCGATCGAATTCGGAACTGAAGTAGTGCGGCTCGGCATCGGGCATGAAGATCGCCGGATTGTCCTGAAGGCGCGCCTGGATCCAGGTGGTGGCTGCCTTGACCGCGCCGATGACGATGAAACCGGGATGCCATTCGGGGGTCATCATCGTGCCGTCGTCTCCATCATCGCCTCGCGCAGGGCTTCGGCCATGCGTGCCATGTCCTGCGGTTCCAGCGTGTGATCGACCGGGAACATCAAGGTTCGCCGGCCGAGATCCACGGCATTCGCCAGCGCGCCGTCGCGCCGGACGGGCAGGCCGGAGAGCGCATGTTCGCGGCTCATGTCGGGGCACGATCCGCTTCCGGCGGGAATGCCGCGCGCCAGCAGACCGGCCAGCACCGCGCGGCGGCGCTCCTCCACCCGGTCGGCGCTGCCTTCCAGGCGGACATAGAACTTGTACCAGGCATGGCCCACTTCCGCCGGTGCTTCGGGCAGGATCAGCCCGGGCACATCGGCCAGCATTTCCAGCAGCGCCTCGGCATTGCGGCGGCGGGCAGCGAGCCAGCGCGGCAGCTTGCCGAGCTGGCAGCGGCCGAGCGCGGCCTGCATCTCGGTCATGCGATAGTTGGAGCCGGGCGTGTCGTGGATATAGCGGAAGGCGCCGGGCGTGCCGCCGCCGTCGGTGACCTTGAGGTAGCTCTTGCCGTGGTCCTTGAAGGCCCAGCCGCGCAGCCAGACCTGATGGTCGCGCAGCAGCAGCAGGCCGCCTTCGCCCCCGGTGGACATGATCTTGTCGGTGCAGAACGAGAAGGACGATGCCGCGCCGAAGGAGCCGACCTGGCGGCCGCGCCAGGTGGCGCCGTGGGCCTGGGCGCAGTCCTCGATGAGGTGGAGGCGGTGATCCTCGCAGATCCGGCCGAGCGCATCCATGTCGCAGGGCCAGCCGGCCAGATGGACGCAGAGCACGGCGCGCGTCGCGGGCGTCACCAGCCGCTCGACCGAGGCCGGATCGATGTTCTGGCTGACCGGGTCGACATCCGCGAAGACCGGCAGTGCGCCCACCGCCAGCACGCAGCTGGCCGTGGCGAAGAAGCTGCGGGCGGGGACGATCACTTCATGGCCCGGCCCGACGCCCAGCGCGCGCAGCGCCACTTCCAGCGTCAGCGTGCCATTGGCCAGGCACATCCCTTCCGGCATGCCGACGAAGCGGGCGAACTCGGCGGCAAAGGCGCGGTTCTCCCCGCCGTGCACGAGCGCGTTGACCTTGCCCGAGCGCAGGACATGGGCGACCGCCTCGATCTCGTCGGCCTCGTGGCGGGGCCACAGGCTGCGCACGGGCCGGGGCGGCACGGGCTCGGTCGCGGTCGTCGTCACGGCGGATGCCGCGGAGGCGTGCAGGGGACGGGTGGTGTCTGCCGCCGGCGAGGACGCATCCTCGACGGCGGGCGGGGAAGCCAGGTTCACGACAATGCTCTCCTCAAGCCTTGACCGGTTCGCCGGTGCCGTGCGGGTGGATCATGCTCTGGTTCTCGACCACTTCGAACCCGGCACTGCCGCTCGGCACCTTGACGAGGGTGTGCGTGATCCGCCGCGCTTCGGTGTGGTCGCCCAGTTCCACCGCGCGGGCGAGCCGGTCGATGCTGCGCGAGATGAAGGGCAGGGGGATCGGCTTGGACTGCGCCTCGAAGATGCCCTTGATGCCCGAGGGAAGCTGTTCCTCGCAGATGTCGAACAGCTCTTCGTAGAGCTTCTCGCCGGGGCGCAGGCCCACGAATTCCACCGGCACGTCGATCTCCGGCTGAAGTCCGTAGAGCCGGATCATGCGGTAGGCGAGGTCGACGATGCGCACCGCCTTGCCCATGTCGAGCACGAAGATCGTGCCGCGCTGGGAGTTCTGGCTGAGCGCGGCCGAGCTGCTCTGGAGGATCAGCTGCACCGCTTCGCGCACGGTCATGAAGAAGCGCTCGATATCGGGATGAGTGACGGTGAGCGCGCGGCCTTCGCGAAGCTGGCGGTGGAACAGCGGGACGATGGAGCCGCTCGATCCCAGCACGTTGCCGAAGCGCACGGTCATGAAGCGCGGGGCTTCCGGATCGTCCACGCCGCACATGTCCAGTGCCTGGCTGTAAAGCTCGCCCACGCGTTTGGTGGCGCCCATCATGCCCACCGGGTTCACCGCCTTGTCGGTGGAGACCTGGACCATGGCCTTGGCGGAATATTCGCAGACCGCGTCAGCGACGATGCGCGTGCCCAGGATATTGGTGTGGACCCCGGCGCAAGGGCTGGCCTCGACGATGGGCACATGCTTGAGCGCGGCGGCATGGTAGACGATGACCGGCCGGTGGCGCTCGAACACGCGGCGCACTTCGTCGCGTTCGCGGATGTTGCAAAGCTCGGGCTGGACGTCGAGGTCGGGATACTGCTCGCGCAGCTTCATCTCGATGGCATAGAGATGGTATTCGCTATGCTCCACCAGCACGATGCGCGAGGGGCGGAAGCTGGCGAGCTGCCAGCACAGTTCGCCGCCGATCGTGCCGCCCGCGCCGGTCACCAGCACGCACTTGCCGGTGATCTGGCTGGTGATCTGCTCACCCTCCAGCGTGAATTCGCTGCGGCCCAGCAGGTCCTTCACCGAAAGCTCGTCGGGCGCGGCGCCGTGGTTGCGCTGGAGGATATGGCTCCAGCCGTCGCGAATGCGCGAGAGTTCGAGGCCGAGGTTGCGCGCGCGCGACGTCAGCCGCGCCATCTCGCGGTTGGAAAGGTCGGTGCCGTCGTCGCAGGCGATCACGAGCGAAGGGCGGCGGCCCTGGAGTTCCAGCGTTTCCACCGCATGGGCCAGATCGTCGTGGCTGCCGAGCACCGGTACGCTGGCGATCTGCTGCAGGGTATCGTTGTCGGCCGGAAGCAGGACGCCGGTGACGAAGAAGCTGGGCGTGGCCTCGCGGCGCAGCATCTCGATGATCGAGAGCGCCCAGTCGGGCGAACCCACCAGCAGCGCGCCGCGCAGGTTCTTGTTGTCGACATGCGCCGGCAGGATCTTGGCCGTGTGCGTCATCTTCTCGCGCAGGGCACGGCGGGCGCCGCGCACGAAGAACAGCGCGGTCATCGCGAAGAGCCACTGGGCCAGCGCGATCTCCAGCAGCTGCGCGCGTTCGGCGCGTACACCGGGCACGATCATGATCGCCACCCAGGCCAGCGCGAAGGCCGGCACCGTCAGCATCGCCAGCTGGATGGCATGGGCGAAGCTGAAGTAGCGCCAGCTGCGGCGATAGATCCCGGCGGTGTAGAACACGCCGATCACCACCAGGGCAAAGCCCAGGATGGCGCCCATGTGGCCGTCGGACTTGGGGAAGCCGGTCTTGCCGATCAGCGTAAAGGCCAGCGCCAGCGTGATCGACAGCACGATGAAGTCGATCGTCATCAGCACGGTATTGCGGAAAGTCCGCCGCAGGCTGAACTGCGTGGACGGAGAGCGCGAACGCCCGCCCGTCGATCCGAACTTGCGTACGCGCAGGAACCTGTTTGCGGAGCCGACGCTCATCGTCGAGGCACTGCTTCCCGTGGCGGTATGACTCATCGCGTCGACCTTTTCAGCTTTTCGGGCCCAATTTCCCCGGTGCATCCTGCCTCCCGGCGTTCCGGAGCAGTGCCCGTGGCAGTTTCCGCGGGTCCGGCTTTTCCGGCTCCTTCTTTCCGGCGCCGTTTTTCAGGACCGGAAAAATGCTCGGGGGGCCGCACCCGGCCTCATCGATTCATGATCTATTGACCAATTTCAGGGCGCGCACTTGTGCATGAAGCCATCAGCCGTAATTGCCGATTCTCTTGCGAATAGGTCGCGCCTTCGACTGTCGGACATGGGGGTGATCCAAAGGGAGCGGGCGCCCTTGCCGGAAACCATCCCTTAATCGCCGCGGGCCATCTCGAAGGGCTATCAGCCGATTAGTCGCTTGCGATCGGCGGTCCGAGGGTCATCATTCAGGGCGACATCGGGATGGGGCACACACGCGGGGGCGTGGGGGCTGCCTTGCGGCACCATCCGTCAGCCTGGGGCTCGATTACGCAATGAAGATACTCGTCCTGTCCAGTCTTGCCTATTCGCTCACCAATTTCCGGGGCGCCTTGCTGCGGGAATTGAAGGCGAACGGGCATGAAGTCGTCGCCGTGGCGCCTGACCAGAACGCCGCCGTGGAACGCGATCTCGCGGCCTGGGGCATAGGCTTCAGGATCGTGCCGATGGCGCGCACCGGCACCAATCCGGTCAAGGATGCGGCCCTGCTGTCCGCTTACGTCAAGTTGATGATGGCCGAAAAGCCGGACCTGGTCCTGGCCTATACCCAGAAGCCGATCATCTACGGCGGGATCGCCGCACGCATGCTTTGCGTGCCGCGCTTCTTCGCGCTGATGTCGGGGCTGGGCTACGTCTTCAGCGAGGATTCCAGCGCCCGCAAGGGCCTGCGCTGGGCCGTGACCCGGCTTTACCGCGAGGCGGTTCGCCGCGCCCGGGGCGTCTTCGTGTTCAATGCCGACGACCGGCAGGACATGATCGACCTCGGCATCGTCACGTCGCGCCAGAACGTGGTGCAAGTGCCAGGCTCGGGTATCGATCTCGAACGCTTCCGGCTGGAGCCGCTGCCGCGCAACCGCCTGCGCTTCCTGCTGGTCGGCCGGCTGATGCGCGATAAGGGCATCTACGAATTCGTCGAGGCGGCCCGGCAGCTCAAGCTGGACAATCCCGAAGTCGAATTCTGCGTGCTCGGCCATTACGAGCGCGACAATCCGACCGGGATCGACGAAGTCGAATGCGCCCGGCTGGCGCGGCAGTTCCCCGTCCAGTTCATCCCCGGCACCAGCGACGTGCGGCCCTATCTCGCGAGCTGCTCGGTCTTCGTGCTGCCGTCCTATTACCGCGAGGGCCTGCCGCGCACGATCCTCGAAGCCATGGCCACCGGCCGTCCGATCATCACCACCGACATGCCCGGCTGCCGCGAGCCGATCATCGAGGGCGAGAACGGCTTCCTGGTGGCACCGCGCGACGCGGGCGCGCTCAAGGCGGCGATGCAGCGCTTCATCGAGGCGCCCTCGCTGGTGACGAGCATGGCCGCGCGCTCACGGGATCTGGCCGAGAAGATCTACGACGTGCGCAAGGTGAACCACCAGTTGCTCGACGAGATGGACCTCCTGCGCGAACCCTGGAACGAGCCGGCGACGATCCGCTCGGAACCGGCGCCGTCGGACGACCGGCCGCCCGAATCCGCCGGGCCGCGCCTCCAGAGTGCCGGGCCTTCGCGGGCGATCGCGGGTTAGAGCGGTCACTCCAGTTTTTCGTTTTTCGCATTTTCCGAGTCATCCGGTGTCCCACCCGATGCGAAAATGCTCTGAAGTCAGGATCGGGGGCAAGGCAATGCGGGCTGTCGTGATCGGCGCCGTGGGGAGCACGCAGGTGCTCGTCGAAGAACTGGCCGAGGCGCCGGGCTGGGATCTCACGCTGATCGGCACCTTGCCGCCCGAACTGCACGGGCGGCACTCGGACCTGGTCGACATGGCGCCATTCGCCGAAAGGGCAGGGGCGCGGCTCGCCCATATCGCGCGCACCAACGATGCCGAGGTGCTGGACATGGTTCGCGCCGAGCGGCCCGACTACGTCTTCGTGGTCGGCTGGTCGCAGATCGTCGGTCCGGAATTCCTGTCGATCGCCGCGAAAGGCGCGATCGGCTATCATCCCGCACCGCTGCCGCGCCTGCGGGGACGCGCCGCCATTCCCTGGACGATCCTGCTGGACGAGCCGATCTCAGCGTCCAGCCTGTTCTGGATCGCCGAGGGCACCGACGATGGCGACATCCTGGGGCAGCACTATTTCCACCTTGCGCGCGATGAAACGGCGCAGGGCCTCTACGACAAGCACATGGATGCCCTGCGCACGATGTTGCGCGCGCTCCTGCCCCGCCTGGCGGAAGGCGAGCAGCCAAGGCAGGTGCAGGACGAGCGCTATGCGACCTGGGCGACCAAGCGCACTCCGGCCGACGGCCAGATCGACTGGCGCGATTCCGCGGCCGGGATCGACCGGCTCGTCCGCGCCGTGGGGCGGCCCTATCCGGGCGCTTTCACGCATGTTTCCGGACGCAGGATGACCGTCTGGGCCACGCGGCCCGTGGGCGGTGCGGACCGGCATCACGCCATCGCGGGGCAGGTCATGGCCAGCCGCGACGGAATATTGACCGTGCAGACCGGAGACGGGTTGCTTGAACTGACCGACTGGGAGCTTGCCGAGGGCAAGCCACCGGCCCTGCATGCCGTGCTGAAAGGATAGCGCTTGGCTCTCGATCACTATGGAAAGGTCCTCGTCGTCGCGCCCCATCCCGATGACGAGATCCTCGGCTGCGGCGGCACGATGGCGCGCATGGCGGCGGCGGGCATGGACGTGCAGGTCGTGGTCGTCACCAGCGGGCGGCCTCCCGCCTTCTCGGAAGACGGCGTCGCGCGGGTCCAGGCCGAGATGCGCCGCGCGCACGATCACATCGGCGTGAGCCAGGTGCACATGCTGGATTTTCCGGCCGCCTCGCTGGACGTGGTGCCTGCGGCGGAACTCAATGCGGCGCTCGGGCGCGTGGTCCGCGAAGTCGCGCCGGATACGCTCTTCGTGCCGTTCCTGGGGGACATTCACCAGGACCACCAGTTGAGCTTCCTGGCCGCGATGGTCGCTGCCCGCCCGCGCGACCGCACCGTGCCGACGCGGGTGCTGGCCTATGAGACCCTGTCCGAGACCAACTGGTACGCAGCGCCGATGACGCCGCCTTTCGTGCCCAACGTCCATATCGACATCTCGGCCACCCTGCAGCGCAAGCTCGATGCCTTCGCGCTGTTCGAAAGCCAGGTTCGCGACTTTCCCGACGAGCGCTCGCTCATCACCATCGAGGCCCTGGCCCGGCTGCGGGGTTCCACCGTGTTTTCCGAGGCCGCCGAAGGCTTCGTCCTGGTTCGCGCCATAGAGCGCTGAGGCCACGGCCGGCGCGACTCTCGGCACGCGCGAAAGGTCATCTTTCGATCGCGCTCGGCGCTGAAAGCCGTGACCGGGCTTCGGGTCCCGCCCGGCGCAAGACGCGGGCGGCTCGTCGCACCGTCCCGGCAGGGGCGGGATCGCCGGCCGCCAGTCGCCGCCGCTGGGCTGCTCTTTACAGTTGGGCGGCCGGTCTTTGCCAAGAAGCGGCCTGCGCGTCAGCTATTGAAGCGGGAATACTTCGGTTTTTCTGACACGATCCGAATATGTATAGATGGTGAATACTTTGCCGCGGCATCATGACGCCGGTTTCGGGCGGTCTTTCACCCCGACCCGATCGAGCATCGTAAAAAGGCTCGAACGAGCCCGAAAAATCTCCGAATCGATTCGTCCGGTTAGTTTACCGTACAACCGGCGAGGTAGTTGCCGGTAGCTTCTCACCGCAGTGCCGCGAGACGCGTGCTGCAGCCGCGAAGAGAATCGCCCTGGGCCTCAACCGATTCGCCGGCCCGATCTCCTGATCCTAGGAGGTTGCAGAGGATTGCAGCGACTGGGCAGTCGCAGCGCGAGTCGCATGGCGGAAATCCTCGACTTCCGGAAAAAGACGCCCCGCTCGCACCCGTTCCGCAGGCTGGCGCGGACCCCCTTCAGCCGTGCCTGACAGAGGAAGGTATGTTAACTTTTGTGAGTTAACGTCTTGAAAAGGTGTAAGTTATCGAAAGACTACCTCTTTGGAGGTACAGTGTACCAGAATTATACGTTTGACTCCCTGCCCTCCAGAATGAACTTTTGGAAAGGGGGGGTATCCCACTGATCATAGGGGGAATTCGAAGGCACCTAGAATGCTCATTCACGGCTCGAATAGAACCTAACCACCCCCTCGACTTGAAGACGACAATATGTTCTAAGGTGATCTACCTAAGGTGTGGGTGGAAATAGGGGGCATGCAAAGGGGGGGCTCGCCATTCTGGCAAGGTCATCCAGCGATTGTCGTTGATTTTCTGATTTGGGATTTTCCGAAAGGGAAGTTCTTTGACTGTTCCGTCCTGCGCTTGGGTGAGTCAGGATCAGTCCCAAAATAATATCATAATACGCTTGGGTCGTCCGTATTTCCGTTATTCAGGAGAGAAAGACGATGTCGACTTTTGATGAAGTGTGCGTGAGCATTGTCGGTTTCAACTCCCTCGTGAGGGAAGGGATCTGCAAGATTCTCGACAAGTGCGAGTTCAAGTGCACCCGGTTCTTCAAGGACTGTGACGCGGTGCTCAGCGACAGCGATTCACCAACCGTTGGTCTTACCGTTTTCGACATGGGAACGTGTGGAGACCTGCTCGAATGCCTTCCGGCCATGAAGGAGCGCCATCCGCACATGCGGGCGGTCCTGCTGGCGGACGAATTCGAGTTCGGGCAGATGGTGGAAGCCTTCCAGCTTGGCGCCCATGCCTTCCTGTTGAAGGAAATCGGCTCCGAACCCCTGATCGAATCCCTGCGATTGGTTAATCAGGGTGAAAAGGTATTGCCCAGCGCGCTGCTGCAGCATCTGCCGCAGAAGCAGGTCATCGCCGAGGGCAAGGCCGAAGTGCAGGTGCAGCTCAGCGAGCTGCTTTCCGATCGCGAAATCGATACGCTGCGCTGCCTGGTCATGGGCTATCCCAACAAGGTGATCGCCTATCGTCTCGACATCAGCGAGGCCACGGTCAAGGTTCACGTCAAGGCCATTCTGCGCAAGCTCATGGTCCAGAACCGTACCCAGGCCGCGATCTGGGCCGTGAACCAGGGGCTCATCACGCACGGCGGCGACTTCCGCGAAACGCCGGACTTCGTGCCGGTCGAGGAAACGGTCCGCGCGCCGGTGGCCCTGGCCATCGCCCGCTAGAAAACGTCCCGAGCGCGATTTTGCCGCAACGGACCTGAATGACAGTGCTGGCCGGCCGATCCCATCGGCCGGCCGCTGCTTCCCGAAGCGCCGCTTCCTACACGCTGCGCCTTGATCGGATTTCTATTTTTCCCGGACCACGCAGCGAAAGCCGATGTGCGTCGTCGCCGTGTCGATCATTTCGGGATGGCGTGCGGCGGGGCGATAGCGCTGGCAGTAATTCGCAGCGCAAAGATGCGAGCCGCCCTTGATGACCTTGCGGCCGATACGGATCTGCGGCTGCGCGGGATCGAAGCTGTCCTTCAGCTTCGCGCCCTTGGGGTTGCTGATCGCGCAGCAGGAGCCGCCCTGCTTCTTGCCGGCGTCCGGCCGCTCCGACCACCAGTCGCGCGTCCATTCCCAGGTATTGCCGATCATGTCGTAAAGCCCGTAGCCGTTGGCCGGGAAGCTGCGCACCGGCGAAGTGCGTTCCCAGCCGTCCAGGCACTGGTTCGCGAAAGGGAACAGTCCCTGCCAGTAATTGGCCATCATCCGGCCTTCGGGCGCGAGTTCGTGGCCCCAGGCATAGGCCGCATCATCGAGACCGCCCTTGGCGGCGAATTCGAACTCGGCTTCGGTCGGAAGATCCTTGCCCGCCCACGTCGCGTAGGCTTCGGCATCGGCATAAGCGACGTGGATCACCGGATGGTCCCAGAGGTCCAGCGCGTCGATGTCGCTGCCCGGCCCGAGCGGATGGCGCCACGATGCGCCGAATTCGAAATTCCACCAGTTGGCCGGGTTGGACGTGTCCACCGGGGTCGCGCTTTTGCGGAAGACCAGCGAGCCGGCATGCGCCATCTCGGGCGGCATTCCCGGATAGTCCTTCGGATCGGGTGCGATCTCGGCCCCGGTCGTATGGCCGGTGGCCTCCACGAAGCGGGCGAAGTCGCGATTGGTGACGGGCGTCTCGTCGATCCAGAAGGCATCGACGGCCACCCGCCGCAGCGGGGCTTCCTCGGGGTAGAAGCTTTCCGAACCCATCGTGAAAGTGCCGCCCGGCAGGCGGACCATGCCGCGCAGGGGTTCTTCGCCTTCAGCCGAAGTCGGGGGCAGGGTCTCGGTCATCCAAAGTCCTCTCGGTCGATCTCGTCCCTGTCTAGGGGCGGATTTGCCCCGCGCCAAATGCCGAGTTCACGGCGTCATGCCGAAACTGTCCGGCCGAAAGCATCCGGCCGAAAGATTCCGGGAAAGGTACGAGGATCGCGCGAAAGGCTCAGCCGAGTTCCTTTTCCTTCTCGGCATAGAGGCGCTCCAGTTCGGCGCGGCTCTTCTTCTCGGCAGCGGTCTTGAGCTGGCCGCAGGCTGCATCGATGTCGCGCCCGCGCGGGGTGCGCACCGGAGCCGAAATGCCGCCCCTGAACACGATTTCCGAGAACGACTTGATCCGCTCCGGCGTCGAGCATTCGTATTGCGCGCCCGGCCAGGGGTTGAACGGGATCAGGTTGACCTTGGCGGGCAGGTCGTACTTCTTGAGCAGGCAGACCAGTTCGCGCGCGTCGTCGTCGCTGTCGTTCTTGTCCTTGAGCATCACGTATTCGAACGTGATGCGGCGCGCGTTCGACGCGCCCGGATAGTCGGCGCAGGCCTGGAGCAGATCCTCGATGCCGTACTTCTTGTTGACCGGCACGATCTCGTCACGGACATCCTTGGTCACGGCATGGAGCGAGACCGCCAGGTTCACGCCGATTTCCTCGCCGCAGCGGGCCATCTGCGGGATCACGCCCGACGTGGAGAGCGTGATGCGGCGCTTGGAAAGCGCCAGGCCGTCACCGTCCATGACCAGCTTCAGCGCGTCGCGCACATTGTCGAAATTATAGAGCGGCTCGCCCATGCCCATCATCACGATGTTGGTGAGCAGGCGGCCATCCGAGGTGTAGCTGCCTTCCTCCTCGTCGTCGGCCACATCCGCGCCGTCGATGCCGTCGCCGAAGCTGAAGTCCATGCGGCCCTTGGGCCATTCACCCAGCGCATCGCGCGCCAGCATGACCTGGCCGACGATCTCGCCCACCGTCAGGTTGCGCACCAGGCGCATGGTGCCGGTGTGGCAGAAGCGGCAGTTGAGCGTGCAGCCGACTTGCGACGAGACGCAGAGCGTGCCGCGATCGGCGTCGGGAATGAACACCATCTCGAAATCGTGCGCGTCGGCCGTGCGCAGCAGCCACTTGCGGGTGCCGTCGCTGGAGTGCTGGGCCTCGACGATCTCGGGGCGGCCGATCACGAAGCGTTCGGCCAGCCAGGGGCGCATGGTCTTGGCGATATCGGTCATCGCCTCGAACTCGGTGACGCCGCGGTGGTAGAGCCAGTGATAGACCTGCTTGGCGCGCAGCTTGGCTGCCTTGGCGTCGAGCCCGGCCGTTTCGAACATTTCGGCGATGCGCTTCTTGGGCAGGCCGATCAGGTCCAGGCGGCCGTCTTCGCGCGGGGTCACCCCCTCCACGAGGTTGGGACGGGGCACCGGCACGGGATCGATATGGCCCGGGATCGGCATCGGCCCGGCGCCGGAGGGGCCGGAAGGAGTCTGGTTCGCGTCTGTCATGATCGGGGGGGCATATAGTGCATCCGCGCTCAAAACGGAAGATGCGCGCTCGCGCAGGCCTGCGCGAACCGCTGCAATGCTTCGCGGGTTCCCGCCGCCTGGCGCTCCATGCCCTCGCTCCGTCGATCAAGTGTGACACAAAAACATCAGCAATTTCGTTGTGTTAGGTTCAGGAAACTCCTCCCGTATGACGATCATTTGACCAGTCCAGACGGGCCGGTCGCCGCCAACGGATGCCCGTCGGAAAAAACAACGAATGGAGCATCCCATGAAGAAGATTCTCGCCTGCCTCGCCCTCGGCACCGCTATCGCTTCCGTCCCCGCCATGGCGCAGGACACCGGCCCGGTCGAGCCGTTCTCGGGCTTCCATGTCGAGGCGCTGGCCGGTTACGACGTGACCAAGGCCGGCAGCAGCGTCGACGACGATGCCAATGTCGATAACGACCAGTCGATCGACGGCTTCGCCTATGGCGTCGGCGCCGGCTATGACTTCCGGTCGGGCAACCTCGTCTTCGGTCCCGAAGCCGAAGTGACCTGGTCGACCGCCAAGACCAAGTTCGACGACGGCGATTTCGAAGGCTTCGGCCTCGGCAACGTCAAGACCAACCGCGACCTCTATGTCGGCGCGCGCGTGGGCTATGTCGTTACGCCGACCACGATGGTCTACGCCAAGGGCGGCTACACCAACGCCAAGTTCGACGTGCGCAGCACGTTCGGCACCGTGGAAACCAACCGCGACATCGATGCCGACGGCTGGCGCATCGGCGCCGGTGTCGAGCAGGCGATCACCAACAATGCCTTCGTGAAGCTCGAATATCGCTATTCGAACTACGAGAAGGGCGAGATGGACTACACCGGCGACATCGCGGACGGCCAGCGCTTCGACCTCGACCTCGACCGTCACCAGGTCATGGCCGGCGTCGGCGTCCGCTTCTAAGGCGACACGCGATTGCAGGGGGAGGGCGGGAGCGAGAGTTCCCGCCCTTTTCCGTGGCGCGTTTCCGTTGCGCGGCCGGTTTCCGTCAGTGCGGACAGCCGGGCGGAAAGCCCGGACATACCGCCCCTATTGCAGCTTCGCGCAGCCGATCAGCGCCGCGTCCATGGCGGAAGCGGCGCCGGAGAGCGCCCAGGCATTGACGAAGCGGTGGCCCTGGCGGTCGCGCGCCGTCACGGTCATGCGCGGCGCGGAGCGCATGGCCGCGACGATGGCGGCATTGTCCTTCTCGTCCCGCCCCCAGGCATCGCCTTCACCGGCCGTCAGCACGAAGCGCTCCCCGCCGAGCGACAGCGTCACTTGCGCGCCCTGCGCGATCCGCCGCGACAGCCGGAAATGAACTTGCCCGCGCGCGCCGCGCCGGGGCCAGGTGCCGACTGCCGCGAAAGGCTGGTACTCCCGCGCCGCAGCATTGGGCTCGGCCATGGCTATGGCATAGCACCGCGGTATCACCGGATCGCGGAACGCGCCCCAACCGGCGTAGATCCCAAGGCTTTCCCGGGCGCGTGCCGGCGCGGGCGAGAACGTCAGGGCGAGGCCTGCCATCGCCAGAGCCGCCACGTTCAGCGCAATCCCACGCACTCGCGGCGTCACGGGGCCGGGTACCCGATCTCCAGCACTTCCCATTCCTTCTCGCCCGATGGCAGGCGGACCATGCGGAGGTCTCCCACGGCCGCGCCGCGCAGGGCGCGGGTGATGGGGGCGCTCCAGCCGATCAGGCCTTTCGAGGCGTCCTGCTCGTCGTCGCCGACGATGGTCACGGTCATCTGGAGGTCGTCCTCGTCGGCGAGGGTCACCGTGGCGCCGAAGAACACTTTGCCGCGCTCGGTCTGCTCGCGCGGGTCGACCACGCGCAGTGCCTTCATGCGGCGGGCGAGATAGCCCAGTTCGCGGTCGATCTCGCGCATGCGCTTGCGACCGTAGAGGTAGTCGCCGTTCTCGGAGCGGTCGCCGTTGCCCGCGGCCCAGGACACGATCTCGACGATTTCCGGGCGCTCCTTGCCCAGCAGATGGTCGTAGCGGGCGCGCAGCGCGGCCATGCCTGAAGGCGAGATCGGAGGACCGGCGGGTTTCATGACCCGATCCTTATAAAGCATTGCCGGTCCGGCCAAGTCCCTGATCCGCTTCGTCACCGGCTTGCGCGCCGCCTATTAGTCCGACAAAAGAGCGAGCAATATCTAACGGGATTTGAGGATCGTCATGGACATTTCACGCCGCGCCGCTCTGTTCGCTGCCGCTTCCGCACCGTTGCTCGGGCTGGCCGCCAGGGCCGGAGCCGAAGCCGGCAGCCCGGCAGCCGTCGGCGCTGCCGCGCCGATGCCCGGCCTGGCACCCGCACCGGGCGCTGCGCTCGCGCCCCGCCCGCCGATGGGCTGGAACAGCTGGAACAGCTTCGCCGGCACCATCACCGAGGCGCAGGCGCTCGAAACCGCCGCGATCATGCGCGAGAAGCTGCTGCCCTTCGGCTACGATGTCTTCACCGTAGACATCCAGTGGTATGAACCGGATGCCAAGAGCTACACCTACAACGCCAACCCGGTGCCGGCGCTGGACGCCAACGGCCGGATGATCCCCGCGCCCAACCGCTTCCCCTCGTCCAAGGGAGGCAAGGGCTTCGCGCCGCTCGCCGCCAAAGTCCACGCCATGGGCATGAAGTTCGGCATCCACGTCATGCGCGGCATCCCGCGCCATGCCGTGAAGCTCAACCTCCCGGTGCTCGGCACCAAGCTGCGCGCGCAGGACATCGCCGACACCGCCAGCATCTGCTCCTGGAACCCGGACATGTACGGTGTCGACATGAGCAAGCCGGGCGCTCAGGACTACTACGACAGCATTTTCAAGCTCTACGCCTCGTGGGGCGTCGACTTCGTCAAGATGGACGACATGAGCCGTCCCTACGATGCCCACGCGCCCGAGATCGAGGCCGCCGCCAAGGCCATCGCCCGCTGCGGCCGCCCCATCGTGCTCAGCCTCTCGCCGGGCGAAACCCCCGTCCTGCGGGGCGCCCACGTTCGCCAGCACGCGCAGATGTGGCGCATCTCCGACGACTTCTGGGACGAATGGGCGCAGCTCTACACGCAGTTCACGCGCCTGGAGAACTGGACGCCGTTCCGCGGCCCCGGCTCCTGGCCCGACGCCGACATGCTACCGCTCGGCCGCCTCGCCCTGGGCGATCGCGACACCCGCTTCACCCCGGACGAGCAGCGCACGCTGATGACGCTCTGGTCGATCGCCCGCTCGCCGCTCATCATGGGCGGCGACTTGCGCCACCTCGACGCGCCGACGCTGGCGCTGCTGACCAACCGTGAAGTGCTGGCGGTGAACCAGGCGAGCACCGACAACACGCCGCTGTTCCTCGACGACGGCACCAAGGTCTGGACCGCGCGCGCCGAGGGTAGCGGGGATCGCTACGTGGCGCTGTTCAACGTGTCGGACAAGGAGCGCGAGGTGAGCGTGCCGCTTTCGCTGCTTGGTTTGGGCGCGAAGGCTTCCGTGCGGGACTTGTGGGAGGGCAAGGATCTTGGCGCAGTCGAAGGGCGGGTTTCGGCGCGGCTTGCTTCGCACGGGGCGGGGTTGTTCAGGGTGAAGGGTATTTAAGAAGAGGAAGACCCGGGGGATGATCCCCCGGACCCTCGGAATGTCGACCTTGCGCCCGGCCTGTCCGTCGTGCGCTCCTTGCGGCGCAGCCAATAAGTCTCCCGACGCGACCATGGGCGCACGACGCGGTTGGTCCGCGTGACCTGGACAGTTGTGGGGGTGCAGGGGGGCTATGCTCCCCTGCTTCTTCCCTTAACCCTCACCCCGGACTGCGCTTGCCGATCAGCTGCGTAAGCGGCGTATTCCCGCGATAACCCGATTCCTTCGGATACATCGATTCGTAGACCACGGCGTTTTCCAGCACGCGCTGGATGTAGTTCTTGGTCTCGTAGATCGGGATCTGTTCCAGCCAGTCGATCCAGTCCACCGCGCCGGTGCGGGGATCGCCGTTGGCGCGCAGCCACTTGTTCACATTGCCCGCGCCCGCGTTGTAGGCGCCCACCGCCAGCGGAAGCGAACCGCCGAAGTAATTGCGCATGCGGGTGAAGTAGGCATCGCCGAGGCGGATGTTGTAGCTGGCGTCGTTGATCAGGGCGCTCTCGTCATAGGCCATGCCGAGCTTGCCTGCCTGCTCGCGCGCCGTGGCGGGCATGAGCTGCATCAGGCCGCGCGCACCGGCATGGCTCAGCGCGTTCTGGGCGAACTGGCTCTCCTGCCGGGTAAGGGCATGTGCCATGGCGAAGTCGGCGCCGGGCGGCATCGGGATCAGGGGGTAGGCGATCTGGCCGAAGTCCTGGTAGCCGTCGCCGTGCGCGCTCTGGCCGAGGATGACGGCAAGGTCGCGGCGGCCGATCTGCCGCGCCAGTTCGGCCACGAGCACATGGTCGGATTCGCTCTGCGCCTGGTCCGAGATTTCGCGGAAGAACTGCACCGTCGTGCGCCAGTCGCCGTCGCGGGCGACATCGCGCACGGCATTTGTCAGCGGCTTAGCGAAGAAGGCGGAGCGCTCGGCCTGGGTCGGCACCGCGCGGGGGCGGGTGTCGAGGTCGGGCAGGGGGCGGCCCAGCCGTTCGAGCGCGAGCTGGCCGTAGAAGTAGTGCGGATAGGCCGCGGCCATCTGGAAATAGCGGTTGGCGCCGGCGGTGTCCCCGGCGCGGGCCAGGGCGCGGCCGGCCCAGTAGAAGCCCTTGGACCGGGTGCCGGGCGTCTGCGCCGCGGCGCCGTAGCGATAGAACAGCGGCGCTGCGCGGCGCGCGTCGCCCAGTTGCCACAGGGCCTTGGTGCCGCCCAGCCAGACCAGCGTCGTATAGTCGTCGCGCAGGCGGAAGGAGAGCTGGCTGATGTCGGTGCCGGGCGCGAAGGCGTCGTCGATGCTGGCGGCGATGCGCACCGCCGAATCGGCACCCGCGCCCTTGGCGGCGGTGAGCAGTTCGCGCACCCACTTTTCCGGCTCGGGGACCGGCGCGGTCAGCGTGGGGCGATTCGAGAGCAGGGCGATTTCGCCGGGCAGGTTGCCGCTCTTCCGCGCCTGGACCGCGCGGCTGTAGATATAGCCGGCATCGGCGTTCATCTGCGGCGTCAGCACGAGGCCCAGCGTGCCCGGCGGCGAGCCCTGCAACATCGCCAGCCGCTCCATGAACAGGGCGCGCCGCTCGGCCGACACGAAGGAGACCTGCCGCTCCGCCTGCGCGGTTTCGCCTTGCCACAGCAGCCGGTCCATGCGGATGTCATGGTCGGCCGGGGTCAGCATGCCGCGGTAGGTGGCGAGAATCAGGGCTTCGTCGTTCGGCGCCAGCGTGCCGCCGCGCCAGGCGGCCAGTGCACGCTGCTGCGCATCGGGGCGGCGCAGCGTGGTCAGCGCCACGGCGTAGCGCCCGGCGGCCTGGTTCGACAGCGGCGGATAGCGGGTGAAGAACGAGACCACCGAATTGGCGTCGGGCGACTGGTTCAGCAGCGCACGTTCGGCCGATACGCGAATCTTGTCCGCCTGCGGATAACCGGGATAAGTCAGCAGGAAGCCGGAATAGCTGCCGAAATCGAAGCTGTCCGACGCAGAGAGCTGGCGCCAGCGGTCGATCGACTGGTGAACCGCCATGTCGTGCGACTGCATCGCCTGAGCCTTGGCAAGGTCCCATTCGCGGCCGTCTTGCGCGGCTGCGGGGCTGCCGATGGCGATGCCGAATGCGGCGGTCGAAGCAAGCAGGACGAGGGGGGCGACACGCTGCATGCTGGACATTTTGGGAAAAGGCTCCTTATCAGGCGCTGAACATCGGGTCCGTCGGGCTCGATCAATGAACATCAGGTGAGGTAAAGTCCATGTTCTCGGGTTCCATTCCTGCGCTTGTTACACCGTTTCGCGACGGAGCGTTCGATGAGCAGGCTTTTCGGCGACTCGTGGACTGGCAGATAGAAGCGGGTTCTTCAGCCCTCGTGCCCTGCGGTACGACCGGCGAGAATTCGACGCTTTCGAATGCCGAGCACCATCGCGTCATCGAACTCTGCGTGGAGCAGGCCGCCGGCCGGGTGCCGGTGATCGCGGGCTGCGGCAGCAACGATACGATGAACGCGCTGCTGCACATGAATTTCTCCAAGAAGTGCGGCGCCTCGGCGGCGCTGCTGGTGGCGCCGTACTACAACCGGCCAAGCCAGGAAGGGTTGCTGGCGCATTTCACGTATCTGGCCGAAAACAACGACCTGCCGATCGTGCTCTACAACGTGCCCGGCCGCACCGTCACCGACCTGCTGCCGGAAACCGTCTGCGAACTGGCGCGCCGCTTCCCGGATCGCTTCATCGCCATCAAGGATGCCAGCGGCGATCTCAGCCGCGTCACCGATCACCGCATGGGCATCGGCAAGCACTTCGTGCAGCTCTGCGGTGACGATGAACTCGCGCTGCCGTTCAACGCGGCAGGCGGCGTGGGCTGCATCTCGGTGACCGCCAACGTCGCGCCGAAGCTCTGCGCCGAATTCCAGGCGGCCTGCGCCGCCAACGATCTGGAAGAAGCGCGACGCCTGAACGACCTGCTCTATCCGCTGCACTACGCCATGTTCGAGGACAGCTCGCCGGGCCCGTGCAAGTACGCGCTGGCGCAAGTCCACGACTGGATCGAAAACGAACTGCGCCTCCCGCTCGTCCCCTGCAGCGACAAGGCCCGCACCGCCGTGGACGAAGCCCTGGCCCACGCCGGACTGGTCTGAGCGACAAGGCGCCGTCCTCCCGGATCACGTCCGGGACGACGGCGCCGTTCGTGCTCCCGATCCAGCGACGGCCGACTATCCATCGCCGCAGGACGAAATGACGCAAAGGGGCGTTTCCTTTTCCCGCGCCAATCCCTACATGCCGGGTCATCATGGCACGCCCGCAGCACACGACATTCGACAAGCACAAGAGCGTCGCGGAAAACCGCAAGGCGCGATTCGAGTACTACATCGAGGAAACTTTCGAGGCCGGCATCGCGCTGACCGGCACGGAAGTGAAGTCGCTGCGGTTCGGCGAAGGCTCGATCGCGGAATCCTACGCCGAGATCAAGAACGGCGAGTGCTGGCTGGTGAACTCCAACGTGCCCGAATTCAGCCACGGCAATCGCTACAATCACGTCCCCAAGCGCCCGCGCAAGCTGCTTCTGCATGAACGGGAACTCTCGCGCCTGCAGGGCTCGGTGGAGCGCAAGGGCATGACGCTGGTCCCGCTCTCGATCTACTTCAACGGCCGGGGCCGTGCCAAAGTCGAACTGGCGCTGGCCAAGGGCAAGAACGCGGCGGACAAGCGCCACACGATCAAGGAACGCGACTGGAAGCGGGAGCAGGGCCGCATCCTGCGCGAACACAAGTGAGCGACCTGCTGCACCGCCTGGGGGCCTGGCTGCACGGCCAGATGCCCACGCATGCACAGCTGGAGGCGAATCGCTTCACCGCGCCGTTCACCCGCCGCCCGGAACTGTTCCGCTTCACCCGCCGCTCGGTGCCGCGCGGCGTGGCCGTGGGCATGTTCATCGGGATCTTCGCTCTCATCCCCGGTGTCCAGATCGTCGGCGCGGCGCTCATGTGCGTGCCGTTCCGCGGGAATATCCCGCTCGCGGCGGCCGTCACCTTCATCAGCAACCCGGTGACGACGCTGCTCATCATCCTGCCGCTCGCGGTCGCGATCGGAAACAGCTTCGGCTATCACGCCGACATCGCCACGGTGGAGGCGATGGTGCGCGAAGGCGCGGGCTTGGCCCAGTGGCGCAGCTGGCTGCTGTCCGACACGGCGCCGGCCGTTCTCATCGGCCTGTTCATCCAGTCGATCGTCGCCGCTTTCCTGAGCTATTTCCTCACCATGTGGTTCTGGCGCTACTGGATCGGCCGCAAGCACCGCGCCCGCCGCCACCGCGCGCTGTTCCGCCATGCCGAGAACGAGGCCGCCTCCATATCCCTGGCCGCATCCTCGACGCCTGCGGCGAAGGCTTCGGTAAAGACCGGCGACACGGAAGGAATTGCATGAAGGCAGGCCAGCAGCGGTCGGGCGTTTCGCAGGCCGTCAGCCGGAACCGGATGGGCGGCCTTTCGGACACCGCCGTTGTCGGCCTGGCGCTTGTGGCCAGTGCCGCGCTGGTCTGGCTGGTGAGCGGGGACGGCCTGCTGGTCGCCGTGCTCACGGGCACGTTGCTGGTCTTCGCCGGTCTGGCCTGGATGATCGCCAATCGTCGGCCCGAAGCGTCTGATATCGAATTCGCGCAGCCCGACTGGTCAGTCACCGTCGCTGCGATCGACCGGACCGATACGGCCATTGCCGTCACCGATCGCGCCGGCCGCCTGGCCTGCGCCAATGGCAGCTTCGAACTCTGGTTCGGCACCGCCAACCCGCCGCCGCGCCTGCCGGTCGACGATGCCGCGATGGAGCGCCTCACCGATGCCGTGCGCGCGGCCTGGCGCGATGGCCATGCCCGCGCCGAAGTGCGCACCGAAGGCGATACCGCCGCGGACTGGCGGGTGGAAATCCAGCGCTCGGGCCGGGGGGACGACTTCCTGGTCTGGCGCATCCAGCCCGTCAGCGCGGTCGATCTCGTGGGGGAACTGGTGCGGCAGGTCGACGGCCGGCTCGGCAAGGGCCTGGCGCGGGCAGGCATTTCCGCGGCCGTGGTCGATCCCGACGGCATGATCCGGGCCGCCAGCGCCGGCTTTTCCCAGCGCGCGACGGGCGATGCCCTCTCGGACATGACCGGGCTCGATTTCGTTTCGCTTATCAGCCAGGAAGAAGGCGAAAGGATCGGCTGGGCCCGCGATGCGGGGCGCGGCGGTCCGCTGGTGCTTTATCACGTTCCCATCGCCGACCCCGAATCGCCGGTCGAGCCCGATCCCAACATCACGCCGTCGCTGATGCTGGTGGTGGAGGCCGGGCAGGGCATCGGTGCGGGCGGCGGCGGCGGCACGGCCGCGCCGCATCTGGAAGCGCTGCTCAGCCAGTTGCCGCTCGGCCTCGCCATGGCCGACCGCGATGGACGCCTGCTCTTCGCCAACCCGGCCTTCATGCGCGCCGCCGGGCAGGAAGGCCAGCATCCGCCAAGCTACCCGACAGACCTGGTCGTGCGGGACGACAAGCGCGCGCTCTCGGAAGCGATCCGCCGTTTCGCGCAGGGCCCCGCCGCTGCCGGCGACATCGCCGTGCGCCTGACCGCGCAGCCGGACGACCCGGTTTCCCTCAGCCTTGCCGGTGTTCGCGGGCTTGGCGAGGCGGCCGTGCTTCTCGGGCTGACCGACACATCGGAGGAAACCCGCCTCAAGCGCCAGGTCGCGCAGGCGACGAAGATGCAGGCCGTGGGCCAGCTCGCCGGCGGCGTCGCACACGATTTCAACAATGTGCTCACGGCCATCCTGGGCACCTGCGACCTCATGCTGATGCGCCATACGCCGGGGGATTCCGACTATGACGACATCCAGCAGATCCGCGCCAACTCGAACCGCGCCGCCTCGCTGACGCGCCAGCTTCTGGCGTTTTCGCGCCAGCAGACACTGCGCCCCGAAGTGCTCCAGCTTCCCGACGTGGTGGCGGACGTATCGCAGATGCTGCGCCGCCTGATCGGTGAAAAGATCCAGCTCGTCGTCAGTCACGATCGCGATCTCGGGCCGGTTCGCGCCGACCCGACGCAGCTGGAGCAGGTGATCGTCAATCTCGCCGTGAACGCGCGCGATGCGATGCAGATGAAGGGCGACGGCGCGGGCATCCTGACGCTCGCGACCCGCCGCATCAGCAACACGGACGTGCGGGCCATGCGCAGCGAGATCATTCCCGCCGGCGACTATACCGCGCTCTTCGTGGAAGACACGGGCGGGGGTATCCCTCCCGAGCATCTCGGCAAGATCTTCGAGCCGTTCTTCACGACCAAGGAGCAGGGCAAGGGCACCGGCCTCGGCCTTTCCACCGTCTACGGCATCGTCAAGCAGTCCGGCGGCTTCATCTTCGCGGAAAGCGAGCCGGGGCGGGGCACTCGCTTCGTGGTCTACCTGCCGGTCCATCACGTCGCGCCGGGCGCGGCGCCCGAGCCCTCGCCGGTGGAAGAGCCGGAGGCGGAGCCGAGCCAGTGGGCCGGGGGCGGCGCGATCCTGCTGGTGGAAGACGAGGATCCCGTCCGCATCGTCGCCGAACGCGCGCTGACGCGGCAGGGTTATGAAGTGACCTGCGCCCGCGACGGCGAGGAAGGCCTCGAACTGGTGGAGGAAGGCGGCCGGTTCGATCTCGTCGTCTCCGATGTGGTGATGCCCTCGCTCGACGGCCCGGCCATGGCGCGCGAGATCCGCCGCATCGCGCCAGACCTGCCGGTGCTGTTCATGTCCGGCTATGCCGAGGAGCAGCTGCGCAAGGAAATCGGCATCGCCAATGCCTGGTTCATGCCCAAACCGTTCTCGGTGCAGCAGCTCTCCGAAAAAGTCGGGGATGTTCTCGCACGCACGGCAGGCGGCGTTAAAAATAGGAAATAAGCCGACGTTCCCCTCTTGTTCCATGAGAACAAAGGCGATACATAGATCCCCGCGACGTTGACCTTTCCGGTCAGGCCGGTAGCAAAGGGGAAGTGACATGGCTGCTCAGCTCAAGCTGATCCAGGAAGGCAAGGAAAAGGACAACATGGACCGTCAGAAGGCGCTCGAAGCCGCGCTTGCGCAGATCGACAAGGCGTTCGGCAAGGGCTCCGCGATGAAGCTGGGTTCCAAGGAGGCGATGCAGGTCGAAGCGATCTCCACCGGCTCGCTGGGACTGGACATCGCGCTGGGGGTCGGTGGTCTTCCGCGCGGCCGCGTGATTGAAGTCTACGGGCCGGAAAGCTCGGGCAAGACCACGCTCGCCCTTCATGTCATTGCCGAAGCGCAGAAGTCGGGCGGCACCGCTGCCTTCATCGACGCCGAGCACGCGCTCGATCCGGTCTATGCCAAGAAGCTGGGCGTCAACATCGATGAACTGATCGTCTCGCAGCCCGATACCGGTGAACAGGCGCTCGAAATCACGGATACCCTGGTCCGTTCGAACGCGATTGACGTGCTGGTGGTCGACTCGGTTGCCGCGCTGGTCCCCCGCGCGGAAATCGAAGGCGAGATGGGCGACAGCCACGTGGGCCTCCAGGCTCGCCTGATGAGCCAGTCGCTCCGCAAGCTGACCGGCTCGATCAGCCGCTCGCGCTGCATGGTGATCTTCATCAACCAGCTGCGCATGAAGATTGGCGTCATGTACGGTAACCCGGAAACGACCACGGGCGGCAATGCGCTCAAGTTCTACGCCTCGGTCCGTCTCGACATCCGCCGCACCGGCCAGATCAAGGACCGCGACGATATCGTCGGCAACGCTACCCGCGTGAAGGTCGTGAAGAACAAGGTCGCGCCGCCGTTCAAGCAGGTCGAATTCGACATCATGTACGGTGAGGGCATTTCCAAGATCGGCGAAATCCTCGATCTCGGCGTCAAGGCCGGCATCGTCGAGAAGTCGGGCGCCTGGTTCAGCTACGATTCGATCCGCATCGGCCAGGGCCGTGAAAATGCGAAGAACTACCTGAAGGAAAACACCGAGGTCGCCGACCGCCTCGAAAAGGCCATCCGCGCGCAGACCGCGGGCCTTGCCGAAGAAATGATGGTCGGGCCTTCGGCGGAAGACGACGCGGAGTAAGTCTGGGTAGAGTAAATCCGGGCCGAATAAATCTGGGCCAATAGATCTGCGTGTCCCCGCAGAACGAAGAAAACCCCGGCCATCGCGCCGGGGTTTTTGTTTTAAGGCCCTACATAGGGAACCCGCCTTCCCGGACTTGATCCGGGACCGCTGGCCATGAGCAGCCCACCGCACGGCAAGGCGCCCTCGCGCTAACGCGCGCCTCAAGGACTGCCGGCGATCTCCGATCAAGTCCGGGACGAGAAGCAGCCAAAACCCGTGGCACGCTTGCAACACCGCCAAAGTGGCTGCCGCTTATCGCGAGAACCGAACAGTCTGACCGCAGCAAGCCGCTTGCCGCCGCCGCTTCGCTGGATTATCGGCGCGGGTCATGCACACGACCAACGAAATCCGCCGGTCCTTCCTCGACTATTTCGCCAGCAATGGTCACGAGGCCGTTCAGTCCGCGCCGCTCGTTCCTTACAACGATCCGACGCTGATGTTCGTGAACGCCGGCATGGTGCCGTTCAAGAACGTGTTCACGGGTCTTGAAACGCCCTTCGCGCCGCGCGCCACGTCCTCGCAGAAGTGCGTTCGCGCCGGCGGCAAGCACAACGACCTCGACAATGTCGGCTACACCGCGCGCCACCATACCTTCTTCGAGATGCTGGGGAATTTCTCCTTCGGCGATTACTTCAAGGAACAGGCGATCACGCACGCCTGGACCCTGCTGACCAAGGAATGGGGCCTCCCGGTCGATAAGCTGTTGGTCACCGTCTACCACACCGACGACGAAGCCTTCGATCTCTGGAAGAAGATCGCCGGCCTGCCGGAATCGAAGATCATCCGCATCCCCACGAAGGACAACTTCTGGGCGATGGGCGACGAAGGCCCGTGCGGCCCGTGCTCGGAAATCTTCTTCGACCACGGCGACCACATCTGGGGCGGCCCTCCGGGATCGCCGGAAGAAGACGGCGACCGCTTCATCGAGATCTGGAACCTCGTGTTCATGCAATTCGAGCAGTCGGCCGGCGAAATCGTCGGCAACCTGCCCAAGCCCTCGATCGACACCGGCATGGGCCTCGAACGCATTTCGGCGGTCATGCAGGGCGTGCATGACAACTACGACATCGACACTTTCAAGGCCCTGATCGCCGCTTCCGAAAGCCTCACCGGCGTCGCCGCCGAGGGCGAACAGCGCGCCAGCCACCGCGTGATCGCCGACCACTTGCGCTCGACCAGCTTCCTCCTGGCGGACGGCGTGCTGCCCTCGAACGAGGGCCGCGGCTACGTCCTGCGCCGCATCATGCGCCGCGCCATGCGCCACGCGCACCTGCTCGGCGCCCGTGATCCGTTGATGCACCGCCTGGTGCCGGCGCTCGTGGCCGAAATGGGCCAGGCCTATCCGGAACTCGGCCGCGCGCAGCCGCTGATCGAGGAAACCCTGGAGCGCGAGGAAGTGCAGTTCCGCCGCACGCTCGCCAACGGGCTCAAGCTGCTGGACGAAGCGACCGGCGACATGGGTGAGGGCGGCGAACTTCCCGGCGAGACCGCGTTCAAGCTCTACGACACCTTCGGCTTCCCTTACGACCTCACCGAGGACGCCCTGCGTTCGCGCGGCATCGCCGTGGACCGTGCCGGCTTCGATGCCGCCATGGCCCAGCAGAAAGCTGCCGCCCGCGCCGCGTGGAAGGGTTCGGGCCAGGCTGCCGACAGCGAAGTCTGGTTCGACATCGCCGAGCGCGAAGGCGCCAGCGAATTCACCGGCTATGCCTCGACCACCGGCGAAGGCCAGGTCGTGGCCTTGGTGAAGGACGGCAAGGAAGTCCAGTCGGCCACGGCCGGCGAGCAGGTGGTCGTGCTGACCAACCAGACGCCGTTCTACGGCGAATCGGGCGGCCAGGAAGGCGATCGCGGCACGATTGCCGGCGCCGGCGGCTTGAAGATCGCCATCGTCGACACCGCGAAGCCGCTCGGCCGTCTCCATGCCATGAGCGGCACCGTGGAAGCCGGCACGATCAAGGTGGGCGACGCCGTCAACCTCACGGTCGATGTCGAGCGCCGCGATGCCGTGCGCGCCAACCACTCGGCCACGCACTTGCTGCACGCCGCGCTGCGTAACCGCCTGGGCGATCACGTCACCCAGAAGGGCTCGCTGGTCGCGGCCGAGCGCCTGCGCTTCGACTTCTCGCACCCCAAGGCGCTCGACGCCGAGGACATTGCGGCGATCGAAGCCGAAGTGAACGCGGAAATCCGCGCCAACGATCCCGTTCTCACCCGCCTGATGACGCCCGACGATGCGATCGAAGCGGGTGCCATGGCGCTGTTCGGCGAGAAGTACGGCGATGAAGTGCGTGTGCTCTCGATGGGCCGTACCGCTCGCACCGAAGGCGGGGAGCGCAACTATTCGGTCGAACTGTGCGGCGGCACTCACGTCCGCGCCACTGGCGACATCGGCGTGTTCCGCATCGTGTCGGAAAGCGCGGTCTCCTCGGGCGTTCGCCGTATCGAGGCGCTGACCGGCGAAGGTGCGCGCCAGTGGCTCGTGGCCCGCGAGGAAGCCCTCAAGGCTGCGGCCAGCGCACTGCGCACCACGCCGGAAGACGTCGAGGCCCGCGTGGCCGCGCTGCTCGATGAGCGCCGCAAGCTGGAGCGCGAGCTGGCCGAAGCGAAGAAGGCGCTCGCCCTTGGCGGCGGCGGCGCCAAGTCCGAGGCGGCCGACGAGGAAGTGGGCGGCGTGAAGTTCTCGGGCCAGGTGCTCGAAGGCCTCGATCCCAAGGAACTGCGCGGACTGCTCGATCAGGCCAAGCAACGCATGGGTTCGGGCGTGGCCGCGATCGTCGCGGTGAACGAGGGCAAGGCCTCGATCGCGGCGGCCGTGACCGAAGACCTGATGGGCACGATCAGCGCCGTCGACCTCGTCCGCAAGGGCGTGGAGACACTGGGCGGCAAGGGCGGCGGCGGCCGTGCCGACATGGCCCAGGGCGGCGGTCCGGACGGCGACAAGGCTGCCGATGCCATTGCCGCGGTGAAGGCGGTGCTGGCGGGGTAATTCGCGCGTCGTCCCGGACTTGATCCGGGGCCGCCGGCAATTCCCGAGGCGATAGCTTTGGGCAGGGCGCCCTGCCAAGAGGTGGGCCGTTCACGGCCAGCGGTCTCGGGTCTGGTCCGGGAAGACGGGGAAGGGGCATCAATGTTGCCGATTGCCGCCATCGTCACCGAAGTGGCGGAAGAAATGCGCCAAGTCGGCAGCCGCGGCGCGGTCGCCGACTATATCCCGCCGCTGGCCCAGGTGCCGCTCGACAAGTTCGGGCTGGCGGTGGTCATGGCGGACGGCGCCGTCCACGTCGCGGGCGATGCCGACGAACCGTTCTCGATCCAGTCGATCTCCAAGGTCTTCGCGCTTACCCTGGCGCTTGGAGCCGTAGGCGATCAGCTCTGGGAGCGCGTGGGGCGCGAGCCTTCGGGCAGCGCCTTCAACTCGATCGTGCAGCTCGAAACCGAGCACGGCATTCCGCGCAATCCTTTCATCAATGCCGGGGCCATCGTCGTGACCGACGTGCTGCTCGGCCGCCTGGAGCCGCGCGAGGCGATCGGCCAGTTGCTGCGCTTCGTGCGGGAACTGGCGGGTGACGATACCATCGCCGTCGACGAAGTCGTGGCCGCCGCGGAGAGTGCCACGGGTTTCCGCAACCGCGCGCTGGCCAATTACATGCGGGCCTTCGGCAATGTCCGGGGCGAGGTGGAACGCGTGCTGGGCACTTATTTCCATTTCTGCGCGCTGACCATGAGCTGCCGGCAATTGGCGCTGGCGGGGCGCTACCTGATGAACGGCGGCCGGTCGGACGGGCACCGCGTGATCAGCGAGAAGCGGGCCAGGCGAATAAACGCATTGATGATGTCCTGCGGCCATTACGACAACTCGGGCGACTTCGCCTACCGGATCGGCCTTCCGGGCAAATCCGGGGTGGGCGGCGGTATCCTTGCGGTCGCGCCCGGGATCGCCAGCATGGCGGTCTGGTCGCCGGGGCTCAACGAGAGCGGCAATTCCCAGCTTGGCCAGATGGCGCTGGAGCGGCTCGTCCAGCGCACCGGGTGGTCCGTGTTCGAGCCGCGCGCCGGTTGACGCCGCGGCGCCGAGCAGGCCCGTGAACTAGGCCTTCTCAGGCTCTCGCAACTGGCTCGACTTGAGCGCCGGCTTTTGGGAAAGCCCGCCCTGTTCCATGATCTGCTCGCGGAATTCGTCGCGCTTTTCGTGGATCGAGGCGATCACCGGACCCATGGCCACGCCGATCTCGGTCAGCGCGGCTTCGGAGAGCTGCAGCGAACTTTCGAGCGTTTCGGGCACGGCGTGCGTGGCACCGGCGCGGTAGAGCACGGCGGCGTGTTCGGCGTCCCGGGCTCGGGCGATGATCGGCAGTTCGGGGAAATCGGCCCGCAGCTTGCGGACGATGCGCTGGGCGGTGACCGGCTCGTCCATGGTCAGGATCACCGCTGCCGCGCCCGCCGCACCGAAGCGCAGCATGGCGTCTCCCCGGCCGGCATCGCCGAAGGCGACCGTGTAGCCGTGGCGGCGCCCGTCGGTGACGAGATCGGTATTGCTGTCCACCGCCAGGTAGGGACGGCCGTGGCGTGCCAGCATGTCGGCGACCAGCCGGCCGACGCGGCCGAAGCCGATGATGAGGACGCGGGGCTTGTCGGGCGCTTCGGCGGGCTGATGCGGCGTTTCCACACTGTCCACTTGCCGCGCCAGGACCTTGCCGATCATGGAGAGCAGCGGCGTCACCGTCAGCCCCAGCGCGGTGACGATCTGCCAGAACATCGCGGTGCCGGGCTGGATGAGCTGCGCGGCGCCCGCGGCGCTGAGCACGATCAGGGTGGTTTCCGAAGGGCTCGACATGAGGATGCCGGTCTCGGTCGCGGTGCCGCGCCGGGCGCCCATCATGCGCAGCAGCAGGCCGGTGACCGTGGACTTGAGCAGGATCACGCCGACGGTGGCGATCAGGATCGAGGCCAGGTTTTCCCACACGACGCGCAAGTCGATGCTCATGCCGATGGTGATCAGGAACACGCCGAGGGCAAGGCCCTTGAACGGCTCGATGATCTGCTCGACCTCGGTGTGATATTCGGTCTCGGCGATCAGCAGGCCGGCCACCAGCGCGCCGACGATGGGCGAGAGGCCGGTGGCGCCGGTCGCCAGCGAGGCCAGGATCACCACCAGCAGGCTGGCGGCCAGGAACAGCTCCGGGCTCTTGGTGCGCGCGGCCTGGGCGAAAAGCGGCGGCAGCAGGTAGCGGCCGAGCACCAGCAGGGCGGTGACCACCAGCGTGCCCCAGACGAGCGTGTGGACCAGTTCGTCCATGCCCGCGCCCTTGGCATGGGGCGCCAGCGCGCCGAGCAGGAAGATGATGGGGACGAGGGCGATATCCTCGAACAGCAGCATCGCCAAAGCGGCGCGCCCGACCGGGGTGGTGGTGTCCGTCATCTTCAGCACCAGCGCCGTGGAGGACAGCGCCAGCGCCAGTCCAAGCGCCATGGCACCCGAAAAGCCCTGTCCGATCGCGGCGAAGAAGAAAGTGAGGGCGCTGCCGGTCAGGATCAGTTCGAGCGAGCCCAGCCCGAAGACGAAGCGGCGCATGGCCCATAATCGGCCGAAGGACAGCTCCAGCCCGATCGAGAACAGCAGCAGGATGATGCCGAACTCGGCGAATATCTCCAGCCCGTCCGGGTCGGTTATGGTCACCCAGGACAGCCAGGGATGGTCGAAGACCAGCCGGCCGAGACCGAACGGACCGACCAGCAGGCCGACCAGGATGAACCCGATCACCGGGGTGATGCGGAATCGGTTGAAGACGGGAATCACGATGCCCGCGGCGCCCAGGATCACGAGCGCGTCGGACATGACGGGGGAAGAGAGTGCGTTGGTGCCGGCCATGTTCCCGCGACTATGGCAGGGACGGCGCTCGGCACAACCGCCAAACCGCCCTGAATCCGAGTATTTCTGCGATTGACGCCGCTTCACGAGGGGCCGGGGTTGGACGGGGAGAGGATCGGCGCAACGCTCTTGTGCGTAACGTCCTGCAACTTCACTTGGCGTTCAGCAAAGCGCTGGCTATAGACCGGCGCATGTTCGAACGTTCGCGCTTCAAGATCGCCCTCGCTGCCGCCGCTACCGGGGCGCTCGTATTGACTGCCGGATGTGCCGGACGCGGAGGCGGCAACAAGGATACTGCCTATGTCGCCCGCGACGTGGACACGCTCTACGCCGCCGCGCAGGAGCGCCTGAACCAGGGCCGCACCCGCCAGGCCGCCGCGCTGTTCGACGAAGTCGAGCGCCAGCACCCTTATTCCCCCTGGGCCCGCCGCGCCCAGTTGATGAGCGCCTTCAGCTATTACGCCTCGCGTGACTATACCAAGTCGATCCAGTCGGCGCAGCGCTTCCTCTCGATCCACCCGGGCAACAAGGACGCGCCTTACGCCTACTACCTGATCGCGATCTGCTATTACGAACAGATCAGCGACGTGACGCGCGACCAGAAGACCACCGAGCAGGCCAAGCAGGCCCTTACCGACGTGATGCGCCGCTATCCCGGCACGTCCTACGCCTCGGACGCCAAGCTGAAGATCGACCTCGTGAACGATCACCTTGCGGGCAAGGAAATGACCATCGGCCGCGGCTACGAGGCCAGCGGCAAGTGGCTGGCGGCAACGCTGCGCTTCCGCAACGTGGTCGACAATTTCCAGACCACCAGCCACGCGCCCGAAGCGCTGTTCCGCCTGGTGGAAGGCTACCTCGCACTCGGCGTTCCCGAGGAAGCGCAGAAGGCCGCCGCCGTGCTCGAACACAACTATCCCAGCAGCAAGTGGTACGAACGTGCCTACAAGCTGATGAACAAGAACGCGCCCAGCAACCTGACCTGACGGTTGCCTCGGGGGTGCCCTTGCGGCATTCCCGAGAGTCCTGCCGTGCTTGCGCCGAGCCGGCAGGATGGCGGGCGCACGAAGAGGCGTGACGGGCGGCACGGTTTTCGTTAGAACGGATCGCGAACATGCTGAACCGCCTCTCCATCCGCAACATCGTGCTGATCGAAGCGCTCGACCTGGATTTCGCCAGGGGACTGGGCGTTCTCACCGGTGAGACCGGCGCGGGCAAGTCGATCCTGCTCGACGCGCTGGGCCTCGTCATCGGTAACCGTGCCGACAGCGGCCTCGTCCGCGCCGGCGAAGGCCGCGCCACGGTGACCGCCAGTTTCGAGTTTCCCCAGCTTCCCGCCCATGTCCGCGCCGTGCTCGACGATGCCGATATCGACATCGAGCCGGGCGAGCCGCTGATCCTCAAGCGCCAGCTCAAGGCCGACGGCGGCAGCCGCGCCTTCCTCAACGACCAGCCGGTGGGCGTCGCCCTGCTGCGCGAGATCGCGCCTGCGCTGGTGGAGATCCACGGCCAGCACGACGATCGCGGTCTCGTCAATTCCAAGGGCCACCGCGCCTTGCTCGACCGGTTCGCCGGGGGTGACGTGGCCGGAGTGGAAGCGGCCTGGAAGACCTGGCGCAGCGCTCAGAACGCGCTCGATGCCGCCCGTGCGCAAGTCGCCAAGGCGGCCGAGGATCAGGACCTTCTCCTGGCGCACCTGGCCGAGCTGGACGCTCTCTCGCCGCTGGAAGGCGAGGAGGAAGAACTCGCCGAGGCGCGCGCCGGGATGCAGAAGGGCGAGAAGCTGTCCGACGATCTCGTGGCGCTGCAGCACCTGTGGACCGGCTCCGATTCGGCGCTGGCAACATTGCGCGGGGCATCGCGCCGGCTAGACCGCATCGCCGGGGAGCATCCGCTGCTGGCCGAGGCGCTGGAAGCGCTCGACCGCGCGGTGATCGAGGCCAGCGAAGCGGAAGACCGCCTGGACCGCGCCGCCGAGGCCCTGGCTTTCGATCCCGACGAACTCGACCGCATCGAGACCCGCCTGTTCGACCTTCGCGCCGCCGCGCGCAAGCAGGGCTGCCAGGTGGACGACCTGCCCGAGAAGATGCGCGAGATGCGCAGCGCGCTCGATGCCATCGAGGGCGGGGAAGAACATGTCGCCGGGCTGGAACGCAGCGCGCAGAAGGCGGCGCTGGTCTACCGCGAGCAGGCCGAGGCGCTCCACGACCTTCGCCGTTCGGCCGCCAAGCGGCTCGACAAGGCCGTGGCCGCGGAGCTGGCGCCGCTCAAGCTCGATGCCGCGCGTTTCCAGACTTCGGTGATCCGCCTGCCCGAGGAGCGCTGGGGCGCGCAAGGCATGGATGCGGTGGAATTCCTCATCAGCACCAACCCCGGTGCCGACTTCGCGCCGCTCGCCAAGATCGCTTCGGGCGGCGAGCTTTCGCGCTTCATCCTCGCACTCAAGGTGGCGCTGGCGGAAGAGGGCGGGGCGGCCACGGTGATCTTCGACGAGATCGACCGGGGCGTGGGCGGTGCGGTGGCCAGCGCGATCGGCGAGCGTCTGGCGCGGCTCGCCTCGGAAGGGCAGCTCCTGGCCGTCACTCACAGCCCGCAAGTCGCGGCGCGGGGACGGCGGCACTACATGATCGCCAAGTCCAGCGAGGGCACCGTGACGCGCACTTCGGTGGCGCTGCTGGACGAGGGCGAGCGCAAGGAAGAGATCGCGCGGATGCTCTCCGGCGCGGAAGTGACGGCAGAGGCGCGGGCGCAGGCGGATCGGTTGCTGGAAGGCGTTTGAAGAGAGGGAAGACCCGGGGGATGATCCCCCGGACCCTCGGAATGTCAGCCTCGCGCGCTGCCTGCCCGTGGTGCGCTCCTTGCGGCGCAGCCATCAAGTCTCCTGACGCAGCCGTGGGCGCCAGACGGATAGGCTGGACATGACTTCGACATTCCCGGGGGTGCAGGGGGGGGGCTTTGGTCCCCTGCTTCTGCCTTTTCTTCCCGGGACAGGAAGCCTAGGGTCCGCCCCGACAAATCCCACCATACGGACCCGATCATGCCCAAATTCCTCCTCGCTCCCGCGCTTCTGGCTGCGACCAGCCTCGTTTCGGTACCGGTCCTCGCGGCCGAGCCGGCCTACGATCTTGCCGCGCAGAAGGCGAAGCTGGCGACGATCCCGATGGAGGTGGACACGAAGTTCCTCTCTGCCGAGGAGCGGGACGTGGTGAACCTGCTCATCAAGGCGTCCGACCTGATGAGCGCGGTCTATCTGCGCCAGCGTTATGCCGAGAATCCGCAGGTTCGCGGCGCGATCTCGATGAACCGCCGGGCCGACCGGGACTTGCTGGTGGAAATGTTCGACCGCAATTTCGGTCCCTGGGACGAACTGGCCGACCTGCATCCGTTCTGGGGCACGACACCGATGCCGGAAGGCGCCGGCTTCTATCCCGAAGACCTGACGCGCGCCGATTTCGAGGCCTATCTGACGGCCCATCCCGAGCAGAAGGCGGCGCTGACCAGCCCTTATACCGTCGTTCGCCGTGACGGCGCGAAGCTGGTCGCGGTGCCTTATTCGGTGGCCTACAAGGAGTGGCTGGAGCCGGCGGCGCAGCTTCTCGACCAGGCGGCGGCGCGGACCAGCAATGCCAGCCTCAAGACATTCCTCTCGCTGCGCGCCAAGGCCTTCCGCACGGATGACTACTATGCCAGCGAACTGGCCTGGATGGACCTGAAGGACACGCCGATCGAAGTCGCTATCGGGCCTTACGAGGTCTATACCGATCGGCTGATGGGTGCGAAAACCTCGTTCGAGAGCTTCGTGACGCTGAAGGACCCGGAGGAATCGGCCTCGCTCGCCAAGTACAAGAACTACTTGCGCGACATGGAGGCGAACCTGCCGATCGCGGAGGAATACAAGAACTTCCAGCGCGGGTTCGAGAGCCCGATCGCCGTGGCCGAGCAGATCCGCGGCGGCGGAGACAACGTGCCGGGGCCGCAGACGGTGGCCTTCAACCTGCCCAACGACGAGCGCGTGCGCGAAGCCAAGGGTGCGAAGAAGGTGATCCTGTCCAACGTGCTGGGCGCCAAGTTCGAGCGCATCCTGAAGCCGATGGGCGCGCTCGTGCTGGTGCCGGCACAGGCGGGCCTGGTCGACCGCAAGTACATGCAGCTGGAAACGCTGTTCCACGAATTGTCGCACAGCCTGGGGCCGGGCACGATCGTCGTGAACGGGCAGACCACCACGGTCGACAAGGCGCTCAAGGAGCAGAACTCGGCGATCGAGGAAGCCAAGGCCGACGTCGCGGGGGTCTGGGACATCCTGCTGATGATGAAGAAGGGCGAAATTCCCGCCGCCGAACGGCCGCAGCTGTTCGCCACTTATGTCGCCGGGATCTTCCGCGCGGTGCGCTTCGGGGCGGTGGAGGCGCATGGCAAGGGCGCGGCGCTTCAGTACGGCTATTTGCGCGCCAAGGGTGCCTTCACTTACGACGCGGCGACGAAGCGCTACACGTTTGACGACGCGAAGATGGAAGCCGGCCTGCGCGACCTGCTGCACGACATGCTGATGCTCCAGGCCAAGGGCGACTACGAGGGCACCAAGGCCTTCATGGCGCGCTGGGCGAAGCTGGACCCGCAGGCCGAAGCGGTGATCGCCAGCATGGCCGAACTGCCCGTGGACATCCGCCCGGTCTACCCGGACGGGGTTTGAGTATCCATCCTGACGGGGTCTGGCCCTCAGGGGCGCATGACGACGTGCCCGAACGGCCGCCCGCCGAGGATGAATTCATAGGCCTCGGCGGCCTCGCAGAGCGCGAATTCGTGCTCGATCGGCAATAGCAGGTCGCCGCCGGCGATGCGCTCCAGCATCCTCGCCACCTGGGCGTGGACTTCGGGATCGCGCATCGGGGCGGCGGGCATGATCGTCAGGCGATGGAGTTCCGGCGCCGCGCCGTCCATGCCGTAGCCGATGTCGGTCAGCATCCCGGTGGCCGAAAGCGCCGCATAGCGGCCGCCCGGCACGACCAGCCGCGCTAGCTGCGCAAAGCGCTCGCCCGCGCTGACGTCGAATACGAAATCCACGCCGCGGCCCTCGGTCAGCTCCAGGCATCCGGCGATCACGTCGTCCCGGCCCGCGCTGAGCATGTCGACCAGGCCGATCTTGCGCAGGCGTTCGTGGCAGAACGGATCGCGGGCGATGCCGATCACCCGCGCGCCGGCCGCCAGCGCCAGTTGCAGGGCGATGATGCCCAGGCTGCTGGTGACGTGGTTGATGAGGATCGTCTCGCCGGCCTGCAACCGGCCGCGTGCATTCAGCGTGTCGTGCGTGGCGGCCAGGGTGAAGGGCGCGGCGGCGCCGATGCCCGGGTCCAGCCCGTCCGGCAAGTGCCAGGTCGAGGCTTCGGGAGCGGCGAAGAGTTCGGCATGGCTGCCGCAGCCGTGATAGGCCACCACGCGGTCCCCGACGCTGAAGCGGCTGACTTCGGTGCCGACGGCCACGATCGTGCCGCTTGCCTGGCAGCCGACGACGCCGCAGCCGGGAACCTCGACCAGCCCGCGGCGGTAGAGCGCCAGCTTGACGAGATCGATGGCTTCGATGGAAACGAGTTCGACGCGGATAAGGACCATGTCCGCCGCGACGTCCGGATCGGGTGCTTCCCCGAACGTGAGCAAGGGGCTGCCTCCGTGGCCGGAGCAAAGTACTGCCTGCAAGCGATCCCCGTGTTCTTCTGGTTGCGTTAGGTTCGTCAGACAACTCTGTATAAAATCGTTTGCACGTCAAGGGCGTCGTAAAGAGAAACCGTCCCTTTCTGGCGCAAATCCCCCCGGATCCGTCCAGAATCGAGACGCTGTCAGGGCCTGGGGATATGGCCTTGCGGGCGCAGCACGATCGAAGCGGTGCCTTGGGCGGACACGGGCAGGTAGAGCCCCTTGCCGCTGGCCTGGATCCGGCCGGTGCGGGCCTGGCGGACTTGCGCGCGGATCATGAAATCCCCTTCGCGCTTGTCGTCGATGGCGCGGGCGATCTTGCCGAGAAGTTCCTGGTAGTCGTGCTCGAAGTTCTGGCCGAGGGCGAGCGCCAGCGTGGCCGACATGCCGGGAGCATTGGCGATCCGCAGCAACAGGTCTCCGCCCACGGCGTCGGTGGTGCCGCTGACGTGGAAGTCGGCGAAGTCCACCTTGCGCGAATTCTCGGCGTTGACCGGGGTGGCGGTCATCCAGACGGTGCCGTGCGCGGGTTTCATGCGGCCGGCCTTGTCGCGCGCGCTGAACGTGACGCCCACGGCAATGCGCCCGCCGTTGGTGCCGTAGATCGTCGCCTTCTGGAAATCCGCGATCAGCGGGCCGAGGTGCGGCACGTCGAAAGGCCGCTGGGCGCGCTTGCGCAGTGCGCGCATCAGCACCGGCTCCAGTTGGCGATAGTCGGCAATGACGGGAATGAAGAAGGCTAGCTTGCCGGCCTCGTCTTCCAGCGGCCGCACCGGGGGCAGGGGCTTCGGCGTGGGGTCTGCCGGCCGGTCGCCGATGAACGTCTCCGTCCGTGTCTTGAGGCCGAGCCGCAGCAGCAGGCGATTGCCCTGGAGTTCGTAGCCGCCGTACTGCAGTTCCTCGGGCGTCACCCGCATCCATACGGGCGGATTCTTCTCGTTCAGCAGCAGCGAGGTGAAGGCAGAGGCCCAGGCGCGCTCGATCTGGGGGCGCAGTTCCAGACGGGCCAGGTGGCCGGGCAGGGTGCGCTCCAGCCGGGCGATCACCGGCTTGAGCTTGCTGTCCGCCTGATCGGTGAATTCGATGCGCTGGCCCAGGAAATCGAGGTGGGGTGCGTTCGTCCAGTCATAGCGGATGTCCACGGTGCCGCGCGGCGTCCAGTCCGATCCCAGCTTTAGCCGGATCGTGGCATGGGCATTGGCGTCGGCCGTGGCGGTCTCGCGCTTGAGCACGCCGCCGATGTCCTCGGCCCGCACCACGGCATGAAGCGGCATGCTGAGCAGGATGTCGCGCCCCTTGCCCGTCATGCGCAGCGGCCCGCGGTTCACTTCGCCGACGATGCGGCACTTGATCGTGGGCGTCTTGATCTTGACGAAGACCACTTTCACCCGCTTCGAGGGCACGCAGGGCGTTTCGGGGCGGTCGATCGACCAGAGCCGGCGGGGGATTTCCTTTTCCAGCGCGGCGGCAAGTCCGGTGACGTCGGCGTGGATCGGTACGGTGATGAGCGAGGCCTGAGGCTCGATGGTGATCGCATCGTTGGCCCGGGGCGGCGGCTTGTCATCCATGCCGCGCTTGCAGCCCGCCAGCGCGAGCGGCAGGCAAAGGGCAAGCGCCATGGCTCGCACGATCGGCGTCAGCGTGGTCGCACCGCCCGCTGTGCGGGCTCTTCCTGTCCTCATCGCGTGGATGCCCCGGATATGTCCCCTTGGACTGGGACAATACCCGAGACATGGCGTGGTTCCAATCGGTACCGGGCGCGGCGCTTTCGCGCGCCGGGGTCAGCGGATCAGGGCGTGAAGCGCAAGTAGGCAGCCAGGCGTGAGCCGGTGTCGCGATCGAGATAGCGGCCGGTGCCGCTGCCGGCGGCCAGGTCGTCGCCGATCGAAGTGCCGGTATAGCGCAGGCCCAGCGCGAGCCGGTCCATCTGGTGCTCGACGCCGAGATAGTAGTCCCAATAGCTGCCGCCCGGACGCAGGCGGCGCACGCGGTCGGCCGCCAGGGCGTCGTCGCGGGTCGCGCCGGTGCTGTAGCCGCCGCCGCCATAGACGGTAAGCGCCGTGCCGGGAACGCCCAGCGCGGCATTGCCCTCAAGGTAGAGATCGCTGCCGCCGATGGCCTTCTGCGAGGGCGCGAAGCTGGCGCCGAAGGCCAGTTGCGCCGGGCCGATGGCGTAGGCCAGCGTGGAGTTCAATTCGCCGTAGCTGAGGCCGGAGGCGCCTACGAAGACATGGCCTGTGGCCCCTGCCGACAGCGTCCAGCCCCCGCGCGACAGCAGCGAGATTTCCGGCGCCGCGGTCAGGCCGATGTCGGCGCCGCCATGTCTCGTGCTGTCCCGCAGGCTTGCGGCACCGAGGTCGAGGGTGACGCTCTGGGACAAGGGGACGGTGGCATCGGCTGACAGGGCGGGCTTGCCGTCGCTCCAACTCAGGCCGCGTTCGCGCAAGTCGGTGGTGGCTTCGAGGGAGAAGGTGGGGGAGGCAGTCTGGGCCTGGGCCTCGCTGGAGGCGGCCATCGTGGCGGCAGCGGCGGCCGAAAGGGCCGCCGGAATCAGATAACGGTTCATTCGCGGGCGTGTAGCCTGTTTTCAGTTCACGGCGAAATCGCGGGCGGCGTCGATGGCGGCCAGGGTGTCGTGGTGATCGGCCGAGGCGAGTTTGCGGACATGCGCGCCGATGGCGTCGGACTTGCCGGCAACGAGCTTTGCCGCGTCCTTGCCGTCAGAACGGCAGTCGCCCGGATGGTTCTGGGTGAACGTGCGGGTTTCCGGCAGGCGCGTGGCGATCGCCCGGCCGCCGCCCGCAGGCTGGATGCGGCGCTCGACCGAGACGTCCGCGCTGACGATGCAGCGCCGCGAACTGGGACGGGTGGGCGGCGAGATGCCGATGGCCTTGGAGCGGGTTTCGACGTGCGTGACGTAGTCGACCGCATAGCTGGCGCCGTGGTGGTCGATCTGCACACTATGGGCCGTGACAGGAGCGGCGGTGAGGGCGGCGGCGGCGGTCAGGGCAAGGAGGCTCACGTCTTACATCCTCTCATGGTGCCTAAAAACAAGGCATGTTCTGCTTAATTCTTGAGCATGAGGGGTAGCAGGCCAACGTGTCCCGCTGGTTTCTGGCGATTGAAGTTCCCTGTCTGGCCGCACTCGGTCCTTGGATGCCGAGGGTGCGTTTCCGAAACGATTGGAAACGAAAAGGCCGGCGATGCTTTCGCACCGCCGGCCTTTCTTGGCCTTCGAAGGTGGGGGCCGATCAGATGTGGATCGGCTTGCCCAGCACGGCCATGGCCGCTTCCTTGATCGCTTCCGAATGGGTCGGGTGCGCATGGCAGGTGTAGGCGATGTCTTCCGAGGTCGCGCCGAATTCCATGGCCTGCGCGGCCTGGCCGATCATCGTGCCCGCCACCGAGGCGATGCACCACACGCCGAGGACGCGGTCGGTCTCGGCATCGGCGATCACCTTCACGAAGCCGTCGGGCTCGTGGTTGGTCTTGGCGCGCGAGTTGGCGAGCATCGGGAACTTGCCGACCTTGATGGCGCCGCGTTCCTTGGCGGCTTCCTCGGTGAGGCCGACGCCCGCGAATTCCGGCTGGGTGTAGACCACGCCCGGGATCACGTCATGGTTCACGATGCCGGTGAGGCCGGCGATGTTCTCGGCCACGGCGATGCCTTCGTCCTCGGCCTTGTGGGCGAGCATCGGGCCGGGGATCACGTCGCCGATGGCCCAGACGCCGTCGACCTTGGTCGCGAAGTCGTGGTCGGTCTCGATCTGGGCGCGCTGGTTCAGTTCCAGCCCGATCTTGTCGAGGCCGAGGCCCTCGGTGTTGGGACGGCGGCCGATCGAGACGAGCACGACGTCGGCTTCGATGACTTCCGCGTCACCGCCCTTGGCGGGCTCGACGGTGACCTTGGCGGTCTTGCCTTCAACCGAAACGCCGGTGACCTTGGTGCCGAGCTTCAGGGCCATGCCCTGCTTCTTGAAGATCTTGCCGGCTTCACGGCGCACTTCGCCGTCCATGCCGGGCAGGAGCTGGTCGAGGAACTCGACGACGGTCACTTCCGCGCCGAGGCGGCGCCAGACCGAACCGAGTTCCAGACCGATCACGCCGCCGCCGATGACGACCATCTTCTTGGGAACGGCCGCAAGTTCCAGCGCGCCGGTGGAGTCCACCACCACGCCGCCCGCGTTGTCGATCTCCACGCCCGGAAGCGGGGTGACCGAGGAGCCGGTGGCGATCACGATGTTCTTGGCGGTCACGGTCTTGCCGGCCACTTCGACGCTGTGGGCGTCCTTGAACTGGGCGTAGCCCTTCAGCCAGTCGATCTTGTTCTTCTTGAACAGGAATTCGATGCCGCCGGTCAGGCCCTTCACCGCGTCAAGGCGCTGGCCCTGCATGGTGTCGAGGTCCAGTTCGGGGGTGACCTTGATGCCCATCTTGGCCATCGAGCCGCCTTCCTTCGCCGCTTCGAAGTATTCCGAAGCGTGGAGCAGGGCCTTCGAGGGGATGCAGCCGACGTTGAGGCAAGTGCCGCCCAGCGTCTCGCGGCCTTCGGCGCAGGCAGTCTTCAGACCGAGCTGCGCGGCGCGGATCGCGGCGACATAGCCGCCGGGGCCGGCACCGATGACAAGGACGTCGTAATCGTAATCAGCCATTGTTCAGGCCTCCGTACGCTCGTGCTTCGCACATTTTGGGCACGAGCGGAAAATAGTCATTTCGGCTCAAGTGAAAACCCCGCCCGTCCGGATGTTTCTCGGGGCGGGCGGGGCTTTTAACTCAGAGGTCGATGAGGAGACGGGTGGGATCCTCGATCGCTTCCTTGATCGTCTTGAGCGCGGTGACCGCTTCGCGGCCGTCGATCAGGCGGTGATCGTAGGACAGCGCGATGTACATCATCGGGCGGATCACGATCTCACCGTTGCGAACCACGGCGCGGTCCTCGATGCGGTGCAGGCCGAGCACGGCCGACTGCGGGGGGTTGATGATCGGGGTCGACATCAGGCCGCCGAACACGCCGCCGTTGGAGATCGTGAAGGTGCCGCCGGCCATGTCGGCCATGGTCAGCGTGCCTTCCTTGGCCTTCTTGCCGAAGTTCGCGATCGCCTTCTCGATGCCGGCGAAGCCCAGCTTGTCGCAGTCCTTCACGACCGGAACGACCAGGCCGTTCGGGGCCGAGACCGCGATCGAGATATCCACATAGTCGTGGTAGACGATCTGGTCGCCGTCGATCTGCGCGTTGACCGCCGGGATGTCCTTGAGCGCCAGGACCGAAGCCTTGGCGAAGAACGACATGAAGCCGAGCTTGATGCCGTGCTTCTTCTGGAACACGTCCTTGTACTTCTCACGCGCCTCGATGACGGCCGACATGTCGACGTCGTTGAAGGTGGTGAGCAGCGCGGCGTTGTCCTGTGCGGACTTCAGGCGCTTGGCGATGGTCTGGCGCAGGCGCGTCATCTTGACGCGTTCCTCGCTGCGCGCGGCCGGAGCGGCGGCAGCCGAGGCCGAGACAGGCGCCGAGGCGGGCTTGTTCTTGGCCGCTTCGAGGACGTCGTCCTTGGTGATGCGGCCGTCCTTGCCGGTGCCCTTGATGGTGGCCGGGTCGATGCCGTGTTCCAGGATCGCGCGGCGCACGGCCGGCGAGAGGACCGAGGAACCGGCCGAACCTTCGTCGGCCGCGGCAGCAGCCGGGGCGACGGCGGCGGCAGCGGGTGCCGGAGCCGGAGCAGCAGCGGCCGGAGCGGCTGCTGCCTTGGGTGCGGCGGCTCCGCCGGTGCCTTCCTCGATCGTGGCGATCAGCGCGCCGACGACGACGGTATCGCCTTCCTTGGCGATCTGCTGGCCCATGACGCCCGCGTGGGGCGCCATGACGTCGATTGCGACCTTGTCGGTTTCGAGGCTGGCAATGGGCTCGTCAGCGGCAACGGCTTCGCCGGGCTGCTTCAGCCACTGGCCGATGGTGGCTTCGGCGACGGATTCCCCAAGGACGGGGACCTTGACTTCGGTGGTCATGATTTATCTCAAGCCTTCTGCTTGCGACGGAGTTCGGAACGAACGGAAAGATGCAGCGCGTCTGCAACCAGCGCGGCCTGTTCGGCAACGTGGCGCTTGGCGAGGCCGGTGGCAGGCGAGGCCGAGGCATTGCGTCCGGCGTAGCGCGGACGCGGCTGGGCCGCTCCGGCTTCCTTGGCGGCAGCCTCGATCTGCGATTCGACGAAGAACCAGGAACCGTTGTTCTGCGGTTCTTCCTGACACCACACGACCTCTTCGAGGTTCGGCATGCGCGCAAGGCGCTTGGCCAGCGGCTCGCCCGGGAAGGGGTAGAGCTGCTCGATGCGGATGATCTGGGTATCGTCGATCTCGGCGGCATCGCGGGCTTCGAGCAGGTCGTAGAAGACCTTGCCCGAGCACAGGATGACCTTCTTGGTCGCGGCGTCTTCCGAGCCCTTGGGATCGGAAAGGATGCGCGAGAAGGTGCCGCCGGTGAACTCCGATGCGGCCGACTTCGCCAGCGGGTGGCGGAGCAGCGACTTCGGGGTCATGATGATCAGCGGCTTGCGGAACGGACGGTGCATCTGACGGCGCAGAACGTGGAAGTAGTTCGCGGGCGTCGTGATGTTGCAGACCTGGATGTTGTCCTGCGCGCAGAGCTGCAGGTACCGTTCCAGACGCGCCGACGAGTGCTCCGGCCCCTGGCCTTCGTAGCCGTGGGGCAGCAGCATGACGAGGCCGTTGGCGCGCAGCCACTTGGACTCGGCCGAGGCGACGTACTGGTCGATGATGATCTGCGCACCGTTGGCGAAATCACCGAACTGCGCTTCCCAGAGCACCAGCGTCTTGGGGTCGGCACTGGCGAAGCCGTACTCGAAGCCGAGCACGCCGTATTCCGACAGCGTCGAGTTCAGAACCTCGAAGCGGCCGTGGGGCAGGGTGGTCAGCGGCGTGTATTTGCGCTCGTCGGTCTGGTCGACCCAGACCGAGTGACGCTGCGAGAAGGTGCCGCGTTCGCAGTCCTGGCCCGAGAGGCGCACGTTGTAGCCCTCGGTGACGAGGCTGCCGAAAGCGAGCGCTTCCGCCGTCGCCCAGTCGAAGCCTTCGCCCGACTTGAACATCTCTTCCTTGGCCGAGAGCACGCGGGCCAGCGTCTTGTGGACGGTCAGGCCTTCGGGAACCGTGGTCAAGGTACGGCCGAGGCTGTCGAACAGCTTGTTCTCGATCGTGGTATCGACGTTGCGGCGCGCGGTTTCGGGGTCGGCGGGCTTGTGGAAGCCGCTCCACTGGCCGGAGAACCAGTCGGCCTGGTTGGCCTTGTAGGTCTTGGCCGCCTCGAACTGGTCTTCGAGGTGGGCGGTGAAGTCCGCTTCCGTCTGCGCCAGGAACGTGTCGTCGATGACGCCTTCCTGCTTCAGGCGATCGCCATAGATCTTGCTGACCGGCGGGTGCTGGCGGATCTTCTGGTACATCAGCGGCTGCGTGAAACCGGGCTCGTCGCCTTCGTTGTGGCCGAAGCGGCGATAGCACCACATGTCGATCACGATGTCGCGGCCGAACGTCTGGCGATAGTCGATCGCCAGCTTGCAGGCGAAGGTCACGGCAGCCGGATCGTCGCCGTTGACGTGCAGGATCGGCGCCTGGACGCCCTTGGCCACGTCCGACGGATACGGCGAGTTGCGCGCGAACTGCGGGCTCGTCGTGAAGCCGATCTGGTTGTTGATGATGAAGTGGATGCAACCGCCGGTGTTGTAGCCCTTCACGCCCGAGAGGCCGAAGCACTCCCAGATGATGCCCTGGCCGGCGAAGGCCGCGTCACCGTGGATGAGGACCGGCAGCACCTGCTTGTGCTTGGCGCCGGGGCCGATGTCGTCGCCGATGTCGTCGGCGATGGTCTGGTAGGCGCGGACTTTGCCGAGCACCACCGGATCGACGGTTTCGAGGTGCGACGGGTTGGGCATCAGGCTCATGTGGACCTTGATGCCGTCGAACTCGCGGTCCGCCGAAGTGCCGAGGTGGTACTTCACGTCGCCCGAGCCGCCGACGTCTTCCGGGTTGGCGGTGCCGCCCGAGAATTCGTGGAAGATCACCTTGTAGGGCTTGGCGAGGACGTTCGCGAGCACGTTCAGGCGGCCGCGGTGGGCCATGCCGTACACGATTTCCTTCACGCCCAGCGTGCCGCCGTACTTGATCACGGCTTCGAGCGCCGGGATCATGGCTTCGCCGCCGTCGAGGCCGAAGCGCTTGGTGCCGACGTACTTCTTGCCGAGGAACTTCTCGTACTGTTCGCCGCGCACGACGGCCTGGAGGATTGCCTTCTTGCCCTCGGGGGTGAACTCGATTTCCTTGTTCGCCCCTTCCATGCGCTCCTGGAGGAAACGGCGTTCCTCGACATCGGCGATGTGCATGTACTCGAGGCCGACCTTGCCGCAATAGTTGGCGCGCAGGATCTGCACGATCTCGCGAACGGTCGTCCACTCCAGGCCGAGTGCGCCGCCGACGTAGACCGAACGGTCCTGCGCGGCGCCTACGAAGCCGTGATATTCGGGCGTGAGGTCAGCGGGAAGCTGGCGCTGGTTGAGGCCGAGCGGATCGAGATCGGCAGCCAGGTGACCGCGCACGCGATATGTGCGGATCAGCATCATGGCGCGGATTGCGTCGGCCGCGGCTTCGTCTATGCGGGACTGGTCGACCTTCTGGCCGCCCTTTGCCGCTGCCTTCTCGATCTGGACCTTGAGCGCGCTGGGGTCGAGGCCCTGGGTCAGGTCGTCCTCGAACTCCGCTCCTACGAGCGGCCAGTTCTTGCGCTGCCAGCTCGGGCCGGCCTGCGGGCCGTCGAGGGCATCATCGGGGGTGAAGTCGAAACTTTCGTCGCCCATCGGGTGTCACCTTTTGTCGCGCCGGAAAACGGCCGGCGCTACCAAGCTAGATCTGGAACGATGGTCCCGATGGAGAGGGGGCCGTTTCGTTCGCATGGCGTCCGGCATCTCGAACGTGCCGGATCGCGTGTGGGTCCCGGGGCGGCGCAAATCCGAAGATTCGCGCCGCCCGCGGGGGATTGGGGTCAGGCGAGTTCCTTGAGGACTTCCACAAGGGTTTCACCCAGGAGCGACGGCGAGGCGGAGACGCGGATGCCCGCTTCTTCCATCGCCGCGATCTTGTCCTCGGCGCCGCCCTGGCCGCCCGACACGATCGCGCCGGCGTGGCCCATGCGGCGGCCCGGAGGCGCCGTACGGCCGGCGATGAAGCCCGCCATGGGCTTCTTGCGGCCGCGCTTGGCTTCGTCCTTGAGGAACTGGGCCGCTTCTTCTTCGGCGCTGCCGCCGATTTCGCCGATCATGATGATCGACTTGGTCTCGTCGTCGGCCAGGAACAGTTCCAGGACGTCGATGAAGTTGGTGCCGTTGACCGGATCGCCGCCGATGCCGACTGCGGTGGTCTGGCCGAGGCCGGCGTTCGTGGTCTGGAACACGGCTTCATAGGTCAGCGTGCCCGAGCGCGAGACGACGCCCACCGAACCCTTGGAGAAGATGCTGCCGGGCATGATGCCGATCTTGCATTCGCCGGGGGTCAGGACGCCGGGGCAGTTCGGACCGATCAGGCGCGACTTCGAGCCCGAGAGGGCGCGCTTCACGCGGACCATGTCGAGAACCGGGATACCCTCGGTGATCGCGACGATCAGTTCCATCTCGGCGTCGATCGCTTCCAGGATCGAGTCAGCCGCGAACGGCGGCGGAACGTAGATGCAGGTGGCGGTCGCACCGGTCGCGGCCTTGGCTTCGGCGACGGTGTTGTAGTTCGGCAGACCGATGTGGGTCGTGCCGCCCTTGCCGGGGGTCACGCCGGCGACCATTTGCGTACCATACGCAAGGGCCTGCTCGGTGTGGAAGGTGCCGGTGGCACCGGTCATACCCTGGGTAATGACCTTGGTGTTCTTGTTGACGAGAATGGACATAGGGGAATCCTAATTCCTGTTCCTGGTGTAGGCCGATTCCGGCTTGGGAAGCGCCTTGGCGCAAATTCCGCGAAGTGCAACCGTCCAGATCGTAAAATCAACGGCCGGATAGGCCGAAGCCCGCCCGCCCCGTGGTTCCACGGGGCGGGCGGGGCGTCTATCTTGGATCAGGCCAGAGTGCTGTCGATGCCCTTGCAGGCGACCAGCAGTTCCTTGACCGCGTCGACCGAGACCTGAAGGTTGGTCTTGGCTTCGCCGTCCAGCTCGATTTCGATGATCTCTTCGACGCCGTTCGCGCCGATCACGGCGGGCACGCCGACATAGAGACCGTCAACGCCGTACTGGCCATCGACATAAGCGGCGATCGGCAGGATGCGCTTCTGGTCGTTCAGGTAGGCTTCGGCCATGGCGATGCCCGAGGCGGCCGGCGCGTAGAAGGCCGAGCCGGTCTTGAGCAGGCCGACGATCTCGCCGCCGCCCGAACGGGTGCGCTGGACGATCGCGTCGATCTTTTCCTGGGTGGTGCGGCCCTGCTTGATGAGGTCCGGAACCGGAATGCCGTTGACGGTCGAGTACTGCACGACCGGCACCATGGTGTCGCCGTGGCCGCCGAGCACGAACGTGTTCACGTCGCGGATCGAAACGCCGAATTCCCAGGCGAGGAAGGTCGAGAAGCGGGCCGAGTCGAGCACGCCGGCCATGCCGACGACCTTGTTGTGCGGCAGGCCCGAGAACTCGCGCAGCGCCCAGACCATCGCGTCGAGCGGGTTGGTGATGCAGATCACGAAAGCGTCGGGTGCGTTGGCGGCGATGCCTTCGCCGACCGACTTCATCACCTTGAGGTTGATGCCCAGCAGGTCGTCGCGGCTCATGCCCGGCTTGCGGGCGACACCGGCGGTGACGATGATGACGTCTGCGCCGGCAATGTCGGCATAGTCGTTGGTGCCGGTGATCTTGGCGTCGAAGCCTTCAACGGGGCCGCACTGCGACAGGTCCAGAGCCTTGCCCTGGGGCAGGCCTTCAGCCACGTCGAAGAGGACGATATCGCCCAGTTCCTTCTGCGCGGCGAGGTGCGCGAGAGTGCCGCCGATGTTGCCGGCGCCGATGAGGGCAATCTTCTTACGAGCCATGATGCTTGCTTGTCCTTCCCAAAGGCGGGACCAACGGACGAAAAGGCGGCCTGCTTTGTCCCGCTAAGGCAGGTGCCGGTGTTCAACGAAGGGCGGCCTACGCCCCCCGAACCGACATTGCAACCGGGAAAAGCCCGCGCGAAGGGCAGGCAGGCGAGTTTTTACTGATAATAGTTCGCAATTGCAATAGTGAGCGAAAATGCGCAGGAAACGGCGCCCTGAGCCAGGGCGGTGCGGACGTTTCACGCAACAGACCGGGCGCAGATTGCATCCTCCGGATGCTCTCCCGAGGGTGGCTCACTGTCTCGCACGTCCGGATGACAGGCAAGCGTCGCAGGGTGCGAGTCGGCCCGGATGAGGGGCGGGCGGTCGCGGCATGGCTTCTTATAGGGAGCGTAGGCGTACCGGCCGTGTCGTGCCTTTTTCCAAATGTTGCGGCTTGCAGATCCTGCGGGCGGCGCTTGCCGAGGCGCGCTGTTGCGGACACTGTCCGCCTTCGTGCCGATCGCTCCTCCGTGACGGGCCGCCATGGCCTCGTCGCGCAATCGCTGGACTGACTTGCTTGCTGAAACCGCCCGGAAAGACGACCTCCAGCCCTTTCAGCCCGCGGGCGCGCCTGCGGAGTTTCCTGTTCGCGGGGCGCGGGCTGCGCTGGCTGGTGCGGGACGAGCACAATGCCCGGTTGCACCTGGCGGCCTCGCTGGGCGTGGTGGTCGCCGGGTTCTGGCTGGAGATTTCCGCCGCCGACTGGCGCTGGCTCGTGCTGGCCATGGCGCTGGTATGGCTGGCGGAGGCGTTCAACACCGCGGTCGAGGGGCTGTGCGACCGCATCCATCCGGAGTTCGACCCCGCCATTGGCCGGATCAAGGATCTGGGGGCCGGCGGCGTGCTGGTCGCTTCGATCGCCGCGGCCCTGATCGGGGTGCTGACCCTGGGACCGCCGCTGCTGGCCCGCCTGTTCTAGCGACTGGCAGGGCCTGAAGGCGGGGGGCAGGGCCTGAAGGCGGTTGGCCGGTTTCAGTCGTTCCTGGCGATCCGTCCGGCGAAGGCGTCGGCCATGCGGCGGTCGAGCTGGCGGCAGATGGCGATCCAGCGGGTGCATTCGCCGTCGTTGCCCGCAAGGCGCGCGGCGGCGGCATGGGCGCGGGCGTGGGCGGCGGCGGACAGGCCATGGCGGGCGAAGTGGCGCAGCGCTTCGGCCAGGATGCGCTGGTGCGGCGTGTCCGTGGTCGCCGTCGCGACCGGCTCGCGGCGGAGGCCGCCGCGCAGGCCGGCGCCGTTGTCGTTCACCGCGCAGAGCGGAACCGACGGGCACAGCGCTCGCACCATCACCGGGCAGGAGACGTCCCGGGCGGCGGAAAAGCGGATTGCCATGGTAAAGCGAACCTCTTGTTGGAAACGCTCGGGGGCTTGGCGTCTCTCCCGGTATTATAGGATGAAGCCGCTAAGTCTTGGTGTGGGGCTATGGTTGCTGAAACCTTGCAGTCGTTCCCGTGCCGAATTGATGAAAGCGCCGGATCGCTAAAGGCGCCAACTTGCCGTCAGCGGGCCTGCTCCTGACGCGGCTGGGCGATCCACTTGCCCGAATTGGCATATTCCGGGCGCACGCCCTGGGTCTCGGGCAAGTTGCTGGCCTTGTAGAGCGACTCGCCCCCGCGTTCCCGCACGTCGCTGGCATAGACGGGCGCGCGCTCCGCACCCGTGGAAGGGGTGGCGGAGGGCATGGCGGGCGAAGGCGCAGCGGCCTGCCCGGGGCGGAGCGCCTCGGCGGTGCCGAAGCTGCGCTGCACGGCCAGCGGGTCCAGCGCGGCGGTGGCGAGGGCCGAGGCGGCGGACTCGTCGCGGCGATGCGGGGCGGCCAGCGGCTCGCCGCCGAAATAGGCGAAGCGGAACGCGGCAGGGCGGCCCGCGGCGCCGTTGAAGGCATAGAAGCGATGGGCGCCGATCGTGGTCAGATAGTGCAGGCTCGGGGCCCAGTAGGGATTGACCTGGATCGTGTGATAATGCGTCGCCAGCCCGATCGGCGTATAGACTTCGCCGGACAGCGCGGCGCGGGCGACGGATTCGGCACGCTGCCAGAAGAAGCGCTGCGGCGCGCGGGCCAGCGATCCGTCGCAGGCGAAGGAGAACTGGCAGCCGGTCGGCCGCTCCGAACCCTGATAGACGACGCCGCAGACGGTCTTGGGATAGGCCGGATGGGCCACGCGGTTGAGCACGACCTGGGCCACGGCGCGCTGGCCGCCGTCGGGCTCGCTGGCGGCTTCGTAATAGATCGCCGCCGTCAGGCACTGGAGCGCGCGGCTGCGGTCCACCCCGGAATTGTCGATCCGCAGGGCGCGGGCGACCGGGCCGGGGCCGCCGGTTCCGTCATCCGCGTCGGAATGGATGCCTTCGCCTATCTTGAGCACGGGCTGTTCGGCTTCGAGATAATAATAGGCAGAGCCGGGGAAGCTGGCGCCGGCCTGCTCGAACGGCATGGGCAGAACGGGGGCGCCGCCGGTTTCCGTCCCGGAGGCGGTGAGGCGGTCCCAGGCTTCGGCCGGGGCGAAGGAAGGCGCGGCGAAGGCAGGCAGGGCCACGGCGACGAGCGCGGCCGAGCCGAGCGTCCAGCGCCGCCGCCTGCGTTGCAGCCGCTTGCGTCCGCCGCGCACGAAATGGCCCTGGAAGTCGCGCGGGCGCGGCTCCCAGGTTTCGGTGCAGGCAGGAAGGGCGGCAGCGGTCACTCGGGTCCTTTCGGCGCATCGTCGGCCAGCGCGGATTTCGCGTTCCATCGGGTCATCGCGCATCTTGCGCCTAACCTGCTTTGCCGGGCGCGGCATCCCTGGAAATCGGCGCGTCCCGAAGCGGTACAGCGGGCAGCGATAGGCTGAATCGCTTAAGAGTTTGTTTGCGATCTTCCCCGGCGATACCGCCGCGCCGCCCTTTGCGCCGCTTGCCAATCCCCCCACTGCCCAGTATCGGCACTCGCGACGTCATGGGTGGCCCGGAGCCGGGCCCCGGGTTTCGTGAAAAGGAACCCTGGTGGGAATTTCGGCGCAAGTCCGAAGCTGCCCCCGCAACTGTAACCGGGGAGCGCCCCTGCCACGCTATGCCACTGGGTCACACCGGGAAGGCGGCAGGCGGCGCGAAGATCCGGGAGCCAGGAGACCTGCCTTTGACGGTCGTTCCGCAGCCGGGCGGGGTGTCCCGGCATGCAGCGAGCACGCGCATGAGGAAAAGCGCGCGTCTCCGCCATGGACGGCAAAGTCGTTCAGGTTGGAGGAATACGCGTGAAGTACCTGTTTCTGCTGGGGACGGCCCTTGCCGTCTCGACCCCCGCTTTCGCGGATGAAGCCGCAATCGATAGTATCGTCGTCACCGCGACGCGCACCGAAACCCCCACCAGCGAGATCGGCCAGTCCGTCTCGGTCATCACCCGCGAGGATATCGAGCGCACCCAGGCGGTCACCGCGACCGACATCCTGGCCCGCCTGCCGGGTGTGACTTTTGCCCAGTCGGGCGGTTTCGGCCAGCCGGCCAGCGTGTTCATCCGCGGCGCCGAGAACGCGCAGAGCCTCGTGCTGATCGACGGCGTGCGCATCAACGATCCCGGCGACGTGGGCGGCGGCTTCGACTTCGGCAGCCTGACCGTCGGCCAGTTCGACCGCATCGAAGTGGTGCGCGGATCGTCCGGCGTGCTCTGGGGCAGCCGCGCGATCGGCGGCGTCATCAACCTCATCACCGCGCGCCCGACCGAGCAGTGGACCGCGCGCGGCCAAGCCGAATACGGCTGGCGCGACCAGAAGCAGCTCGGCGCCTCGGCGGCGGGCAAGGTCGGTCCGGTGGGCCTGACGCTGGGCGGCAACTGGCTCAAGGGCGACGGCTACTCCGCTTTCGACGAGCGCCTCGGCGGCCAGGAGAAGGACGGCTTCGAGAGCAAGAGCGCCAACGCCCGCGCCGAAGTGGAGCTGGTGAGCGGTCTTACCGCCGATGCCGGGACGTACTGGACCAAGGCCAATTACGATTACGACAACACCGGCGCCGATGCCCTGAACGTGGGCATGAAGCGCGACACCGTGGGCTATGCCAACTTGCGCTACAAGGAGCTGGACGGCCGCCTCAGCGCGCGCCTGGGCTATGGCCTCACCGATACGCGCCGCATCTCGGACGATGCCGTCTTCGGTCCCTATACCACCAATGGCCGCGCCGACCGTTTCGAGGGTCAGGTCTCCTACACCCCCATCGACATGGCCAGCATTCTCGTCGGTGCCGAGACGGAGAAGCAGAAGTTCTCCGACAATTACGGCTCGAAGGATTCGACCTCGATCGACAGCTACTTCGGCATGCTGACCCTGCGCCCCGTCACCGGGCTGACGCTGAACGGCGGCCTGCGCTATGACGACAATTCGGACTTCGGCCACAAGACCACCTTCTCGGCCAACGGTGCCTGGGTGATCGGCGGCAGCGAGGAAGCGCCGATCCTGCGCGCCAGCTACGGAGAGGGCTTCAAGGCGCCGTCGCTCTACCAGCTCTATTCCAATTCCGGCTTCCGCGCGCTCGATCCCGAGACGTCGAAGTCGTGGGATGTCGGCGTGGAACAGCCCTTTGCGCAAGGCCACGGCACGTTCTCGGTCACTTACTTCGACCGCAAGACGAAGAACCTGATCGACTACGACCTGACCGCGTTCAACTACTACAACGTCGGCCGCGCGCGGGCGAAGGGCGTGGAACTGGGCATGCAGGTGAGCGACTGGGAAGGCTTCGACATGAGCCTTTCGGCCACTTACCTCGACGCTACCAACGAGGTGACCGGCACGCGTCTCGCTCGCCGTCCCAAGACGAACCTCTATGCCAGCCTGGACAAGCACTGGTCGGACGGCTTCCGCCTCGGTGCGGACCTGCGCGTGGGCGGCGGTCGCTATGACGACATCGCCAATACCTACTACCTCGGCGGCAATATCGTCGTCGGCCTGCGCGGCGCCTTCGACGTGACGCAGAACATCCAGGTCTACGGCCGTGTCGAGAACCTGTTCGACGAGCACTACGAAGTGGTGCGGACATATGGCACCCCGGGCCGCGCGGCTTATGCCGGGGTGCGGGTGAAGATGTGATCCTGTCGTCTGCCCTGACGACATCGGTTGGACGGGGCAGGCGCAAGGCCCGCCGGTTCCTTGTCGTGCTGGCTCTGGCCGGCTCGGCGGCGCTGGCGGGCTGCGGGGGCGGTGACACCACCGAGGCCGCCCCCGCGGTACCGGGCCACGGCGAAAGCGGGGCGGAGCGCCCCACCATCGTCTCGCTCAACCCCTGCACGGACGCCATCCTGGCCGAAGTGACGGATCCGGGGCAGTTGCTGGCGATCTCCAGCTATAGCCAGGATCCCGAGAGCAGTTCGATGCCGATCGCCCGCGCGCGCCGGTACCGGGCGATCTCGGGGACGGTGGAGGAAGTGGCGACGATCCATCCCAGGGTGGTCGTCGCCAGCGCGTTCCTCGACCCCGCGAGCGAGGCGGCATTCCGGCGCCTCGGCTACCGGCTGGTGAAGATGCCCATCGCGTCGGACCTGGGGGCCGCGCGCGAACAGGTCCGCACGCTGGCACGGCTGGCGGGTCATGCCGCGCTGGGCGAAAGGCTGGTGGCCCGCATCGACGCCGCCGTGCGCCGCGATGCGCCGCCGCCGGGCTCAGCGCTTCTTCCGGCAATAGTGTGGGAATCCGGTGGACTGGTGGCGGGCGACCAGACCCTGATCGTTGACATGATGAAGCACACCGGCTTTACGAATATTGCCGGCGCGCGGGGCCTTTCCCAGGCCGATTACCTGCCTCTGGAGCACGTGCTGGCGGACCCTCCGCGCGTGGTCTTCGCGGTGGGCGATCCGCTCGCCGAGGAGGACCGAATGTTGCATCATCCGGCGCTCTCCGCGCTGACCAGTACCCGGCGTTTCCTGCTCAGCCGCTCCATTCTCTGGTGCGGCGGGGCGACCATCCCGCGTGCGCTGGACGAACTGGCCGCCGCGCGCCGCGCGCTTGCGGAAACGGAGATGACGCCGGCCCACGGGGCACGCGCCGCAACAGGCCCCGCGACAGGCCCCGCGACAGGCCCCGCGACAGGCACCGCAACAGGCACCGCATCGGCCCCCGCAAAAGCCACCGGGCGGATCGTTTCCGCAAGACCATGAACCTGCGTTTCGTCCTGCTGCTGGTCCTCGCGCTCGTCGTCGCGGTGCCGCTGTCCCTGCTGGCCGGGCGGGTGTGGATCAATCCCTTCGCCCCGGAACTGCACAGCGCCTCGGTCATCCTGCTTCAGCTTCGCCTGCCGCGCGCGGTCCTGGCGCTGGTGCTGGGCGCCGGGCTGGGCGCGGCGGGTGCGGCCATGCAGGGGTATTTGCGCAACCCCCTGGCGGATCCCGGCCTGTTCGGCATCGCGCCCGGCGCGGCGCTGGGTGCCGTGCTGAGTTTCTGGACCGGCTATGCTTCGGCGCCGTGGATGCTGCCGCTCTTCGCGCTGATCGGCGCGGGCGGCGCCATGGCACTGCTGGCGCTGATCGCGGGACGCGGCGGCGGCGTGGCGCTGTTCACCCTGGCCGGCCTCATGGTCTCCAGTCTCGCCGGCGCGCTGATGAGCCTGGCGATCAGCCTGACGCCGTCGCCTTTCGCCATGAGCGAGATCGTCACCTGGATGATGGGCTCGCTGGCCGACCGCTCCTGGCGCGAGGTCTGGATCGCCACGCCGCTGACGCTGGCCGGGATCGGCGTCATCCTGGCGGCGGGACGCGATCTCGACGCGATGACCCTGGGCGAAATGGCCGCGCGCTCGCTGGGCGTGGAGCCGCTGCGGCTCCAGGCCCTGCTGATCCTGGGCGTGGGCCTCGTCGTCGGTTCGGGGGTGGCGGTAGCCGGCATCATCGGCTTCGTCGGCCTGATGGTGCCGCACCTCGTGCGCCCGATGACCGACCGCAAACCCTCGTCGCTGATCGTGCCTTCGGCGCTGGCGGGGGCGCTGCTGCTGCTGGTGGCGGACTGCATCTGCCGGATCATGCCGCTGTCCGGCGGCGAACTGCGGCTGGGCATCGCGCTCAGCCTGCTGGGCGCGCCGTTCTTCCTGCGCCTGCTGCTGAAGATGCGCCGGGGCATGGTGGCATGAGCTTCGGCGCCGACAACGTCACGGTCGCCGGGCGGCTCGACGGGGTATCCCTCAATTGCCGCCGCGGCATGATCACGGCGATCTGCGGGCCCAACGGTGCGGGCAAATCGACGCTGCTTTCGGTGATCGCCGGATTGCTCAAGCCCGATGCGGGCAGGGCGGTCATGGGCGGCCGGGCGCTGGCGGCGGTCTCGCTGGCCCAGCGCGCGCAGTGGATCGGCTATCTGCCCCAGACGCCGGAAGTGGCCTGGGACGTCTCGGTGGAAGTGCTGATCTCGCTCGGCCGCCTGCCCTGGCGCGGTGCGCCCGCCGCCGAAACGCAGGACGCCATCGAGGACGCCATCGCCGCCATGGACCTTCAGGAACTGCGCCACCGCCCGGTCTCGACCCTGTCCGGCGGCGAACGCGCGCGGGCGCTGATGGCCCGCGTCCTGGCGACCCAGCCCGGCTGGCTGCTGGCGGACGAGCCTTTCGCGAACCTCGACCTGGCCCATGGTGCGGCGCTGATGCACCGCTTTCGCCAGCAGGCGCGGGCGGGGCGCGGCGTCGTCCTGGTGCTGCACGACCTGGCGACGGCGATGAACCATGCGGACCAGGTGCTGGTGCTGGCGAAAGGCCGGGTGGAGGCGGAAGGCCCGCCGGAAATGGCCCTCTCGCGCGAGGTCATCACCCGCGTGTGGAACTGCCCCGCGCACTGGCTGGGCGATCCCGGCGAACGCGCCCTCTCGATCGGCGCCCCGGCGCCGCTCGCCGTGGATTTCCGGCAGCAGTTCTAGCGCGAGGGAATGCGGCTGCGGGTTGTAATTGCATTTTCCGCAAATATCGTCTATCACCGTCCACGCTGACGTCGCGTGCGACGGACCATCGGGCAGCCATTGCTCCCCCCTTGTCCCTTACGAGCCTCATGACGCCGGAATGCGCCGAGACGTGCATGCCGCGATGCGCCGGACGAGAACGTCCAGAGCGCTTTTCCTGCCCTTGGGGGCCTACGGCTAAACGGGATTCATTCCATGACCGATCCGAGCACTCGTCCTTTCCTCATCACCAAGGATGAGGATGGGGCCTTCCGCCTTACCGTGAGAACGACGAGGTACAATTCGCGCGGCTATCCGCTGGTGACGGCCACGCTTCAGGACGGCGCGTTCAAGACGGCCAACGCCGCGCGGGCCTTCGCGCGCGAGAACTTCAATGCCCAGCCCGGCGAATACGCCACGAAGTAAGGCGCGGCCGGCCGAGCCTGTGCCGCCGGGCGCGGCTCACCGTGCTCCATGCAAGACCGCCGCCCCGTTTCCGGAGCGGCGGCTTCGTTCGGGCAGGGCCGGCGCGTCGAGCGCCTGCCCGGGACCCGATCCTTACTGAGCCTTCGGCGCCAGGCCGCGGGCTTCCAGCATCGGTTCGACTTCGGGGTCATGCCCGGTGAAGTCGCGGTAGAGCTGCGCGAAGTCCTTCGTGTGGCCCTGGCCGAGGAAGGTCTTGCGGATGTGGTCGCCATTGGCGCGCGTCATGCCGCCGTGCTTCTCCACCCAGTCCCAACCGTCGTGAGCGAGCATCTCGGTCCAGATGTACGAGTAATAGCCCGCAGCATAGCCGTTGTCCCAGATATGGCGGAAGTACGGCGTCTTGTAGCGCGGCGGGATCAGGTCGGTGTTGAGCCCGGTGGCGGCCAGTGCCTTGGCTTCGAAGGCCATCGGCGGCTGCGCGGCTTCTTCCGGCGAGAGCTGGTGCCACTGGATGTCGAGCATCGCTGCCGACAGCGTCTCGCCCAGGCCGAGGCCCTGGTTGAAGGTGTGCGCGGCCTTGATCTTGGCGATCAGGTCGGCCGGGATCGTCGCGCCGGTCTGGTAGTGCTTGGCGTAGTGGTTGAGCACGGCCGGAATGGTCGCGAAGTTTTCGTTGAACTGGCTGGGGAACTCCACGAAGTCGCGCGCGGTGTTCGTGCCCGAGAGCGAGGGATACTTCTGGCTGGCGAAGAAGCCGTGAAGCGCGTGACCGAATTCGTGGAACATGGTTTCCACATCGTCGAAGCTGGCGAGCGCGGGCTGGCCGTCGGCGGGCGGGGCGATGTTCAGGGTGTTGCTGACGACGGGCTTTTCACCGAGCAGGTATGATTGCTCGACGAAGTTGCTCATCCAGGCGCCGCCCTTCTTGTTGGAGCGGGCGAAGGGATCGTAATAGAAGATCGCCAGCTGCTTGCCGTCGGCATCGAACACTTCGTAGGCGCGCATGGTCGGGTGGTAGACCGGCAGGTCGGTGCGGCGCTTGAAGGTCAGGCCGTAAGTCTGGTTGGCGGCATAGAACACGCCGTCTTCCAGCGTGCGCCAGACTTCGAAGTAGGGCTTGATCTGGCTTTCGTCGAGTTCGTACTTCGCCTTGCGGACCTTCTCGGCGTAGTAAGACCAGTCCCACGGTGCCAGCGTGGCGTTCTGGCCGCCGGCCTTGGTGCCCTCTGCCTTCATGGCGGCTTCGAGCATGGCGGCTTCGCGGTCCTGCGTGGCGCGCAGCGCGGGGACGAAGCCCTTCATGAACTCCATCGCCTTGGCGGGCGTCTTCACCATGCGGTCGTACATCTGGTACGTCGCGAAGTCGGGCGCGCCCAGCAGTTTGGCCTTCTTCGCGCGCAGGGTCGCCATCTGGGTGACCATGGCGGTCGTGTCGTATTCGTCGCCGCCCGAGGTGCGGTTGATGCTCGCGTCCCAGAGCTTCTTGCGGCTGTCGCGGTTGGTGAGGCTGGCGAGCGCGGCCTGCTGGGTGGTGTTGCCCAGCGCCAGCATGAACTTGCCCGCATTGCCCTTTTCGGCGGCGAGCTTGCCGGCGGCGGCGATTTCGGCCTGCGAAAGGCCGTCCAGCTGCGCGGCCGTGTCGAAGATCGGCGCCTTGGCGGCCGTGGCCGTGGTCAGCTTCTGCGAGAAGGCGGTTTCCAGCTTGGCGATTTCGAGGTTCATCGCCTTCAGCTCGACCTTCTGCGCGGCCGAGAGCAGGGCGCCGCGGTGGACGAACTTGTCGTAAGTGGTCGCCAGCAGCATGGCGTCCTCGCCGGTCAGGGCCTTTCCTGAGGCGCTGTCATGCACGGCCTTGACGCGGGCGAAGAGCGCATCGTCAAGGTAGATATCGTCGTTCAGCTCGGAAATCTGCGGGCTGACGGCCGTATCGATGGCATCCAGCGCATCGCTGGTATTGGCCGAGGTGAGCTGGCTGAACACGTTGTAGACGCGGTCGTACAGCGTGCCGGCGCGCTCCATCGAGACGATGGTGTTCTCGAAAGTCGGCTTGGCCTTGCTGCCGGCGATGGCCTTGATCTCGGCGCGCTTGGCGGCGATGCCGGCTTCGATGGCGGGCTGCCAGTCGCTGTCCTTGTACTGGGTGAAGTCCGGCGCGTGGAGCGGCAGGGCGCTGGGCTTGGCGAAGGGGCCGTTATAGGCGGGCGCCGTGGCGGCGCTCCTGGCGTCTGTCTTTGCGGCAGCCGTCACGGAAAATCCTCCAAGCAGGCCGGCGCCGAGCACGAGCGGGGCGGCGGCGGCCATGAGCCGGGTCTTCATCGGTCTTTTCTCCTGGCTTCGGCAACCCGAAAGATACAGCTCGAAAGATGCAGCCCGAAATAAGCAGGGAAGGCCTCCCTGCGGGGTCGCGGGCGGGTGCCGAAAAGTGGTCAACACACGGGGTTGAAGCGGAGAAAACCGAGGGGTGCAAGGGCTGGAGCGCAGGCAGGAACGCCATTGCGCAAATGACGCATGCGACGTTTATTCGCGGAAAGGAATACGCGCCGGAGCGCAATCAAGTTGCGCTCCGGCGCGCCGTCAGGTCGCTCCGACAGGGGGAATCGGTCCGGTCAGCTCGACCGGAAGCGACCTTTGGTCCACACCAACATGGGTTCGGTGCCTTCGTCGTGGTCGCGGCGATGTTCCTCGCGCTGGCGATCCAGGATCAAGGATCCCGTCTTCCGCGCGAACTGGCTGCGGCGAAACGGAATTTCGGCTCCGATATTCATTTCAGGCTCTCCTCTTTCGAGGAGCAACGCCGCTGCAGGGTGAAAAGTTCCCGAAGGAAGCGGGGTGTCGCACCGCCATGGCGTGGCGAGTGCTGCGAAGGCCGGGGCGCGTTAACCTGCCCGATCCGCCAGAAGGCCGAAAGGCAGCCGGGTCGCTGAAGCGGCATCCGCCAAAGTGTGGGCGTCGAGTTCGGCGAGGAAGGCCGCCATCGCCTGGCGCAGGATCGCCGTCAGCCCGCAGGCGCCCTGGAGCAGGCAGTTCCCGCAATCGGCGGGGCTCATGTTCGGCTCGGTGAGCCGGACCACTTCGCCCAGCGTGATCGCGTGCGCGGGACGGCCCAGGCGAAAACCGCCGTTTCGGCCGCGCACCGTTTCCAGCAGGCCGGCATTGCCCAGCAGGTTCACCACTTTCATCGCATGGTTGCGCGAGATCGCGTGGGCCTGCGCCACTTCGGCGATCGAGAACAGCCCCGCGGGATCGACCGCAGCGTGGAGCAGGATGCGCAAGGCGTAGTCGGTGTGCGCGGTAAGGCGCAAGGCGGGTCTCCGGAAAAATGATGCTCCTCATTTACATCTTTTTGGATCGGCGTATAGATGCATCCATTGTGCATCATTTAAGAGGACGAATCGAAATGGCCGCTCCGCTCAGCGAACAGACCGTCGCCACGATCAAGGCGACTGCACCCGCGCTTCAGCAGCACGGGGTGGAAATCACCACCCGCATGTACGAGCGGCTGTTCCGTAACGAGGAGGTCCGCGCCATGTTCGACCAGGCCGCGCAGGATTCCGGCGAGCAGCCGCGCCGCCTGGCCGCCGCGATCCTCGGCTATGCGCAGAACGTGGACAAGCTGCAGAACCTGACCGGAGCGGTCGCGCGCATGGTGCAGCGCCATGTCGATACCGGCGTGAAGGCGGAGCATTACCCGCCTGTGGCCGAAGCGCTGCTGCCCGCCATCCGCGACGTCCTGGGCGCGGCGGCGACCGACGAGGTGCTGGCGGCCTGGGGAGAGGCTTACTGGTTCCTGGCCGATATCCTGATCGGCAAGGAAACCGCGGCTTACGCGGAACTGGAAGAGGCCTGACCTTCAGGGGGGCAGGGCACCGGTTCCGCGAAGCATCCCGCTTCAGCGCGTGCCCACGCCCGTCTCGAACTGCGACTGGAGGTTTGCCAGCGCCGTGGGCGAGACCGGCGGCAGTTCCTTCGCCGCCTTGCCCTTGCGCAGGGCGGCACGGTCCTTTTCCGCCGGTTCCACCACACGCACGCGCACGGCGGCCTTGCCCTTGTTTCGCACCCCCAGCGCTTCGGCGGCGCCCCGCGAAAGGTCGATGACGCGGGCGCTTTCGCCGAAAGGGCCGCGGTCGTTGACGCGTACCAGGATGCGGCGGCCGGTATCGAGGGCGGTCACTTCGACATAGCTCGGAAGCGGCAGGGTGGTATGCGCGGCCGTGATCCAGTCCGGGCGGAAGCGCTCGCCATTGGCGGCGCGGTTACCGGATTCGCTGCCGTACCAGGTGGCATAGCCCAGCACGTCGTAGCCGGGCTGGGCGGCGGGCGTATAAGTATTTCCTCGGACCTTGTAGGGCGGGCCGATGCGCACCGGCGCGTCGCTGACCGGCCGGAACTTCGTGCCGCCGCCGCAGGCCGCCAGGGCCGCGGTGAGGACGATTGCGAATGCGGGCTTGAGCACCCCCGTTAAACTCTCGCTCATGCGGGCTTCCTAGCTTTCCCGGGGCGGCGCTGTCCATGCCTCCCGGCGTGAGGGCCAGTGAGATGGCGACGGAACTTCCGGGCCTTGAGGCTGGTTGTCTCCCGCTGAAGGAGTGACGCATGTTCAAGTCGATAGCCGTTGCCGCACGCGATCGGGGCCGCATGGCGGAAGTCTCGGCCGTGATCGCCCGCTTCGGGCTGGACTCGCTGGCGGTCCGGCTCGGGATCGGTGGCGACGGGAAAGAGGGCGATGATGCGCAGGAGAGCGCGGAACCGCGGGACTTGCCCACGCGCACCCGCAAGGCGCTGGAAGCGCTCGGCCCGACTTACGTGAAGCTCGGCCAGATCCTGGCGACGCGGCGCGACCTGCTGCCCGATCCTTGGATCGCCGCTTTCGAACAATTGCAGAGCGATGCGCCGCGCTTGCCCTTCGAGACGCTGCGCGGCGAAGTGGAAGCGGCGCTGGGCGGGCCGCCGGAGAGCGTCTTTGCCCGGTTCGACACCGAGCCGCTGGCCGCCGCCTCGATCGCGCAAGTGCACCGGGCGCGGCTGCACGACGGCACCGAAGTGGTGGTGAAGATCCGCCGCCCGGGCATTCGCGCGCGGATGGAGGCGGACTTGCGGCTCATGCGCCACCTCGGCGCGCTGGCCGAAGCGCGCAGCGCCGCCGTGCGCCGGATGAAGCCCGCGGCGATGATCGAGCAACTTGGCCGCGAGATCCTGGACGAACTCGATTTCACGGCCGAGGGGCGCAATGCCGACTTGCTGCGCGCCGACCTCGCTTCGCTGGAGCGGATCACCGTGCCGCGCATCCACTGGGAGTGGACGGGCGCGCAGGTGCTGGTGATGGACTATATCGAAGGCATCGCCCCGCGCGATCCGGCCGTGCTGAAGGCGGCGGGGATCGATCCCTCCCGCATCGCCGCGCTGGGGGCGGAACTGGTGCTGGAGATGGTGCTGGTCAACGGCCGCTTCCATGCCGATCCGCATCCGGGCAATCTGCTCTGCCTGCCGCCGCAAGTGCCCGGCGGTGACGGACTGGCGCTGCTGGACCTGGGCTCGGTCGGCTTCGTCAGCCCGCGGCGGCAGCACGAATTCCTGACGTTCATCCTGGCGCTGCGCAGCGGCGACCCCGGCGGCGTGGCGGACATGCTGGCCACCTGGTCGCAGGACGGCGAAGTCCCGCGCGAAAAGCTGCTGCGTGCCTCCGAACGGCTGGTGTCGCGGCACGGCACCGGGGCGCTCGTGCTCAATGCGATGGTGGCGGATTTCTTCCCGTTGCTGCGGCAGGAGGGGCTGGTGCTGCCGCCCGACCTGGTGCTGATCTTCAAGGCCATGGTGACGATGGACGGCGTGCTTTCCGGGATCGCGCCGGACTTCGACTTGTCCGAAGCGCTGGGCCGGATGCGCGGGCGGCTGGTCGCTTCGCGGCTGTCGCGTCTTGCCGCGCCGGACAAGCTGGAGACGGCGCTGCTCGAACTCTCGCGCGTGGCCGAGGAAGCCCCGCGCTTTCTGCGCGCGGCCACGGTCCGGATGGAGGCATCGTCACCGCCTGCACGGGAATCCGGCCGAGACTCCGGGCGAGAGGGGGGCACGGCCAGAGCGGTGAGCCGGGCCGGATGGCTGATCGGCGGCGCCGTGGTGATCCACGCCGCCGCCGACCTGCTCGTTCACTGGACCTGAATTATCGGCGGGCCGCTTCGGACTTGTCGCGCGCGGCCTTGAATTCCGAGCCGGCCTTCCACTGCGGCCACTTGTCGGAATTGGCGAGGTCCGTGCCGATCGTGCGGACGAGTTCGACGTCCTGCACGGCGCCTTCCATCTTCCACTCGGGCGACCAGGCGTCGCAGGCCTGGTGGTAGCACTGGCCGGTATAGGCATCGATCCAGGCCTGGCCCGCCTTGACGCCGCCCTGCTTGAGGTCGGAGGCCCCGGCAATGCCCATCATCAGCATGACCGGCACGCCGCGCTTCGCGAAGGAGAAATGGTCCGCGCGGTAGAACAGGCCGCGCTCCGGCAGGCCTTCCGGGGTGACGCGGCGGCCCTGGGCTGCGGCGACGCGGGCCATGTCGTCCTCCAGGGTATCCTGGCCCTTGCCGATCAGCGTCACGTCCTTGGCGGCGCCCGCCGTCTGGAGCACGTCGATGGTGAGGTTGGCGACGGTCTTCTCCATCGGGAAGACCGGGCTGGCGGCATAGAATTCCGAGCCGAGCAGACCGCGCTCCTCCGCCGTCCAGGCCGCGAAGACGACGCTGCGCTGCGGGGCGGGCTCGCTCTTCATGACGCGGGCGATGTCGAAGAGGGCGGCGATGCCGACGCCGTCGTCATTGGCGCCGGCACGGTAGATGCGGCCCTGCGCGTCGGGCGCGCCCTTGCCGTAGGCGTCCCAGTGGGCACCGAACATCACCACTTCGTCCTTGCGCGTGGTGCCGGGGATCTGGGCCAGCACGTTGTGGCTCATGACTTCTTCATGCGCGACGGGCACGTCCGCATCGAAGGTCACGCCTTTCAGCGGCACCGGCTTGAAGTCCGGGCGGCGCGCGGCGGCCGAGAGCTTGGCGAGGTCCAGCCCGGCGGAGCCGAACAGGCGGTTGGCCGCCTCGCCCGAGAGCCAGCCCTGCAGCGCCAGGCTGGTGAGCTTGTCGGGGCTCCGCACGATATCGTAGTTCTCGCCGCCGGGGCTGGTGACGACGTTCCAGCCATAGCCGGCGCCCTCCGTCTCGTGGACGATCAGCGCGCCGACCGCACCCTGCCTTGCGGCTTCCTCGAACTTGTAGGTCCAGCGGCCGTAGTAGGTCATCGTCCGGTCGCCGAACTTGCCGGCGGCGGGCTCGCCCTTCTTTGCGTGGAAGTCCGGATCGTTGATGAGGAAGACCACGACCTTGCCCTTGAGGTCCATGCCCTTGAAGTCGTCCCAGCCACGCTCCGGCGCGTTCACGCCGTAGCCGACGAAGACCACCGGCGCGCCCGCGATGCGCGCGGAGTCGTCGGGGCGGACGGTGGAGATGTAGATGTCCTTGGCGACGGTCACCGGCATGGCACCCTTCGGCCCGGAGAACGCCAGCGTCTTCGGCGCGGCAAGGCGGGTGTGGAGCAGCGGCACTTTCTGGACCCACTGTCCGTCAGGTCCGGCGGGCTGGAGGCCGATGTCCTGGAAGCGCGCGATCAGGTAGCCGATGGTCCTTTCCTCGCCCACCGTGCCGGGCGCGCGGCCCTCGAAAGTATCGGATGCGAGCGTCTTGACATCGGCGACGATCCGGTCGGCATCGATGGCCTCCCGGGCGATGGCGGGATGGGACACGGCAGCGAGCAGCGCGGTGGAGAGCGCGAGGAGAGGCTTGTTCATGTCCTGCGCTTTTAGGGCGCGGGACGGGAGAGGCAAGCGGCGCCGGGCTACTTGTAGAACCCCTCCCGCAGGCGGACGCCGTGTTCCAGCCAGGCCTTCATCGCCGCCAGCATGCCCGTCCAGCCTTCGCAATTTCCATAGGACGCCTTGAGCCCCTCCGGCGTTTCCGACCATCCTTCCTCGCTGATCTGCACGAGCGTGCGGCCATCCTCGAGCGGCTCGAAGGCCAGGGTGACGAGGGTGCGGTGCTCGCCCTCGGCATCGGCCAGAACGGCGGCCTCGTCCCCGCCCCAACGCAGGAGGATGTGGCGGGGCGGTTCGGCTTCGACGACATGGACCGGGAAGGCGCCGGGAAAGTCGTGGAAGTCCCAGGTGACGACGGCGCCTGTCTCCAGCCGCCCCCTGGCGCCGCCGGTGGTGAAGAACTCGGACAGAACGGCAGGATCGGCAACGGCCTCGAATACGTCCGCGACGGGCCTGGCGATCCGGCCCCGAACGGTGAACTTCGGTATCATGACTCGTCTCCCATGCAGCGCCTTTCCGGCGCATTCCGCCGGCTCGGCGGGGTCTTCCGGGCCTGTCCTAACGCAGATGCGGCAGGCGCCAGGCCTCCAGCAGCGCCGCCGCGCGCAATGAGAAGATGGCGATGCCGGCGACGATGCCGGCAGCGTCCCGGCGCAGGCCGAAGCGCTGGATCAGGACCACCATCAGCGTCGCGCCCGCCAGCACGGCCGTGGCGTAGAAGTCTTCATGCAGGACATGCGGGACCCGCGCAATCAGCACGTCGCGCAGGATGCCGCCGCCGCATCCGTTGATCGTGGCGATCACGACGACCGGCGCGCCGTCCAGGCCGTAGTCCAGGCACTTGCGGGTGCCGGCCACGGCGGCGAGCGCCAGGCCCACGCCCTCGAACATGTCGATGGCGAGCGGCGGGGTGACATTCGCCACCGGCCCCAGCATCACGGATGCCGCGATCACCCCCGCGGTCGCGGCCAGGGCAAGGGCGGCATAGCGCCAGTCGCGCAGCGGCGCCGGGGGATGTTCGCCCAGCAGGAGATCGCGGATCACGCCGCCGCCGACGGAACCGACGAATGCCAGCACCAGGATGCCGAAGAGGTCGAGATCGGCCTGCACCCCGGTCAGCGCGCATTCGGCCGCGAGCACGAAAGTGGCGGCGAGGTCGACGGCGGTCAGCATCCTGTCGCGGATGCGGGCGTTGGCGGGTGCCGCAGGCGTCACGGGCAGCGGCCGATCACAGGAAATCCGCAGCGTCTGTCGGCATCATGACTGCCCCCTGGGAGTGTGCGCCCGCCATGCCGTGCGCGGTCTTCTCACGGCAAGTCTAACACGGCTGGGCCATTGCTCAAGGAAGGGCGCTTAAGAAGGCGCGCTCAGGCAGGGGACGATGACGGCACGGCGACCGAAACGGTGTTTCGGCGCCGGTCCCTGGTATGTGTCAGCGCTCGCAGCGCGAATAGTCGCCCGCGCGGCAGGCCGAGACGTCGCGGCGCCACTGCGCCAGATCGGCCTCGTAGTCGCGGCGGGCCTGGGCATAAGCGCGCGAAGGGCTGGAAGAGGCCCGGCGTTCGTCCCGGCGCGCATAAGGCTCGCCGTCCTCGTCGCCGGCATAGTCGCCGCGTGCATATTGCCCGGTCGCCTCGTCGTCCTGCTCGTCCCCGCCGCCCTGGCGCGCACGATAGGCTTTCCAGCCGGAAGCGTATTGCGCATCGCGCTTGCGCACATAGTCTAGCTGGTCACGATTGAGCTTGCGGATGATCGCGGCGTCGCGGGCAATGTCCTCGGCGCTCATGCGGTCGTTGGGATCGTCGGCCCGCGCGGTACCCGAAAAGCCCGGCGCACAAAGCGCCAGCGTGCCCAGCGCCAGCAGGATACGCGTACCCGTCTTGCGGCCCCTCATTGTTCTCGTCTCCGTCCCTGGATGATCCAGGCGATCCCTGGCGAGGCGCGGGGCCGGAGGCAATTCGATATGCGACGAGCGGCAGGCGCGCACGATGAGGCGCGCGAGGCGTGCGCCGGATGGCGGCAAAAAGAAGCCGCCGACAGGAACTTTCCCGTCGGCGGCTTCCTCGGCGGAGTCCGAGACTAAGGTGTGCCTACTTCCCCCGGCGCGCCACGACGGCGAGGCTGGGGGTGGCTGCCGCCAGCTGGCCTGGGTTTTCGCGGGCGGCCATCCGCGTCGCCATCATTTCATCGCGGGCCGCAAAGGCTCGGTCGAGCGAGGCATCGCGGCAGTCGTGGACCGACGCCACTTCTTCAAGTTGATGGGTCAGCATCGGTCCGCAAACGGCGCGAACGGCAACTTCCAGCCGGGTATTGAGCGTATCGATACCCGCCTGGGTATCGAGGTTGAGGTCGCCGTAACGCACCTCACGATGCGGAACGTCGCGGAGCGAGCCGTCCTTGACGACCACGTCGGCAAGGGCCGGGGCGACAAGCCCCGAGGTCGCCACGAACAGCATGCCGATGGCGGCGAAAGCGGTGTGAATCCTGGTCATTGCATTCTCCTGTTGCTCAAGAGTGCAGATCTCCGCACGCAAGCCCCCACGGCCCGCGAAACGCGAACTGCAACGCGACCTCAATCGATGAGAAAAGTCGTTCCCAAACAACGGTAACGTCGCGGGGAGTGTGTCGACTCCATTGAACATGTATATACTTTAGTCTTGCCCCTTCGATCCCGCCTTGGCTTTTGAGCAATGTCTGGACATTTACTTGTATGTCTTGTTGACCATGCGGCAAAAGGTGAGTCGGTTATTATTACCGGGCAACTTCTCTATTACTCTTAACCTCGTCGTATTCAAGTCATCCATTGGGTCGGATCGTCGAACGGCATAGTTCGGCCGACGGATGACATCGCCGGCCGGGCGGCCGCCGCGATGCGCAGGGCAAACCGTTGCAATCCGGCAGCCGGTTCCCACATGAGGTCCCGTCCCTGCAGCAAAAGCTCTGGTCGCGGCTGCTTGCGCTTTGCGAACAAATCTGGAACACGTCACCTCCATGAGTCTCTCCCACATCACGGTGCGCGGTGCGCGCGAGCACAACCTCAAGGGCTTCGACATCGAGCTTCCGCGCGAGAAGCTGATCGTCATCACCGGGCTTTCCGGCTCGGGGAAATCCAGCCTCGCTTTCGACACGATCTATGCCGAGGGGCAGCGTCGCTATGTCGAGAGCCTCTCGGCTTATGCACGCCAGTTCCTGGAGATGATGCAGAAGCCGGATGTCGAGCATATCGACGGCCTCAGCCCCGCCATCTCGATCGAGCAGAAGACCACCAGCCGCAACCCGCGCTCCACCGTGGCGACGGTGACCGAGATCTGGGACTACATGCGCCTGCTCTGGGCGCGCGTGGGCATTCCCTATTCGCCCGCCACGGGCCTGCCGATCGAGGCGCAGACCGTCTCCAACATGGTAGACCGGGTGATGGAACTGCCCGAGGGCACCCGCGCCTACCTGCTCGCCCCCGTCGTGCGCGGCCGCAAGGGCGAGTACCGCAAGGAACTCGCCGAGTGGCAGAAGGCGGGCTACACCCGCGTGCGCATCGACGGCGAACTCTACGCCATCGAAGACGCCCCCGCGCTCGACAAGAAGTACAAGCACGACATCGAAGTCGTGGTGGACCGCATCGCCGTTAAGGACGGCATCCAGACCCGCCTTGCCGACAGCTTCGAACAGGCGCTCAAGCTGGCCGAGGGGCTGGCCTATATCGACCTTGCCGACGGTGTGGTGCCGGGCCGTGAGGACGAGGGGAAGGGCAGCAAGAAGACGCTCAAGGGCACCGGCCTGCCGCCCAACCGCATCGTCTTCTCCGAGAAGTTCGCCTGCCCGGTCAGCGGCTTCACGATCGAGGAGATCGAACCGCGCCTGTTCTCGTTCAACGCGCCGCAGGGTGCGTGCCCGGCCTGCGATGGCCTGGGTGAGAAGCTGCTGTTCGACCCGCAGCTGGTGGTGCCGAACGAGCATCTCAGCCTCAAGCAGGGCGCGATCGTGCCCTGGGCCAAGTCCAACCCGCCTTCGCCTTACTACATGCAGGTGCTCTCCAGCCTGGCCGCGCACTTCGGGTTCGACCTTACCACGCCGTGGGACGCGCTCTCGCCCGAGGTGAAGATCGTCATCCTCTACGGCACCGCGGGCAAGGCCGTGCCGCTCACCTTCAAGGACGGGCGCAAGGAATACACCGTCAACAAGCCGTTCGAAGGCGTGATCGGCAACCTTAACCGCCGCATGATCCAGACCGACAGCGCCTGGATGCGCGAGGAGCTGTCCAAGTTCCAGACCGCGCAGCCCTGCGAAACGTGCGAGGGCAAGCGCCTCAAGCCCGAGGCGCTCTCGGTGAAGATCGCCGGCAGCGACATCGCCGATGCCGCGCGCCTTTCCGTGTCGGACGGGTTCGCATGGTTCGGGGAGCTTGAGGGCAAACTCACCAGCCAGCAGCAGCAGATCGCCAAGGCCATCCTCAAGGAAATCAACGAGCGGCTGGGCTTCCTCAACAACGTCGGGCTCGATTACCTCAACCTCGACCGCACCAGCGGCACCCTCTCGGGCGGCGAGAGCCAGCGCATCCGCCTGGCCAGCCAGATCGGCTCGGGGCTGTCGGGCGTGCTCTACGTGCTCGATGAACCCTCGATCGGCCTCCACCAGCGCGACAACGACATGCTGCTGGAAACGCTGAAGCGCCTGCGCGACCTGGGCAATACCGTGATCGTCGTCGAGCATGACGAGGACGCCATCCGCACCGCCGACCATATCGTCGACCTCGGCCCCGGCGCCGGTGTCCACGGCGGCGAAGTCGTGGCCGAAGGCACGCTGAAGCAAGTGCTCAAGAGCAAGAACAGCCTCACCGCCGCCTACCTCAACGGCACCCGCAAGATCGAGGTGCCGACCGAGCGCCGCAAGGGCAACGGCAAGAAGATCGTGGTCGAGAACGCCCGCGCCAACAACCTGCGGGGCGTCACGGCGGCGTTCCCGCTCGGCACGTTCTGCTGCGTCACCGGCGTGTCCGGCTCGGGCAAAAGCTCGCTCACCATCGACACCCTGCAGGCCGGCGCCTCGCGCCAGCTCAACGGCGCGCGCGTGGTGGCAGGCGCGCACGACCGCATCACCGGCCTCGAAAACTGCGACAAGGTGATCGAGATCGACCAGTCCCCGATCGGCCGCACCCCGCGCTCCAACCCCGCCACGTATACCGGCGCCTTCACCCAGATCCGCGACTGGTTCGCGGGCCTGTCGGAATCCCAGGCGCGCGGCTACAAGGCCGGGCGCTTCAGCTTCAACGTCAAGGGCGGCCGCTGCGAGGCGTGCCAGGGCGACGGCCTGATCAAGATCGAGATGCACTTCCTGCCCGACGTCTACGTCACCTGCGAGGAATGCCACGGCAAGCGCTACAACCGCGAAACGCTGGAAGTGAAGTTCAAGGGCCACTCCATCGCCGACGTGCTCGACATGACGATCGAGGACGCGGAAGAGTTCTTCAAGGCCGTGCCCCCTATCCGCGACAAGATGCACATGCTGAACGAAGTCGGCCTCGGCTACGTCAAGGTGGGCCAGCAGGCCACCACGCTGTCGGGCGGCGAGGCGCAGCGCGTCAAGCTCGCCAAGGAACTCGCCCGCCGCTCCACCGGGCAGACGCTCTACATCCTCGACGAGCCCACCACCGGCCTCCATTTCGAGGACGTGCGCAAGCTCCTCGAAGTGCTCCACCGCCTGGTCGAGCAGGGCAATTCGGTCGTGGTGATCGAGCACAACCTCGACGTCATCAAGACCGCCGACTGGATCATCGACATGGGCCCCGAAGGCGGCGTCCGCGGCGGCCAGGTCATCGCCGAGGGCACGCCGGAGGATATCGTCAAAGTGAAGGCGTCCTTCACCGGGCACTATCTGAAGCCGCTGCTTTCCAGCTGGGCGAAGTAGAAGCGCTGTCTGTAGTTGCGCCGCCGTTAAATCCGTCGTCCCGGACTTGATCCGGGACCGCTGGCCTATTGGACAGAACTGTCAGGCAGGCCCGGCCCCTATTGCAACCCTGCGACAGCGGGACGCCGCTTCCTCATTTAAAGCACGCAGAGACGCAAAAGAGTGGTGCAGAAATGCCCCTCTGCGCCTCTGTGTGAAGACCTTGCAGATCGAGCGCGAGCCGCTCCCGCGTGAAACCTCGCCTCAAAGCCTCCCCCTGAAATCGTCATTGCGAGCGTAGCGAAGCAATCCAGAGTCGCGCAAAGCCGCCCTGGATTGCTTCGCTACGCTCGCAATGACGAGGCTATGTTGGGTTGTTGAAAGCCTTGCTCCGCGTAAATGTTTCTTAGAGTGCCGGTTTGGTGGATGAGGCACCCAAGAAGGGGCTTCGCGCGCGGATGCGAAGGCAGGGCTAAGGTAACGCAGGGTATCGTGCTTCTAATTGAAAAATGACAGTCTTTGTATTTTTCTAAATCTAATTTCTGTTGAGAACCGCATACAGCGCCGTACCATCAATCATTGGGCGTATAACGGTGGGGCTTTCAGGGGGGTTATGGCTAGCAATCGCTTTCATGTGCTTCGCATTCAATGCGAACGTCTGGCGCAATCAGAGTTATTTGAGATTGAGCGCACTCAGGCCGAGGTGATCAGTATAGCGATCATGAAGCGCCCGAGCGCATTTGTCCGTCGAAATGTCGAGTGGCATATAGGCGCGCCGGAGAATATTGAGGATGGTGGAGTTGTCTTCCAGCTTGGGCGAGTGCAGTCGGTTAACGCCCCGCAATTTGATGATGTAAGACACGCATTTTTCGAGGCAGATAGTGAAACTGCTCCATTTACTTGGGGTGTATTTGATAAAAAGACGCAAGCTTGTGGGATTTTGAAGAAAAGCGGAGTATCGCTCAATCCAAGCGAAATCGCGGCGAAATTGGAGCAACTTCTAAACGCGAGCGGCGTTCCGGCGGAATCCGGATATACAATATATGTAGAGGTCATTCCTGATCCCGAAAGTTTTGTTGAAAGTTTATTTTCAGCTCATAAAGTAGTCAGGTTTAGTTTCACTGCTCGATATGAAAATGCTTTTGATGTATCCCGCCTTATACAACGTCCCGCAGAAGAATTTAACGAATTGGTTGGCGGAAAAGAAACGACCGTCGAAGTTAAAGGCGATGACCTAAATCGGCAAGTCCTCGAAGAACTGACGAGGGGAGTCGCGTCAGTTGGTGAAGCGGCTAGTGCGATGGTGAGGGCAGAGCCGCAGTCTCGCTTAAAAAAAGTATTTCTCCGCGGAACTCCATTGTTCGGTGAATTTATGTGGTCGAACGAAAAAATTTCGCCCTTTGAGATTATGCTTCACACTTTGAGGGACACTTACAATCGTATGCGGCGATTTAATGGAGATTGAAACATTTTGGAGGTGGTTGATTAGCCGTCAAGCTCGGGGGCGAACCGGGCTGTCATTGCTTATCAGTCGTTGGATTTTTGTTGATGCTGCGGTTGCAGTTACGGCGGTACTTCTTCTTAAGGTTGATGGATTTCAATTTGCTTCCAAGGCATTGTTTCCTGCGGCATCGATTTTAGTCAGCATGTCCGTAGCTTGGACCGCAAGGGGGTCCTCAGTTATTAATGACAAGAAGTTTCGCGATAAAATATTGAATGATGATCGCCCCCTTGAAGATTATGTATATGGTTATCAATTGTCACTTTTGGTGATAATGATAACTGTTGTTTATATCTCAATTATGGCAGTTGGTGGAATAAATGTAACGTTCATTAATGAAAAAACGTCAATCTTGGTGTCGGGATTTTGGCTTTATTTTTTGTTATCAATGTCTGTTAGATCTTGTTGGTCAGTAATAGATTTTTCTAATATGCTAGGGATACTGAATAGTCGAATTGACAACTAAGTGGTTTTTGGGATTCCACTTTCCTACAACCCCAGACATGCGATAAATGATCCGGTTCATCCCGGCGCGACCGTGCCGGGGCTTTGGCTCCAATTCCGGGGGTGAACCATGTCCGACCGATCGAACTCTTCCTATCCCACTTCCGCCGGGCGGGGGTGGATACCGGCGTCTCGGGATATCGGGTTGCCGGGGGAGAGATTTGCGCGCCTCCGGTGTGAGGGCGAGGGCGATCCCGGCGTGTGGCCGAATGATGACGCCTCGTTCGACGCTCTCAAGGCGTCCGCTCCAGATCGGTGGGGCGCGGCGGATGCATTCGGGGAGCGCGAGGGCGATGGCCCTCGTACTTGTCCTTCTTCTGCCGGTTCCTCTTCAAGGCACTCCGCCTCGGCGACAGGCTCCGACAACGGGTGGACGCCCGCGCGGAAGGTGCGGTTTCTCGATCATCTCTCCGAGAAGGGCGACGTGCGGGCGGCGGCGGCGCGGGTAGGGATGTCGCGGCAGTCGGCTTATGTGTTGCGGCGGCGGGACCGGGTCTTCGGGCAGGGGTGGGAGGCAGCGCTGGCGCTGGCGCGGCGGCATGTCGAGGAAGTGCTGGCGACGCGGGCGCTCGATGGCGTCGAGGAGCCGGTGTTCTATCACGGCGAGCAGGTGGCGGTGCGGCGGCGGTTCGATACGCGGTTGCTCCTGGCGCATCTGGCGCGGCTCGACCGGGCGGCGGGGGCGGATGTCTCGGGCGAGGGGGTGGAGGATCTCGCCGGGCGGTTCGACGAGGTGCTGGCGCTGCTGGCGGGCGAGGCTCCGGAGGCGGACATGGTCTGCTCGGCCGATGCGGGTTCGCGGGCTCTGGCGGCGACGCGGCCGGCGTCGCGGCCCGATCCGGTCCTGCCGGTGGCGCGCGCGGTCTATGTCGATCGCATGGCCGAGCCTTATGCCGAGGCGGCTTACGAGGCGTGGCTGGGCGCGGTGGCGGCGGGCGAGGCCGGGCCGGAGGACGAGCCGGACGAGGGTTTGGGCGCCTGGCGGTCGCTGGCGGGGGCGGCGTGGGATGTCTGGCAGGACCGGGCTTTCGCGGCGGTCGATGCGGTGTGCGGCGTCTCGGGCGGCGAGGGCGGCGAGGGCGAGCGCGATGGCGGGCAGGAGGGGCCGCTTGAGTTCAAGTCGCTGGACGGAAGGCCGGGGGACGGGGCCAGGCCCGGGGGTGCGTTTTCGGTCTCTGGACCGTGTCAACCGTGTCAACCTCGGGCCGATACGGGGGCCTGGGTGCGGGGGCGGCGAAGAATGTTCGGCTCGTCCGGGAACCCGGCAGGCGGTACGATGTTATTGTGAATGAAGGCCGGCGCGGTGCTTCCCCACCCCCTCCGTTACCGCGTCGGCCTACCCTTTTTCAGAGCGCCTGCGCTTCTTCGGAGCATTGGTCGGCGGTATCGGCCGGGCGGGATCAGTCGTTGTCGGAACCGTCGGAAAGAACGGCCAGCTCGACTTTGCCGGAGCCCATGCGCGCGATGCCGATTTCCTTGGCGGCGGCCTCGGAGAGGTCGATCACGCGGTTGGAATGGAATGGGCCGCGGTCGTTGATGCGGACCATCACGGAATCGCCGGTCATGGCGTTAGTGACGCGCACTTGCGTGCCGAAGGGCAGCGAAGGGTGTGCGGCGGTCAGTTCGTCCGGGTTGAAGCGCTCGCCGCTGGCGGTGCGGGCTCCCCGAAGCGAGTGGCCGTAGAAGCTGGCGGTGCCGCCGCGAATATCCTCGAATTCCTGCGTATCCTGCTCAAGCGACTGCGGAAGCGCGGCGACGGGAGCGGGCATGGCGGGGGCAGGGATGACGGCGGCAGAAGCCGGGGCCTCGACCACCTTTGCGGGCGCCAGCTTCGACTCGGCAACCGCCGAGGAGGCCGGAGCTACCAGCATGGCAGCGGTGGCAAGAGCAAAGCCGATCCGAGCAATTCGGTGGGCTTTATGCGGTTGGTTGTGCTTCCCCGTCATGCGGAGGAGTCCTACAGGCAGTTCGTCGCCAAGGGGACCCATGCAAAAGCGGCCCGTCGCTCTTTCGCAACGGGCCGCCCTATGTCGTTAACGCATTGAAAGGATTCGGAAGGCCGAATCCCAGGTCTTACTTGGCGTCGCGCTGGGCCAGGAGACGGAGTCGCAGGGCGTTCAGCTTGATGAAACCGGCAGCGTCCTTCTGGTCGTAAGCGCCGGCATCGTCCTCGAACGTGACGTGGCGTTCGGAGTAGAGCGAGTCCGGCGACTTGCGGCCGACGACCGAGGCATTGCCCTTGTAGAGCTTGAGGCGAACGGTGCCGTTCACGCGCAGCTGCGAGTGGTCGATGGCGGCCTGAAGCATCTCGCGCTCCGGTGCGAACCAGAAGCCGTTGTAGATGAGCTCTGCATACTTCGGCATCAGCTCGTCCTTGAGGTGCGCGGCGCCGCGGTCGAGCGTGATCTGCTCGATGCCGCGATGGGCGCGGGCGTAGATCTCGCCGCCCGGCGTCTCATACATCCCGCGCGACTTCATGCCGACGAAGCGGTTCTCGACGAGGTCGAGGCGGCCGATGCCGTGCTTGCGGCCGAGTTCGTTGAGCGCGGTCAGCAGCGAGGCGGGGCTCATCGCGACGCCGTTGAGAGCGACGCCGTCACCCTTCTCGAAGTCGATGGTGATGTATTCCGGCGCGTCCGGCGCGTCTTCCGGATTGACGGTGCGCGAGTAGACGTAGTCCGGGGTCTCTTCCCACGGATCTTCCAGCACTTTGCCTTCGGACGAAGTGTGGAGGAGGTTCGCGTCGGTGGAGAAGGGGCTTTCGCCGCGCTTGTCCTTGGGGACGGGGATCTGGTGCTGCTCGGCCCAGGCGATCAGGGCGGTGCGGCTGGTCAGGTCCCACTCGCGCCAGGGGGCGATGACCTTGATGTTCGGGTCGAGGGCATAGGCCGAGAGTTCGAAGCGAACCTGGTCGTTGCCCTTGCCGGTCGCACCATGCGCAACCGCGTCGGCGCCGGTCGCGTGCGCGATTTCGATGAGGCGCTTGGAGATCAGCGGGCGAGCGATCGAGGTGCCGAGGAGATAGTCGCCTTCGTAGCGGGCATTGGCGCGCATCATCGGGAACACGAAGTCGCGCACGAATTCCTCGCGCAGGTCGTCGATGTAGATGTTTTCGTCAGGCAGGCCCATCAGCTTGGCCTTGGCGCGCGCGGGTTCGAGTTCCTCGCCCTGGCCCAGGTCTGCCGTGAAGGTCACGACTTCGCAATTGTAGGTTACCTGAAGCCACTTCAGGATGACGCTGGTGTCGAGGCCGCCGGAGTAGGCGAGGACGACCTTCTTGATGCTGTCGGACATGGGCGCGGGCTCCGCAGAAAGGGCAGTGGATTCGGGACGCGCGCCTATCAGCACGCGCCCCTCTGCGCAATGAAGGAAAGGCCCGGGGCTATCCGGCGAGCAGTGCGGTTTCGTTCGCGGCGATGTAGTCCCGCGTGAGCGGCAGGGCGAGACGGCTGCGCGAATACTGGATCTGGTAATTGCACATGCCGCCGCTTTCGAAGGCCGCGGTGGCGCCCGCCAGGTAGAAGATCCACATCCGGTAGAAGCGCTCGTCCATCAGATTGACGATGGCTTCCTTGTTGGCGACGCAGCGCTTGTACCATTCGCGCAGGGTCAGCGCGTAATGCAGGCGCAGGTTCTCGACATCGGTGGCGATCAGGCGGAACTTCTCGCTGGCTGCCACGGTCTCGCTGAGCGCGGGGATGTAGCCGCCGGGGAAGATATACTTGCGCGTGAAGGCATCGGTCGCACCCGGGCCGCCCATGCGGCCGATGGTGTGCAGCAGCATGACGCCGTCGTCGGTGAGGAGGTTGCCGACGGCCTTGAAGAACTGGCTGAACTGCGCCTGCCCGACATGTTCGAACATGCCGACCGAGACGATCCGGTCGAACTTCGCGCCGCGCGCGGCCAGATCGCGGTAGTCGACGAGTTCGAAAGTGACCTTGTCCGCCACGCCGGCCTGTTCGGCACGCTCGCGGGCGAGGGCAAGCTGTTCCTCACTGAGGGTGATGCCAAGTACCGAGACACCAGCATGCTTTGCGAGGTAGATCGCCATCCCGCCCCAGCCGCAGCCGATGTCGAGCACCCGCTGGCCGGGTTCAAGCGCGAGCTTGGCGGCGATATGCGCCAGCTTCGCCGTCTGCGCCTGTTCGAGCGTGATGCCGGGTTCCGGCCAGTAGGCGCAGGAATACTGCATGTGCTCGATGTCGAGGAACAGGTTATAGAGATCGTTGCCGATGTCGTAGTGGTGAGCGATGTTCTTCTTGGCGCTCGCGGCCTTGTTGATGCCGTCGACCAGCGTGACGACTTTGCCCTTCAGCTTCTTGAACGGCGTATGTTCATGCAGTTCGCCGCCCTTGTCCCATTTCGCATTGGCGCGGATCAGTTCGACCATCTCCATGATGTCGCCTTGCTCGATGACGAGCTGGCCATCCATGAAGGCTTCCGCTGCGCCAAGGCGGGGATCGGTGAGGATGCGCCGTTCGCCCTTCGCGTCGGTGAAGCGGATGCGGACTTCGGGAAAGCCGGGGGTGGACGTGCCGAAGCGTTTGACGCTGCCATCGGGGCGGACGACCTCCAGGACACCCTTGCGGACGCCGCGCTGGAGGAAGTGATCAAGAATTCCCATTGCCATCAACCATTTGTGAAGGGCGCTCAGGCCCGGTGCAAGAGGGTTTCGCGTGCGATCTGCGCAAGCGAGGACGAGTCAGGTTCACGTCCGCCAGGTGTCTTTCACTGGCGGGCGAGGAAGAGGACATCGCGCGGCTGCGCGAGAAGGTGCTGGCCGGAATCGACATAGAGCGTCTCGCCGCTTTCCAGCCAGCCATCCGACAGGAACAGGGCCGCGGAAGCGACGTCCTCGGCCGTGGTCTTGCGGCCGAGCAGGTTCATGCGGTGCGAGACTTCGGCTTCGGCTTCGGTCTGGTCGTGGCTGGCGAGTATGGCGCCCGGCGCCAGGCCGTAGATCCTGTCCTCGGCCTGCGGGCGCGCCATCGACAGCATCGGGATCGTGGCGGCGAGCGCGTGCTTGCTCATCGTGTAGGAGAAGAAGTCCGGGTTCGGGTTGAGCAGCTTCTGGTCGGTGACGTGGATGACCCGCCGGCCGCCGGCGGAGCGCGCGCTGGCAAGGAAGGCCTGAGCCAGCCGGGCCGGCGTTCCCGCGTTCACGCGCATGGCCTTGTCGAACGTCGCGGGATCGAGCGCCTGCGCCGTGTCGAGGTCGAACATTCCCGCGCAATTGACCAAAACGCGCCAGTCGGGAAAGCGGCTGGCGAGGTCCCGGATCATCGCAGGTCCGGCGTCCCAGTCGTCCAGTTCGCAGCTGACCACTTCGGCGGAGGGCAATTGCGCGGCGAGCGCTTCGGCCTGGTCGCGCGAATGGCCGTAGTGGATGACGACATGCCAGCCAGCCGCTCCGAACCTGCGGGCGATCGCGGCGCCGATTCGCTTGGCGCCGCCGGTTACCAGCATGGTCGGCCGCTCGCTCAATGAAGGGCCGCCGTCGTGACAGGTTGACACGGTTTACACGGTTCAGGCGAAGTTCCTGCGGCCCCCTCGACGGTCGGTCCGGTGCGGAGAAAGGCAGGACGGCAAGGGGGGGGCAGGCAGGCGGTCATCGGCGTGCATAGGAGCACAGACTGGGCCTGTAGGAAAGGCTTGTGAGCGGTTCTGTACGTATCCGCTCTCCAAGACCCTTCAGCCCGCCAGCGAGGGAACCGGGGCGGGAGCGCGGCCGGCGGTGCGCTGCGGCGCCGCAATGCCCGTTACGGCTTGAAGGCGTAGGGCGAAATCCGCCTCATAGAACCGGCATAGAAAGTCGAGTTGCCTCGCCGTGGGCCGTTCGCCCGTTTCGCCGCTGCGGTTCCACTCGGGCAGAGAGTCCAGTTCCTCGCGCCCCAACCGCCGACCGATTTCGCCGATCCGCTCATAGGGGATCAGCCGGTCCACCGCCGGACGGCCCCTGGCGTCGAGAAGGTACCAGCTTTGGGGACGGAAGACGTGATCGACATCGAAAGGAGACCGCGCCGATGCGAGGTGTTCGATGGCATCGTCGATGCTGCGGAAGCTACCGTAGCGGCCGCGGAACGGCTCGGAAATCGTGCGGTGGCGAGTCCCTCCCGCGCGGGCATAGCGGAAGGCGGACAGGAAGCGATCGACCGGATCGCGGACAAGCGCGAAGCTCGGCAGGGCCAGCAGATCGGGCGCGACCCTGGCGTAGTAGAGTGCGGAGCAATGCTTCATCTGGGCGCCGTAAAGGCGGTCGCAGATCGAAGTGCCGGCGTTCTTGGGAACGTGGATGAACAGGAGGCGGCTGGCACGGATACGGTCGATCCGGCGGCGGCGTTTGCCGTCGATCCAGGGGCGTAGTCCGTGGCGGCAAAGCCGTTCGGGAACGTCGCTGACCAGCTTTACGCCAAAGGCCGATGCGACGATGCGGTTGACGCCGGTGGTACCGGTAGTCCGTTCAAGCTCTGGTGCCATGTGGCGGGGGCTTAGGGCCTTGCCGTCGCCCTGCGATTTCGAAATATTTCAGTCGTGGCACCCGTGCGACGCGCCGTCCGGAGGGGCGGCGCGTCGTGGTTTTTCAGGGATTAACGCCCTATCAGCGGCAGCGGGGGCGCGAGTTGTTGCGGTCGATCTGACGGCCGAGCAGGGCGCCGCCGGCAGCGCCGAGCACGGTACCGGTGGCGCGATCGCCGCGGGTGTCGATGGCGCGACCGGCCAGGGCGCCGGCAACGCCGCCGATCAGCAGGCCGGTGGTGCCGTTCGACTTCTTGCAGCGATAGCGGCCATCGTTACCGCGCCAGTAGCGGACACCGTTGTCGGTGCGGTGATAGCGCGGGCCGTGATCGCGGGCGACGGCCACTTCGGTAACGGCGAAAGTGGCGGGAATGGTGAGAGCGGCCAGGGCGGCGGCTGCGATGGCTTTACGCATCTGAAATCCTTCTTTGTTGAATGTCTTGTACGACCGGCGTCCCGAATTCCATTGCGCGCCAGAACCTGCGATGAACATTATTGCACGCAGCGAGATACGCGCCGAAGCGAAGGCCGCGCGCGACGAACGGCTTAGGTACTGGTCAAGCCATTTCTCTCTCGCGGCCGGGCATGGAAAAAGTTAACCAACGTCGGCGCCAAATCAGCAAACTGTTAACTATCATGGTCTAACAAAGTTGCGGGGTTCAACGGGTTTGGGGTTTCGTTTTCATGAAGAGCCAGGGCTTGCGCAATGTCGCTGCCGGGACCGGCCTGTCAGTGGCTGCGACGTCGCTGCTGCTGCAGGTCGTGGCTCTGGTGCCTGGTTTCGCCATGCCGGTGCAGCTCGTCGTGCTGGGGGTGATGGTGGCGCTCGCCGTGTCCGCGCCGGTCTGCATCGTGCTCTTGCGCCAGCAGGCCCGGATTTCCGCGCTTCATGACGAACTGGCCCAGGCTTTCAAGCGGCTGGAGCGCACGGCGCGGGTGGACGGGATGACCGGCCTTACCAACCGCGACGTGTTCATCGAGATGACTCGCGACGCCATGGCGGACCGCGATGGCTGGCTGATCGTGGCGGACGTCGACCATTTCAAACAGATCAACGACGGGTTCGGCCACGGCGTGGGAGACCGCGTGCTGGTGGCGATCGGCGATGCCATCCAGTCCAACTTGCGCGCCGGCGATCTGTGCGGACGGCTTGGCGGAGAGGAATTCGGCCTGTTCCTGCAGGCCCGCAACGGCCGCGAGGCCCATGCCGCGGCAGAGCGCCTGCGCCGCACCGTGGCGGACTTGGCCGTCTCGACATTCGCGGGCGGCAAAGTCGTGCCCACGCTCAGTCTTGGCGTTTCGGCCACGCATGGGCTGTCTCTGCCGGAAGTCATGCGGCGGGCGGACGAGGCACTGTACGATGCCAAGAGGCAGGGTCGCAACTGCACCGTTTCGGCGCCGGAACCGGCCATCGAGAACCATCTGAGGCTGGTCTCCATACAGGGCTGACAGCCGCTGGAACCGTAAACGAAAAAGGCGCGCCGTCCGCAGGGACGGCGCGCCTTTTCGCGACAGAGCCGAGCGCGTCAGCTCAACGGCACTTCACGTCGCCCTTATCGATCTGGCGACCGAGCAGGCCGCCGGCGACGCCGCCGATGATCGTGCCGAGCGTCTGGTCGCCATTGCCGGCAATCTCATGGCCGGCCAGCGCACCGGCGCCAGCGCCGATGATCAGGCCGGTCGTGCCATTGTCGCGCTTGCAATAGTAGCGCCCATCGCGGCCGCGCCAGGCGCGATCGTTGCGGCTCATGCGATGCGGTTCGCGGTAGCGGCCACGCGAATCGTAGCGATCGCGGTCGTTGCGGCCGCGATTGTCATAACGGCCGTCGTGACGGTCGCGGCTGTCATGACGATCGTCGTTGCGCCACATCTGGGCCGCCGCGGGGGTGGCCATGGGCAGCACCAGGGCGGCCATGGTCAGCGCCATCAGGGTCTTCTTCATCGGGGTTTCCTTCCTGGAAATGCAATTCTGTAACGGCATAACGATCCGAATGGACCCTTGCTCCAAAACCCTGAATGAACCACGGGAAAAACCCTGAGAGCCGTTTCGGGCCACTTGTCGCTGCAGAGCTGCAGGATTAGCGCCAAGTAGCCGGAAACAAGAAGGAAACGAAAGATGCAACTCGATCTGGTCGACGTTTTCGCGGCCGGTCCGCTCACGGGAAATCCGCTGGCGGTCGTGCATGGCGGCGAGGGGCTGGAAGCGGCGGACATGCTGCGGATCACGCGCTGGCTGGGCTTTTCGGAAACGACCTTCCTGTTGCCGCCCACCGATCCCGGCGCGGACTACCGGGTACGGATCTTCTACCCGGCCGGGGAACTGCCCTTTGCAGGCCATCCGACCCTGGGAACCGCCCATGCCTGGCTGGCAGCCGGCGGGGTGCCGAAGCAGGCCGGCACGATCGTGCAGGAATGCGGGATCGGCCTTGTCGATGTGCGGCAGGAAAGCGGGATGCTGGCGTTCCGCGCGCCGCCGCTGCTGCGATCCGGCGCGCTGGACGCGGGGGATCTAGCCGAGACGATCCGGCTGTGCGGTGTGAACGAGCGAGACGTCGTTGCCGGCGTCCACGCCGCAAACGGGCCGGGCTGGAAGGTGCTGCACATGGCTTCGGACGATGCGGTGCTTGCCGCGGAGCCGGCAGCGCGCGCGCCGCTGCATACCGATGTCGCCTTGCTCGGTCCGCGTGCGGCGGATGGCGGGCCCCAGTGGGAACTGCGTGCTTTCTTCGCGGATGCGAGTGGCCGCCTTTGCGAGGATCCGGTGACCGGCAGCCTCAATGCGGCCGTGGCGCAATATCTCTTCGCAGGCGGTCTGGCGAACGGGGCCTATGTCGCGGCGCAAGGGCGCATGACCGGCGCGGACGGCTATGTCCATTGCCGCCAGGACACCGACGGCGCGATCTGGATCGCGGGCAGGGTGGCCACGGTATCGGCAGGGGGAGCGATGCCGGGCCCGTTCTGAGGCTGCGTCGTCCCGGATCGGATCCGGGACGACATTCGGTTCAGCCCGGTTTCTTGGGCAGGGCGACCTCTGCAGTGCCGGTGCACATGGTCTTGCCGTTCTGATTGGTCATCAGGTGCTTGACGTGAACGAGGTGGCGCCCTTCCGCGTCGACCGATTTTTCGGTTACTTCGGCCGTCTGGATCGTCACGTCGCCGGTGAGCGCGGGGCCGCGGTAATTGGCGATGGAGTGGACGACCATGCCGTGTTCGCCCGCCCAGCCTGACAGGAAGTCCGTCACCCACGATCCCATCGAGGCGCCGTAGCCATAGCCGCGCGGCATGCCGATGCGGCGGGCATATTTGGGGAACAGGTGCCCGCGCGAGGGGCCGTAATAGGCGCCGTCGGTGAGCGCCGGGTTAATCAGCATCATGTCGGGGTCGTTCTCGTAGCCGGCCATCTCGCGCGTGAAGCCCAGCGCTTCCAGGTCGTTCTTGCGCAAGTTCATCGTCCCCCAGGTGTTGACGATATAGGCGCGCCATTCGGTGGCGAAGCTGGCGATCGAGTGCGGGCCGAAGACGCGTTCGGGAAGCTGGTCGCCCACGGCGACGTCATCCCACCAACGCTCCTTGTGGCCCAGGTCGTGGAGCATCTTCACCCACGCGAACTTTCGGTCCTCCAGCGCGGCGATGGCCTCGTCGGTCCATTCGGGTTCGTCGAATTCCTCGGTCTTCACCGAATCGCCGCCGGCATGGGCGAGATACCGGATCGCCGTGGAGCGTTGCCGGGCAATTTCCTCGCCCTTCTGGTTCGAATAGTTGTTGTCGCCCCGCTGGAAGCAGGTGGGGCCGAAGCCGGTTTCTTTGACCTTGTAGTCGAAGGGAACGCGGGTGTTGGTCACCACGTCCCCGGCCTCGATGCGCGGTCCGTAGAACCACCATTCGTCGCCGCCGAACAGCAAGTGCGAATTGGGGATGCAGCCGACGCAGGCCGGAGCGGCGCCGTGGCCGTCGTCCGTGGCGATGGCGAAGCTCTGCGGCGCGACGAGGCGGCCCCAGCGGCTGGCTTCGAAGGTCGCGGGGTCGAAGTGCAGCAGGTTGGCATAGTGCATCGCATGGACCCAGCGCCGGATGTCATTGTTGGCGACAGGCTCGCGCATGGGCGAGAAGTCCATGGTCTTGCCGAGGTACTGGTCGATGTCGGTGAAGTCGATCGTGCCCGTGGTGGTGGTCATCGCTTTGGAAGTCCTGAAAATGTGGCCCTGGGGTATGATTGGGGAGGGTCAGGTGGTGCGCGTGCCGGTGGCGTCCTCGGCCTTGAACACCGGGATTTCCGTGGCGGCCTTCATCAGCACCAGCGGGAGTACCCGCTCGGTGGAGGTCTGGTAGGCGGCGTAGAAGGGATGGCAGTCTACGAAGAAGTCCCAGACTTTCTGCCGTTCCGCACCTTCCGGTTCTCGCCAGGTGCCCTTGAAGGCCTGGGTGGCGATCTGGAATTCGACGTCGGGGCTGTCGACCAGGTTGAGGTACCACTGCGGATGGGTATCCGCTCCGCCCTTGGAGCCGCAGATCACCACTTCGCCGCCGATATCGGCGTAGCAGAGCGGGGTTATGAAGACCTTGCCGCTCTTGCGCCCGACATACTTGACCAGGCAATGCGTCGCGAAGGCGCGGCCGCCGACCGGCGTGATGTCCATGATGTGACCCTGCACGCCGCCTGACTGCAAATACATGTCGCGGTGCTCGGTTACCCAGTCACGCCGCACGGCACTGATTGCCGCTGCCGATTCGTCGCTCATGACGCGTGCCTCTCCTTGTTCGCGGCGCAGGATCGCGAAAGGCGCGGGCAGGGTCCAGCAGTGATGGGCCTGGGCGTGGAGGTATCACCGGGGCGTAGTGTGAGCGTCTGCCCGCCCCGCTGCGACCGGGCAGCGGTGCGGGCATCCGGCCCTCAGGCCCTCAGGTCCTCAGGTTCTCACGTCTTCAGGCGTTGACCTGCCGGATCATCGGCGCCTGGCTGCGCCAGGTGTCCATCCAGTCGAGCACGTCGTCATAGGGCATCGGCTTGCAGATGCCGTAGCCTTGCCCGGCATTGCAGCCGAGCGAGACCAGCAGCTCCTGCGTTTCCGGCGTCTCCACGCCCTCTGCCACCAGCGGAATGCCCAGGCTTTCGCAGAGCACCACCAGGCTGTTGACCAGCGACTGGTCGAAGCGGCTCTCGGTGAAGCGCGAGATGAACGAGCGGTCGATCTTGATTTCGCTGATCGCGAAATCGCGCAAGTAACCGAAGGAGGTGAACCCGGCGCCGAAGTCATCGATGGAGAGCGGGATCTTGTGCTCGTGCAGCCGCTCGATCACCCGCTTGGCCTGCGAAGGGTTGGTGATGAGCGCGGTTTCGGTCAGCTCCAGCGTGACCCGCTCGGGCGCTATGCGGTGGCATTCGATCAGCTCGACCACGCTGTCCACGAAAGTCGGGCGCTCCAGCATGCGGGCGGAGACGTTGATGGCGATCGTGGCGCCGTCCACTTTGTCCTGGATGCGCGCAAACTGCGAGAGCACGGTGTCCAGGCACTGGTTGGTGAAGGTCTCCAGCAAGGGAGATTGCTCCACGGTGCGGATGAGCTGGTCTGCGGGAATATTGCCGCTGCGCGGATGGCGCCAGCGGACGAGTGCCTCGAAGCCCAGCACGCGCCCGTCACGCAAGTCCACTTTCGGCTGCCAGTGCCATTCCAGAGCGTCGTGCGCGATGGCCTGGTCGATTTCCTCCAGCATGTCCTTGGGATCGAAGGCGGGAGACGCGGGCAGGTTTTCGCGGCTGGTGACGAGCTTGTCGATCCCGCGCTTGGCCGCATACATCGCATCGTCCGCTGCCGAGAGCAGGCCGGTGGGCGCATAGCCGCGCTGCGGGCACATGGCGATGCCGATCGAGGCGCCGACGTGGAGAATGCGGTTTTCGTGAACGATCGGCTGCTCGATCACCCGGGCCAGCTTGCCGGCCAGCCCGGTTGCGGTGTCGTAGTCCGGCACGTCCTGCAGGAGCAGCGCGAATTCGTCGCCGCCGAGGCGCGCGACCGTGTCCACTTCGCGCAAGTGGCCGCGCAGGCGGCGGGCGATGGTGGTGAGCACCACGTCGCCGGCGGCATGGCCGAAGCTGTCGTTGATCTCCTTGAACCGGTCGAGGTCGATCATCATCACGGCGAATGAGGAACCGTTGCGGCGCGCACGGGCGCAAGCCTGGCCGAGCCGGTCGAACAGCAGCGTGCGGTTGGGCAGGTCGGTCAGCGGATCGTGCAGGCTGCGATGGGTCAGCTCTTCCTCGGTGCGGCGCAAGTCCTGCCGATATTTGCGCCAGGCAATGCCTTCTTCCACCGATGCGGCGACGCGTTCGGGCGAGAGCGCGCGCTTGGTGAGATATTCGGTCATGCCGGCCTTGATCGAATCTGCCGCCACTTGCTCATCGACATTGCCGGTTACGGCCACGATCGGGCAGTCTTGGTCCACTTCGGCGCGGATCGTCGGCACGAGGTCGCGACCGTCACCGTCCGAGAGGCCGAAATCGAGGAAGACGATGTCCAGCGAGGGTTCGGCATGGCGGATGATCTGCAGGGCTTCCGCCTGCGAGCTGGCCTCTATCACGTTGATCGAACGGGGGCCGCGCTGAAGCATGCGGATCAGGCGTTCCCGGTCGACATCGTCATCGTCCACCACGAGGGCCTGGATTTCGGTCTTGCCGTTGTGAAAATATTCCATCGTCGTCAGGTCCTTCGGGTTGGGTTGGGCGACCGTGAGGCTGGCTTGGGGCTTTTTGCCCGCTGGGTTTTTCGGCTGGATCGGGCCTGCTTCAGGGCAGGTTCTGGGTCGTCGCGTATTGCGTTATGAAATGGGCGAGCTGGGCGAATTGCGGCCCGACGGCGGACTTCACCATGTAGCCGGCGACGTGTTCGTCGTAGGCGCGCGACCGGTCCTGATCGCGCGAACTGGTGCTGAGGATGAACACGACCGTGCGCTGCAGCGCCGGATCGGCGCGCAGGGTTTCCAGAAACTGGAAGCCGTCCATGTTCGGCATGTTGAGATCGAGCAGCACGATCACCGGCGTGCCGAGCCGCTTGGCCGGATGCTGTCCGCGCAGGATCTGCAGCGCCTCGCACCCATCGCCCGCCGTCTGGCTGCGGCAGGGCACGCCGTGCCGCCGGAAGCTGCGCAGCACCCCTTCGAGCGCGACGTCATCATCATCCACCACCAGAACGGTATAGTCGAACAGGGCGGAGCGGCTGGGAGTGGCCTGGTCCCGGCCCGCGCTGTCTCCCGGGCGTTCACTCATCCTCGTATTCCTTCAGCAGGATGCGGGGCCAGTGGATCTCGAACGTGGCGCCGCCGAGCGCGCCGGGCGAGCATACGGTCACCATCCCGCCGTGGGCATTGATCATGCGCCGGGTGAAGGCGAGGCCGACGCCGTCGCCGCTCGTACCCGGCGAGGCCCGATGAAACAGCTTGAAGATGCGCTCCTCGTTGCCCGGGGTGATGCCCTTGCCGTCGTCGTCGATCGTGAAAACCGAGAAGCGGCCTTCCTCGCGCATGGCGATGCGGATCCGGCCCGAGCGCCCGCCATGGTGCTTGACGGCATTGCCGATGAGATTGCGCAAGGATGTCGCCAGCGGCGCGCGGGGCGCGGTGATGTCGCTGCCGTTCATGTCGATCTCCACCATGAAGCTGTCCGGCACGAGGGCGAGACCCAGCGCTTCGTCGACCAGTTCCGCGGGGGAGATCGTCTCCATGTGCCGGTCGCGCACGCCGGCGCGGGCATAGTCGAGCAGGTCGTCGATCATCTGCTCGGCCCGGGCGATGCGCAGGGATATGCGGTCGAAATTGTGCTGGACGTCCTCGGGCAGCGCCACGCCGCTCAGGTCTTCGCGGATCCAGGTGACGAGGTCGGCTATGCCCCGCAGCGGAGAGCGCAGATCGTGGCTGGCCACATAAGTGAATTCCTCAAGTTGCGAATTGGTCTGCTGGAGTGCTGTCTCGGCCCGCTTGCGCGACGAGATGTCGCTGACGATGGCCATGAACATCGGCTGGGCGCCGTTTTCGAGCTTGGTCAGCGCGATCTCGACCGGGATCTCCTGTCCGGAGCGGTGCAACCCCGTGAGGTCGCGGCCGGAGCCCATCATGCGCGAGGCCGGGGCGGCGACATAGCCCTCGACGTGCTCGCGGTGGAGTTCGCGGTAGCGCGCGGGCAGCAGCGTCTCCAGCGGCTGGCCGACCAGTTCCTCGCGCGGATAGCCGAACTCGGCGGAGAGGGCGGAATTGACCTGGACGATGCGCTGGCGGGTATCGACGACGAGCGCGCCGAGGGGCAGGTTCTCGAAGATCTGCGAGAAGCGCTTCTCGGCGATGACCTGGCGCGTGAGGCTCTGGAAATAGAGTATCGCGCGCGCGCCGAAGTCGCCGGGGCAGGGGGCCAGCGTCACTTCGACCGTTTGCGGATTGCTTTCCAGTCCCTGGATGGCGACCGCGCGGCTCCACGGGGGGCGGGCCTCCAGGGGGGCGGCGAAAAACACCTCCAGCATCTGCCGCAGGATTTCGGCATCGTCCTCGGGCAGCCAGGCGAAGGCCAGGGTGAGGCGCAGGGCGGCGGGATCGGACTCGCCCAGGATCGCGGCAAGCGCCGGGTTCGCCCAGGAAATGACGCCGGCCTGATCGATGATCATCGCACCGATCGGTGCATGGCCGAGCGCGATGTGGACATCGGCCTGATCCTGAAGCGCAATCGTCACGACAGCTCCCTTCGCAGCGTAAGACACCGGGACTTCCCGGAAGGGGAAGCGGCGTTACCGTGCGACCGGGAGGTCGTGTGCGTTCGTTCGACGACGCGGCGATCGGCCTTCCGGGTTTCCGTCTAGGCGGCAGGCCCTTTGCGTCTGACGAAGGAAGGTTTCCGGATTTCTGCTTATTTTGAGAGGCAAGGGATCGGCGCGAATGGGGCGCCTGGAACTACGGCTTCACCTCAGGCGCGCTTCCGAATGCGCACCAAACGCCTGTTTACAGGGCGACGAACTTCCCGGCATCGCGGTCCTTGCGGACCTGGAGGCCGTTGAAGACCGAACCGTTCATCGTGATCCACACGCCTTCGGGCGCGGACTGGCAGCAGGCGAAGGCCATGCCGAGATTGAAGGTCGCGTCGCTTTCGGCAAAGCGGGCCGGGGCGAGCGCGCCGGTGAGCACGGTGGTCTTGCCGGGTACGTCTGCCAGAACCCTGGCAGTGTCCGTCATCGTGTCGGTGCCGTGGGTGATGACCACATGGGCCTCGGGCGCGGACGCGACGATGGCGCGGATGGCCGCACGGTCCTCGTCGGTCAGTTCCAGACTGTCCTTGCGCATCAGCTCCACCACGCGCACCGGATGGGCGACGCGCGCGACTTTTAGCAGCTTCTCGATCACGCTTTCGGCGATCTGGTATTCGCTGAGCGCGTCGAAATACTGCTTGTCGAACGTGCCGCCAGTGGTGACGACGAGGATCGGAGAGAGTGCGGGGGCCTTGTCCATCCGCGCCATTTCCTCTGCCGGCAGCTTCGGGTCAAGGTTTTACTGCCACCGGACCTGCCCTTGAGCCTGCTCTTTAGCCGTCCGCTCAGGCCGCTTGCGGGCAGGGGCGGCGGGGCCAGTCGACCACACCGATCAGAGTGTCCACGAAAGCCTCGCGTTCCTTCAGGGTGGGGCGCTTCGGGCGCATGAGAATGTCCGAACGATAGCCGACCATCGCCGAGACCGTCACTTGCGTCAGCCGCTCGGCCTCTTCCGGGGTGAACGTCGTCGCATAGAATTCGGTGACGCAGCCGCGAAAACGCGAGGGACCGCGTTCGTAGAACATCTCATTGATCTCGGGAAAGCGCTCGCCTTCGCTCATGACGAGGCGGAACAGTTGTACCGAATTCTCGCGCAGCAGGCAGTCGATGAAGCGCAGGCATGCCCGTCGCAGGGCCGGGAACGAAAAAGTCTGCCCGGCGAGCACTTCGTTCACGTCCTGCGAGAAGCTGTCGACCTTGTTGTCCACCACGGCTGCGAACAGCTCTTCCTTGGAGCCGAAGTGCGCCCAGAGGGTGGCCTTCGAGCCGCCCAGTTCATCGGCGATCGAAGACATCGTGGTGGCGGCATAGCCTCGCTCGAAGAACGAACGCGTCGCCACATCCACGATGGCTGCCCTTTTCCTGGCCTTGTTGAGTTCTCTCTTGCCCAAATTCTCTGTCATAGTGGTACCAGGCAGTACACTTTTCCATTGACAGGCGCAAGCCGGACTCCGATAAAAACTGTACTGATGAGTACGATCACTATCCCCCGAGTCGCGGCGGCTTCGATGCTAGCCGTAGGCCTTTCGCTGTCCGCCTGCGCCGTGCCCGACCTTGGGCCGAAGCCGCAGATGCGGGCTCCTGCAACCCTGGACAGCTCCAGGTCTCTGAGCGCCCAGTCCTTCCGCGATGGGGCGCCGAATACCTCCGCCGATGCCGCCTGGCCGCAGCAGCGGTGGTGGACCGCTTATGGCGACCCCCAGCTGGACGCCCTGGTGGCGGAGGCGCTGGCCAATTCACCCGACGTAGCCGAGGCGCAGGCGCGTATCCTTCAGGCGCGCGGTGCCGCGCTGGTGGCGGGGGCTTCCACGCTGCCCACGGTGAACGGGCAAGGCTCTGCCGGGGCGGCCAAGCAGAGCTATAACAACGGCATCCCGGCCGACTTCGTTCCCAAGGGCTGGAAAAGCACCGGCGATCTCGCGCTTTCGGGCGATTTCGACCTCGACCTCTGGGGCAAGTACCGCAAGATGCTGGCCGCTGCGACGTCCGAGCAGAAGGCCGCCGAGGCCGACGCTCATCAGGCCGAGCTGATGCTCTCCTCGAACGTGGTGTCTTCCTACTTCGATCTCGCCCGCCTGGTGGCGCGCGGGGAAGCGCTGAAGGAAGCGGTGAACGCGCGCCAGTCGATGGTCACGCTCAGCGACCAGCGCAACCAGCAGGGGCTCGACAGCGAACTGCCGCTGCGCCAGTCCGAATCGCTCGCAGCTTCGGCCCGTGCCGCGCTGTCGGCCAATAGCGAGCAGATCCTGCTGCGCCGCCATGCGCTTGCGGCGCTGCTCGGTGCCGGACCGGACCGCGGCCTCGCCATCGCGCCGACTGCGATCGCCAGTCTGCCGGTCACGCCGGTGCCGGCGGATGCGGGCATCGGCCTGGTCGGCCGCCGTCCCGACATCGTCGCCGCCCGCCTGCGTGCGGAAGGCGCGGGCAAGCGTATCGACGCGGCCAAGGCCGCGTTCCTGCCCGATATCTCGATCAGCGGGCTGTTCGGCCTGCAGTCGCTCGGCCTTTCGAACTTGTTCAAGAGCGGTTCGACTTACGGTAACGCCGGCGGCGCGATCAGCCTGCCGATCTTCCAGGGTGGGCGCCTCAAGGGCGAATATACTAAAGTGCGCGGCGCCTACGATCTGGCGGTGGCGGACTACAACGCCGCAGTGATCGGCGCGCTTCAGGACGTTGCCGATACGCTGGCTTCGCGCAATGCCGCGGCCGAGCAGGAACAGGCCTCGGCTGACGCCCGGGACAAGTCGGCCCGCGCCTACGACATCGCCATGAAGCGCTACAAGGGCGGTCTGGGCAACTACCTCGACGCGCTGAGCGCCGAGACCACCGCGCTCGATGCGCGGCAGGCGGCCGTCGATGCCCATTTCCGGACCCTCGCCAGCGAAGTCGCGCTCAAGCGCGCGCTGGGCGGCGGTTACGAAGACAATTCAAGCAAGAAGGCTCCCGAGTAATGAGTGACGACCAGAACAATGAGCACGGCTCCGGGAGCGTGCTGGGCAAGAACCGGCGCAAGCCGCTGCTGATCGGCCTCGCCATCGGCGTGGCCGCGGTTGGCGTGCTCTATTTCGCCTACGACCTGTTCGTCGGCAGCCGGTCGGTCTCGACCGACAACGCCTATGTCGGCGGCGACAATGCGCAGGTGACCCCGCTGACCTCGGGCCGCGTGGTGGAAGTGCTCGTCACTGACACCCAGCCCGTCCGCAAGGGCCAGTTGCTGTTCCGCATCGAGGATTCCGACCAGCGCATCGCCCTAGCGCAGGCAGAGGCCGAATTCGCCGCCGCGCAGCGCCGCTACGGCCAGTCCCTCGCCCAGAACCGGGCGCTGGGCGCCACGGCAGACGCCAGCGATGCGCAAATCAATTCCGCCAAGGCCAGCGTCGCTTCGGCCGAGGCGACCTTGACCAAGGCCAAGACCGACTTTGCCCGCCGCCAGGCGCTCGTGGGTAGTGGCGCCGTCTCCGGCGATGAACTGACCACGGCCCGCCAGCAGCTTGCCGCGGCGCAGGCATCGGCCAGCGAGGCGCGTGCCATGCTGGCCCAGATGCAGGCTTCGGCGGTCAGCGCACGCCGCCAGGAAGAAGCCTCGGTCGCCCTGACCAAGGGCACCACCGACACCACGGCCCCGGAAATCCGCCAGGCCCAGGCCAAGCTGGACCAGGCACGGCTCGATCTCGAACGCACCATCGTGCGCGCGCCGATCGACGGCGTGATCGCCAAGCGCGCCATCCAGGTCGGCCAGAAGGTCCAGGCCGGCGGCGTGGCGATGACCGTGGTTCCGGTCGGCCACCTCTATGTCGATGCCAATTTCAAGGAAACCCAGCTCGGCAAGGTCCGTCCCGGCCAGAACGCCACGCTCAAGGCCGACTTCTACGGCAGCGACGTGGTCTATCACGGCAAGGTCATCGGCTTCGCGGGCGGCACCGGCTCGGCCTTCTCGCTGATTCCGGCGCAGAACGCGACGGGCAACTGGATCAAGGTGGTGCAGCGCCTGCCGGTCCGCATCGAGCTTGACGCCAAGGAACTGCAGCAGCACCCGCTGCGCATCGGTCTCTCGATGGATGCCGAGATCGAACTGACGGACGCCAACTGATGGCCGGCGCTTCCCCCGCCGCGGCAGGGGCCGGAAGCACGGGAGCCGCCGACAGCACCACCTTCACGGGTGCGAAACTGCTCATCGCCGGCTTCCTGCTGGCGATGGCCAACTTCGTCGTCGTGCTGGACATGACGATCGCCAACGTTTCGATCCCGCACATTTCGGGCGGACTTGGCGTCTCGGTCTCGAACGGCACCTGGGCGATCACTTCCTACGCGGTTGCCGAAGCGATCTGCGTGCCGCTCACGGGCTGGCTCGCGGGGCGCTTCGGCAGCTTGCGGGTGTTCCTGATGTCGCTGATCGGGTTCGGCGTGTTTTCCGCGCTTTGCGGTATCGCGCATACTTTCCCGCTGCTGGTGCTGTTCCGTCTGGGGCAGGGCTTCTGCGGCGGCCCGCTGATGCCGCTGACGCAGACGCTGCTGCTGCGCATCTTCCCCAAGCACATGCATCCGCGCGCCATGGCCATGTGGGCGATGACGGTCGTTACCGCGCCGATCGCGGGGCCGATCGTCGGCGGCTACATCTCCGACAACTGGTCGTGGGAGTGGATCTTCTTCATCAACGTGCCGATCGTGGCGCTGGTCTTCTTCGGCCTGTTCACGATGCTGCGCGGGGTCGAGACGCCCACGCGGAAGCTGCCGATCGATGTCGTGGGCCTGGCCCTGCTGATCGCCTGGGTCGCTTCCTTCCAGATGATGCTGGACCTTGGGCGCGAGCATGACTGGTTCGGTTCGCCCTTCATCGTCGCGCTGGCGGTGATCGCGGTGATCTTCTTCATCGCTTTCGTGATCTGGGAACTGACCGAGGAACATCCCGTGGTGGACCTCAAGGTCTTCCGGCACCGCGGCTTCTCGGCGGCGACATTCTCGCTCACCATCGCCTTTGGCACTTACTTCGCCTCGGTCGTGGTGATCCCGCAGTGGCTCCAGACTTCCATGGGCTATACCGCGACGCAGGCGGGCGAGGCGATGGCCTTCTCCGGCGTGCTCGCGGTGTTCGCATCGCCCTTCGTGCCCAAGCTGATGCAGCGCTTCGATCCGCGCATGCTGGTGTTCCTGGGCATTTCCTGGATCGGCATCTGCGCGATCTTCCGTACGAGCTGGTCGACCGAAGTGCCGTTCTGGACCATCGCCTGGCCGCAGCTGGTGCAGGGTGTCGGCGTCTCGCTGTTCATGGTCCCGCTGACCACGATCAGCCTGGCCTCGGTGCGGCCGGACGAGACGGCGGGCGCGGCCGGCATCGCCAACTTCGGGCGCACTCTGGCCAGCGCCATCGCCACGGCGCTGGTGACCACCACCTGGGAGGACATGGGACGCGCCAACGGCGCCGACATGGCCGCCTCGATGAACGGTGCGCAGCAGACCATGACCCAGTTGCAGAACGCCGGCTTCTCCATGGAGCAGGCGCGCCAGACGCTGGCCAATCTCGTGGCGGCACAGGGCACGGCGCTGGGCACGGTGCATGTCTTCGCGCTTTGTGCCGTGCTGCTGTTCATCGCCGCATGCACTATCTGGATCGCCCCGCGACCCCCGCGCGGTGCGAAGCCGGCTTCCGGCGGGCACTGATCCCTCGTCCTGCCTGAAGCCAAGCGAGCCGCCGATGCCACTCCTCCTCCGGCGTCGGCGGCTTTCTCTTTTCCGGGGGAGCCAGTGTCAGTCCGCGGCGAAACTGCGCCGGGTCAGGCGCGGCAGCGTCAGGGCCTGACCGATCGCGCGCAGCACGAAGAACAAGGTGAACGCCGCCCAGAGGCCGTGATTGCCGAAGGGGTGGAGCAGCCAGAGCAAGAGGCCGTAGACCGCCATGGCCGCCAGCATCGTCCCCATCATCGCCCGCGTCCATCCGGCGCCCACGAAGATCCCGTCGAACACATAGGCCGAGACGCCCAGCAGCGGCATCGCGGTAAGCCACGGCGCATATGCGGCGGTGGCGGCGATCACCGCCGGGTCGGTGTTGAAGGCCGAAGCCAGCCACGCTCCGCCGAAAGCATAGGCCAGGGTCAGGACCAGGCCCATCACGCCGCCCCAAAGCAGCGCCGAGCGGACCGTGGCCCTGAAGCGCCGGGCGTCACCGGCACCCAGAGCCTCTCCGCAGAGCACTTGGGCGGCGCTTTCGAAGCCGTCGAGCAGGAGCGTTGCCAGCATGAAGAGCTGGAACAGGATGCCGTTCGCCGCCAGAGTCACCGGGCCGGCCTGCGCGCCGGTTCGGGCGAAGGCGAGCAGGGCGGCGGTGAGCAGCAGGGTGCGCAGGAACAGGTCGCGATTGAGGGCGAAGAGCCGCGCCAGTTCGGCGCGCCGCCATGTCGCGCGTCGTCGCACCGAGGAAAAGGCGGCGCGTGCTTCGGGACGGCGCAGCACGAGCGCGGCAAGCACGGCGAACTTGAACAGTTCCGAGGTCAGCGTTGCAGTGGCCACGCCCGCAACTCCCCACTTCGCCACGAGCACGAGGAACAGGTCCAGCGCGATGTGCACGGCGTTCGTCGCGATTTCGACCATCAGGACATGGCGCACCAGTCTCTGTCCGATCAGCCAGCCCACCAGCACGCAATTGCCCAGCCAGAGCGGACCGGCCCAGTAACGGATTTCGATGTAGTGCCGGGCGCTCTCTCGCAGGGTGCCCTTGGCCTCGAGCAGGTCCAGCCCCAGTGGGATCGCCAGGGGCATGAGGCAGAGCAGCAGCGCGCCGATGGCCATCGCCGCCGCCATGGCGCGCGCCAGCGTCTCGGCGGAAGCGGTGCGATCCCCGCGTCCCGCACCCTGCGCCGTGAGGGCGACCGTGCTGGTCCGCAGGAAGTTGAACACGTTGAGCATGGCCATCATGTACTTCGCGCCGAGTTCCACGGCGCCTTGCGCCGGCGCGTCGCCCAGGCGCCCGATGGCCCACATGTCTGCCAGCCCGAACAGCGCGGTGGCGACGTTGGTGAGCATCGCCGGCAGGGCGATCGACCAGAGCAATCGCGCCTGATGGTCGGCACGCAGGGAGAGGCGAAGGTTCAAGGCATTCTCGCGGTTGGAATGCCTCTGCGCTTATCCGAGGGCCCTGGATCCGGCAATCGCGCCGGCGAATCGCAGGATGCGAATCGGGACGATCCGGCTGCGTCGGGAGGATGGCAGGGCTTTGCTGCACCTGCTAACTGGAAGGATGGCACGGATACAACGGTGCGCGACCTGCTCTGCTTGAAGCAGTTCAAGTGCGCTAAAACCGTTGATCGAGATGATGTTGCGTTTGCGAAGAATCGGCGCGCCGGACAGAAAGTAAACTTCCTACCCGGCGCGCTCTCTCCCAACACCGGTAAAGCCGCAAGCGGCCTTTCACCAAGCACTCTGCAACAATTTCGCGCGATCTCAAAGCGGAATTGCATCGGGACTTATTGAATGTCCCAACCGATGCTGTTTGGCCACAACCACCAGGGATCGACGGGGCGCGTGCGGAACGGGCGCAAGGGCCTTGCAGCAAAGACGATGCGGCAGGCGGGCGGCGGCTACCAGACCAGCGGCACGGCTTCCGGTCCGATCACCCCGCCGGGGCGGTACTCGATGTGCGTTCCCGGCTGCAGTTCGAACTGGGGCACGCGCCTCAGCCATTCCTGCAGCGCGATCTTCACTTCCAGGCGGGCGAGATGTCCGCCCATGCAGCTGTGTACCCCGACGGTGAAGGCCAGGATCGTCTTGCGAGGCCGGTCGAAGTCCACGGTCTTCGGATCGGGGAAGACTTCGGGATCGAAATTGCAGGCGGGCAGGATGAAGGTGACACGGTCGCCCTTCTTCATCTGCACGCCGCGCATCTCGTAGTCCTTGTCGAGCACGCGTCCGGAGAAAGTGACCGACCAGCGTCGCAGAAGTTCCTCGACGATCCGGTCGATGTCCTGCGGGCGGTCGATGATCTCCTGGCGCTGTTCGGGGTTCTGCGCCAGCCAGAGCCAGATGTTGTTGAGCGTGGCGAACACCGTGTCGAGCCCGCCAATGAACAGGAAGCAGACGAAGCCGAAGATCTCCTTTTCGGAGAGCGGCACGCCGTCCGGCTCGGCATGGGCGATCAGGCTGACCACGCCGTCGTCCGGATTGGCCTTCTTCTCGGCGATGGCTTCCTTGAGATAGGCGCCGATCTTCGCCATCGCCTGGCCCATGATCGCGCGGTCGTTCGAATGGAGCAGTTCCATCGCCCATTCGACGAAAGTGTCGCGCATGGCCTGGGGAAGGCCCATGATATCGAGGAATACCGAGACCGGCAGCGGGCGGCCGAAATCCTCGGTGAATTCGCAAGTGCCCCCGGCCGCGACTTTGGCCTCGATCTCGTCGATCAGGTCGTTCGAGCGCCTGCGGATCAGCTCTTCCAGCTTGAGCACGCCCTTGGGGCTGAACACCGGATCCACGATGTTGCGGTACTTGCGGTGGTGGGGCGGATCGATCTCGATCGGGATGAAGTAGAAGTAGTCGTTCGGATCGCGCGGGAAGGGCGTGGCCCCTTCGTTCGAGAAGATATCCGGATGGCGCAGGCCGAACAGGGCGTCCTCATGCTTGGTGAGGTGCCACATGTTGCCCATCGGGCTCACGTCGTAATAGATCGGGGGCTGCTTCTCGTGCAGCGCGGCCATGAAATCGTGCGGGCCGGCGAGGAATTCGGGGCCGAACGTCAGGCCGGACTGGCGGATCAGCTCTGCCGGGACATGGTCCGGCACCTGGTCCATGCCGACGTGGCGCGGGAAGCTGGGGGGAACCGGGTTGGCGGCGTCGATGGGCATCGGTCTCTCCTGCCTGGCGGTTCAGAATTGATGTTCGGGCATGTGGACGACGAGGCCGTCCAGCGCGGATGTCATCTCGATCTGGCACGAGAGCCGGCTGCTGGGACGCACTTCGGCCGCTGCCGATTCCAGCAGTTCCTCTTCGGCCTGGGAGGAGGGGGCGCCAACGGTGTCGACCCAGTCCGCGTCGATATAGCAGTGGCAGGTAGCGCAGGAGAGCCCACCGCCGCACTCGCCGGTAATCCCCTCGATCCCGTTGTAGACGGCGCCATGCATGACGTTGTCGCCGACCTCGACGTCCACGTCGGACGCGTGTCCTTCATGATCGACGTAAGTGACCTTGGGCATCGAACTCTCCTGTCCTTCGGCTGTTGACGCATTTCTGAGAACGCTGTTCTCACGGCGTGTAGCGCGGTCTTCGAAGGGGGTCAAATGAAAGCACTGGCTGGACCGCGCGGGGCGGAGCGCCTAGTCCATGGCGGATGGCATCATCGCTTCCGATCCCCGCCCCTTCCGACACGCCCTTCGCCGCTTTCGACGACGGCGAGCAGGATCGCACGCGGCTGCTGGTGACCGCGGCCTACAATCTGCTCGACGAAGCGGGTCTCGAAGGGCTGACGATCCGCGCCGTCCTTTCCCGCACCCGCCTGGCACGGCGCGCTTTTTACGAGCGTTTTCAGGGCAAGGACGACCTGGTGCTGGCGGTCTTCGATTCGTCGCTGCGCTCGGCCGCGCTCCAGTTCGGCGAAATGACGCGGCAGGTGGAAAGCCCGATGGAGGCCCTGCGGCTGATCGTGTCGAGCATCGTCGTCGGCCAGCTCGGCCAGGGCGATTCGGTGGAGAGCGGCGCCCATCTGCGCAGCGCAGCGCTCAGCCGCGAACACTTGCGGCTGGCCCAGTCGCGCCCGGCGGAGCTTCAGGCCGCGCTCCAGCCCTTGCTGGATCTCATGGCCGGCCATGTCGCCGCCGGTATCGAGAAGGGAGAGTTCCGCCCCGCCGAACCGCAATTGCAGGCGCGGCTGATTTACAACCTCGTTTCCACCACCGTGCACACCGTCCTGCTCCAGGAGGAAGGCGGCGAGCCTGATCTTGCCGAGCGCGAGGCGCTGGCCGGGGCGATCTGGGACTTCTGCCAAAGGGCCATCGTCGCCTGACGGGCTGACGCCTGCCAGGTATCGCTGCCGGGTGTGGGCGGCCGGTTAGAGCGGGGCGATGCGTTCCAGCATCTGCTCGATGTCGTCGGGCCGCGCCAGGTCCGTGCCCGCACGCAGCACCGCCGCCGAGCCTGCCGCCATGCCGCGGCGGAAAGCCTCCAGCTCGTCGCCCCCCCGGCACAGGGCGTGGACCATGGCGGCCACGAAACTGTCGCCGGCGCCAACCGCGCTGGCGGCGTCGATCTTGAGCGCGGGCAGGAACACCGGTCCTTCGGCCCGCGCCAGCACCGCGCCTTCATGGCCCATCGTCACGGCGACGAGCCGCGCCTTGCCCGCCTCGACGATCTCCATGGCGGCCGCGCCGATGGCATCGACATCCTCCAGCTTGCGGCCGGCATACTGCTGCAACTCGCCCTGGCTGGGCTTGACCAGCAGCAATCCGCCTTCCGCGATCCCCGCCTCCAGCGCCTTTCCGGAACTGTCGAGCACGACGTCGCATCCCCGCTTGCGCATCAGCCGGGCAACGCGGGCATAGTAGTCGTCGGGCACGCCGGGCGGCAGCGATCCGCTCATCACCAGCACGTCGCAGTCGGCTTCGGCGAGTTGGTCGAGGCAGTCCTGCCATTCGCTTTCGCTGACTTGCGGGCCGGCGGGCGTGAAGCGATATTCCTTGCCGGTATCGTGTTCGAGAATGTCGGCGGCGATCCGGGTCGGACCTTCGATGGCGATGCGCGTACGGACAAGCTGATGCAGGTCGATCAACCCGTCCAGCGCCGGTCCGGTGGCCCCGCCCGAAAGATAGAAGCACCGCGCATGACCGCCGAGCCGCACGAAGACCCGCGCCACGTTGATGCCGCCGCCTCCCGGAGCATAGTGCTCGTTGTCGGTGCGCATCTTGTGGGTGTGCTGCACTTTGCCGACATCGTAGGAGATGTCGATCGTCGGGTTCATCGTCAGCGTGGCGATGCTCTTCATCAAGGCAGCTCCTGGTCGGCCGGTCTCTTGCAGCGCTTCATGCCCGCGATCGCGGGCCGGCGCTAGACCGGGTCCAGCGCATCCGGCTGGGCGCCGGGGAATTGCAGCATGGATCCCGGCTGGGGCCGTCCGAACAGGAAGCCCTGGCCCTGGGTGCAGCCCTCTGCGCGCAAGTATTCCCGCTCCACGTCGCTCTCGATCCCTTCCGCCGCCACCGTCAGCCCCAGGCTGCGACCGAGCCCGATCACCGCGCGGATCACCGCCCGCGAACTGGCTTCCTCATGGAGGTTGAGAATGAACGACTTGTCGATCTTGATCTTGGTGAAGGGGTAGTTGAGCAGGTAGCTGAGCGACGAATAGCCCGTGCCGAAGTCGTCGAGCGAGATGCCGATGCCGAAGGCCCGCAAGTTGCGGATAATCGCGGCGGGGCGGGGGCCGTGCTCCATCAGCACGGCTTCGGTGATTTCCAGTTCGAGCCGTTCCGCGCCGAGGCCTGAACCGGACAGCGCGTTGATGACGGTGCTGAGCAGATTGCCGTTGCGGAACTGCACGGGTGAGACATTGACCGAAAGCCGCACGGACTCCGGCCAGCGGGTCGCTTCGCGGCAGGCGGTCTGCAGCACGAAACGGCCGAGCTTGTCGATCAGGCCGAGTTCTTCCGCCAGCGGCACGAAGACTTCGGGAGAGACTTGCCCGCGTTCTGCGTGGTTCCAGCGCAGCAGGGCCTCGCAGCACTCGATGGCGCCGGTCTCCAGGTTGAGCAAGGGCTGGTAATGGACTTCCAGTTCATCGTCGCGCACGGCCTTGCGCAAGTCCGTCTCCAACCGGCTCCTGGCCTGCGCGGCCTCGTCCATTGCCACTTCGAAACTTCGGCAACTGCCGCGTCGCTCGGTCTTAGCGGCGTAGAGCGCCAGATTGGCATAGCGCATCAGCGTCTCGTGATCGCCACTGTCGAACGGAGCGCCGGCCATGCCGGCCGTGGCGCCGACATGCAGGGTGTTGCCGTGGACATGGAAGGGTTCGCAGAGCACGGCGATGATCGCCTTGATGACCAGTTCGGCCTGCGTCAGGCTGGACTTGCGGAAGATGATGGCGAATTCGTCTCCGGCGATCCGGCAGAGCAGGGCGCCGGGCGGCATGAGGTCCCGCATGCGCAGCGCGGCATCGATCAGCAGGGCATCGCCGAAGCGGTAGCCATAAGTGTCGTTCACGGACTTGAAGTTGTCGAGATCGATCAGCGCCAGAGTCACCGTTCCTGCCGGGACGGCGCCGTGAAGCAGTTCGCGCAAGGTCTCGCGGCAATGCGAGCGGTTCGCCAGCCCGGTCAGCTCGTCGTGCCGCGCCATGTATTCCATGCGGCGCTCGATGCGGCAGCGTTCGGTCACGTCGAAGATCGAGGCGATCGTCACCTGCCGGCCGTCGAGTGTCGAGGCGTGAGTGGAGACATGGGTTTCCACCCGGCCCCCGTCCCGGCGCAGCATCTGCCAGTTCGCGTTGCTGGTCGCCAGATCGGCATCGAGCATCGGTGCGGCGATCGCCCAGGCCTGCGCCGCGAAGAGGCGGCGCGTGGCGAGGCCGTTCAGTTCCTCCTGTGCGTAGCCCAGCAGGCGGCAGGCGGAGGCATTGGCATTCACGATCAGGCCGCTTTCGGGATCGTGGACCAGCATGGCCAGGGGATTGCGATCGAACAGCAGCCGGAAGCTCTCTTCCTGTTGCTTGAGATCGGTGATGTCCACGCGCAGGCCGATGGAACCGCCATCTTCGGTCCGGCGCTCCTCGATGAGGATGCAGCGGCCGTTGGAGAGGCGCTGTTCGTGCCGGGCATCGGGTTCCTGCATCAACCGCAGGCGATCGGCGAGCCATTCCTCCTCGCGGCCCTCGGCCTCGGGATAGTCACCGCGCGCGACGCCGACCCGCAAGGTATCGGCCAGGCGGGCGCCGGGCTCCAGCAGGTCTGCGGAACGGCAGTAGATTTCCTCGTACTTGCGGTTCCACAGGATGTAGCGCCCGTCCTCGTCGAGGAAGACGACGCCTTGCGGCAGCACTTCGATAGCCTCGCGCAGGCGTTTTTCCGCGCGGTCGGCTGCCGCGAGCGCGGCATCGAGCGTTTCAGGTGGCGCTTCGCCTTCCAAGGCCTCGTACTCTTTCCGCACTTTCCATAACCAGCAAGCGAGCCCGAACCCGGATTCGGGTTATAACACAGGACGTTAATTTTTCCGCCAACGCAATCGTGCTGCTCTTGCGCCGACAGGAAGTGCCGCGCGGAAAAGGAAATTAACCACAAAAGAAACCCGCCGCACCGGGGTGCGACGGGCCTGGCCTTCCTCCCCAGGAAAGCGCTTGAGAGGTTATCCGGTCCTGGCAGGACCGGTCGTTCTGGCCGCCGGCGTTATCATCGCCGGCGTTCCGGTGGCTGCGTCAGCGCCGCATGGCGCTGCGCCTTGGTTGGTCAGCGCCGTGTGGCGCTGCGCCTTGACTGGTCAGCGCCGCGTAGCGCTTCCGAGGCGATGGTAGAGGTTCGAGTAAGTCGAACTGACCGGATCGTCCTCATGCGCGCGCATGTAATAGAGCACGGCTTCCTGCAGCAGCTTGAAGTCCTGGTTCGAAAGCACCGCGCGGGCGCGGGCCGGTTCGGCGGTCATGGTGGTCATAGTACCTTCCTTTCCTTGCTTCACTGGGGCTTTCCCCATCCGCCCGAGGACTGTCCTCGGGCGTTCTCGAAGTTCGTTTCTTCGCGCTCTCAGGCAGCGGACTGGTTCCCTCCGCTGCCTCAGGCAGCGAATTGGTTCCCCCGCTGCCTCAGGCAGCGAACTGGTTCATCGTGTTGTGCGTGCCGCCGGCCTTGAGGGCGGCCTCGCCGGCGAAGTATTCCTTATGGTCGTCGCCGATGTCGGATCCGGCCATGTTCTGGTGCTTCACGCAGGCGATGCCCTGGCGGATTTCCTGACGCTGGACGCCCTTGACGTAGCCGAGCATGCCCGCCTCGCCGAAGTACTCCTTCGCCAGATTGTCGGTCGACAACGCAGCGGTGTGGTAGGTCGGCAGGGTGATGAGGTGGTGGAAGACTCCCGCCTCGCGCGCTGCGTCCTTCTGGAAGGTGCGGATGCGCTCGTCGGCTTCGGCGCCGAGTTCGGTGCCGTCGTAGTCCACGCTCATCAGCTTCGCCCGGTCATAGGCGCTGGTGTCGCGGCCTTCCGCGGCCCAGGCATCGAAGACCTGTTGGCGGAAGTTCAGCGTCCAGTTGAAGCTGGGCGAGTTGTTGTAGACCAGCTTCGCGTTCGGGATCACCTCGCGGATGCGGCTGACCATTCCGCCGATCTGGCCGATGTGCGGCTTTTCGGTTTCGATCCACAGCAAGTCCGCGCCGTTTTCCAAAGCGTGGATGCAGTCGAGCACGCAGCGGTCCTCGCCTGTTCCGCTGCGGAACTGGTAGAGGTTCGAGGGCAGCCGCTTCGGGCGCATCAGCTTGCCGTCGCGGGTGATGAGAACTTCGCCGTGGCCGACATCGCCCGCTGCGATCTCCTCGCAGTCGAGGTAGCTGTTGTAGCGGTCGCCGATGTCGCCCGGCTCGCGGGTGAAGGCGATCTGCTTGGTCAGCCCCGCGCCCAGCGAGTCTGTGCGCGCCACGATCAGGCCCTCGTCCACGCCCAGTTCCATGAAGGCGTAGCGGACGGCGCGGATCTTCGCGATGAAGTCCTCATGCGGGACGGTGACTTTGCCGTCCTGATGGCCGCACTGCTTCTCGTCCGAGACCTGGTTCTCGATCTGGATGCAGCAGGCGCCGGCCTCGATGAACTTCCTGGCGAGCAGGTAGGTCGCCTCGGCATTGCCGAAGCCCGCGTCGATATCGGCGACGATCGGCACGACATGGGTTTCGTGGTTGTCGATCGCGTGCTCAAGGCGCTTGGCTTCGACCTCGTCACCCGACTCGCGCGCCTTGTCCAGATCGCGGAACAGCATGCCCATTTCGCGGGCGTCTGCCTGGCGCAGGAACGTGTAGAGTTCCTCGACCAGCGCAGGAACCGAAGTCTTTTCGTGCATCGACTGGTCGGGCAGGGGTCCGAACTCGCTGCGCAGCGCCGCGACCATCCAGCCCGAGAGGTAGAGGTAGCGGCCCTTGGTCGTGCCGAAGTGCTTCTTGATGGAGATCATCTTCTGCTGACCGATGAACCCGTGCCAGCAGCCCAGCGACTGGGTGTAGTTGGCGGGGTCGCGGTCATAGGCGGCCATGTCCTCACGCATGATGCGCGCGGTATAACGGGCTATGTCGAGCCCGGTGCGGAAGCGGTTCTGCAGGCGCATGCGTGCGACCGATTCCGGCTCGATGCCGTTCCAATTGGGCTCGGTGCCGATGGTCTGGCCGGCTTCGGTGATCTTGCTCTGGTAGGTCACTGCCAAAAGTCCCCGTCGAAAAATGTGATTGGGCGATGGCCTGGAGCTAATCCCGATTTGTGCGGTGCGGAACGGGCTGCGAAGTCCGGTTGTCAAACTTTACAGATATTCCTTGTAAAGATGTGCAGGCATGACAAACTGCGGAAGTCATGGCGGAATCACGACCTCTCTACCTCGGCCCCCGGTTGCGCCGTCTGCGCCGCGAATTGGGCCTTACCCAGCAGGCGATGGCGGAGGATCTGGAGATTTCGCCCAGCTATGTCGCGCTGCTGGAACGTAATCAGCGCCCGGTGACGGCGGACATGCTGTTGCGTCTGGCGCGGACCTACCGGCTCGACATCGCCGATATCGCCGGGGATGATGGCGAGGACTATGCCCGCCGCGTGGGGGATGTGCTGCGCGATCCGCTGTTCGCCGATATCGACTTGCCATCGCTGGAAATCGCTGACCTCGCCATGAGCTTTCCGGGCATTTCGGAGGCGTTGTTGCGGCTTCACGGTGCCTATACCCGCGAAAGCCAGGCCCTGGCTGAGCAGCGCGCCTCCGGCCCCGCCGCCGAAGAGAACGAGCCGGTGCGCGAGGCGCAGCGCTTCCTCGGGGCTTCGCGCAACTACTTCCACGCCATCGATCTGCGGGCGGAGGAACTGGCCGCCGAGATCGAGCAGGCGGGCGGGGCCACTGCATGGCTCGCCGCTAAGGGCGTGCGCGTGCGCTTCCTGCCGCCGGACGTCATGGTCGATTCGCTGCGCCGTTTCGACCGGCACAACCAGCAGCTCCTGATCGACGATACGCTCGGGGCCTCAAGCCGTGCGTTCCAGATCGCCACGCATATCGCGCATACCGCGATGCGCAGCGATATCGTTGCAGTCGTGCGCGCGGCAGCTTTCGTGCAGGCCACCACGGCGACGCTGGTGCGCCGCGCGCTGGCCGGTTACGCGGCAGCAGCGATCCTGATGCCTTACGCCCGGTTCGCCCGCGCGGCGGAGGCGCGGCGTTACGATATCGAGGCGCTCTGCGCGCTGTTCGGCACCAGTTTCGAGCAAGTCGCCCATCGCCTCACCACGCTGCACCGGCCGGGTGAGGAGCGCGTGCCGTTCTTCTTCCTGCGCGTGGACGAGGCGGGCAATGTCTCCAAGCGGCTGGACGGCGCGGGCTTCCCCTTTGCTGCACATGGCGGCGGCTGCCCTTTGTGGTCGGTGCATCAGGTGTTCCGCTGGCCGGGCGAGGTGCGCACGCAGTGGCTGGAACTGCCGGACGGCCAGCGCTTCTTCTCGATCGCGCGCACCGTCACTTCGGGTGAGGGGCGTCACGGCCGCATGAAAGTCACCCGCGCGGTGGCCCTCGCCTGCGCGGCAGAAGAAGCGGATAAGCTGGTTTATGGAGGTGAGCCGGAAGCAGGCGCAACGCCCATCGGCGTCACTTGCCGCCTCTGCCAGCGCGCCGATTGTGCGGCCCGCTCGGTGCCGCCGATCGGCCGCGATGTGCTCGCCGACGACTATCGCCGCGCCGCACAGCCCTATACTTTCTCGGAAAGCTAATATTTCGCAATTGCGAATTGTAATTCGCGAATGTGACGATTCCGCCGGGGCGATGGCGAGGCGGCAAGAGTTGCGAAAGCGGCCCCCTCGAAGCAGGATCGAGCCTCACAGGGCAAGAACCCGGCGAGAGGATGAGTGCATTGAGCAGCGCAGGCACGCCGGGTGCGGCCCGGACCTTTCCCGAACTGATCCGCTTCGCCGCTGCATCTCATGGCGATGCCGTAGCGATCACGCTGGAGACCGAAGCCGGCCGGGAAAGCGTCACTTTCGCGGATCTTGACCGCCAGTCCGCCGCGTTCGCGCGCGGGCTGTTGGCGCGCGGAGTGGGGAAGGGCGCGCGCGTCGGCTTCATCTTCGGCAATGGTCCGGGCTTTGCCATCGCGCTTGCGGCCATTGCCCGTATCGGCGCAGTCGCGGTGCCGATCAGCACGATGCTCCGCGCAGGCGAACTGGTCCGCGTGCTGCGCCAGAGCGACGTACAGGGCCTGATCGTCCAGCGCACCATGCTCGGCAAGGACCTCGTGGCCCGGCTCACCGAGGCATTGCCCGAACTCATCGGGCAGGCATGCGGCGCGCTGCGCCTGCCGCGCGTGCCCTACTTGCGCTGGATCGTCTCCAGCGGCGAGGGCCTGCCCGCCGCCGCCGAGGCTATGGGGTGGCTGACCGATGCGGGGGCGGAACTGGGCGAAGACCTGCTGCTCGAGGTCGAATCCGAAGTTCACCCGACGGACCAGATGATCGAGATCTACACGTCCGGCTCGATGGCGCTGCCCAAGGGCGTGCGCCATCTCCACGGTGCGGTCATGGCGCGCAGCCATTGGCTGGCGGAGATGCTGGGCGTGCAGGCGGGCGAGGAACGCCCGGCGCAATTGCCGATGTTCTGGGTGGGCGGGCTGATGTTGTACCTGCTGCCCGGATGGGAGCGCGGCGCCGTCACCACTTGTACCGAGCGGACGCTCAGCAACAGCCGCTTCGCCATGGGTTCGGTGCTTGCGGAGGAGGATCTCGAACGGATCAAGGGGCCGCAGCCGTGGTGGGGCTTGGGCATGAGCGAAACGCTTGGTCCTTATGGCTGGGGGGACGAGTTCCGGGTGCCAGGCCGCCCGGTCTGCGCGCCGATGGACCACTTCGCGCCCGGCTATGACATCCGCATTGCCGACGAGGATGGCCGTGCGGTCGGCGATGGCGAGATCGGCGAGATGCAGGTGCGCGGACCTGCCGTCGCGACCGGACTCCACAAGATCGACCGCGCCGAACACTATACGCCGGACGGCTATCTGCGCACTGGCGACCTCTGCCTTGTCGAGGATCGTGCGGACGGCCGCCGTATCCATTTCGTCGGGCGCGGCGGGGACATGATCAAGGTTTCCGGTTCGAACGTTTCGCCTGCGGAAGTGGAGATGGAACTGCAGGCGCTCGACGGCGTGCACAGCGCCTATGTCGTCGGCCTGCCGGACCGGGAGCGCGGCGCGCTGCTCGTGGCGGCGCTGGTGCCGCGCGATGGCGCGGTGCTCGATATGGCCGCGATAGAGGCCAGGCTGCGCGGCAGCCTTTCCGGCTACAAGGTCCCGCGGGCGTGGGTGGAACTGGCGCGGGACGAGGTGCCGTTGCTCCATTCCAACAAGGTCGCCCGCAAAGAGATCGCCCGGATCGTGGCGGAGCGGCTGAGCGAGAACGCCGTCTAGGCCCCCCGCCCCGGGGGAGGGCTCGTAGGCATTGACGAAGGCTCTCACGCCCAATAACCCGACAGGCAATTCGAAATAGCGAAAGTGCCCATGTCGCGTTCCTCTCCCGGCGTCGCCCGCATGGCCGCCATCCTCAATTTCATCGCCGATCACCCGCGCCAGTCCTTCGCCCTGACCGACCTGGTGCGCGCATTGAAGCTGAGCCGGGCCACCTGCCATGCCCTGCTGACCGGGCTGGTCGACGTGGGCTATCTCTACCGCACCAGCGACAAGACTTACGTGCTCGGCCCGGCGCTCGCGGCCATCGGGCGCACGGCGGCGGAGCACTTCTCGCCGCTCCAGGTCGCGCAGCCGGAAATGCGCAAGCTGGCGGACGATTTCGACGTGGTCTGCGGCGCCTACTTCCTGGAAGGCGACACGATCCACTTGCGCGAACGGGCCGCCTCGGCCAGCCATGTCGGCTATCCGGTCCCGCTGGGCACGCGCATGCCGCTGCGCTGGGTTCAGGCGACTTCGTTCTTCGCCCGCAACCCGCGCGAGGCCGATGCGGCGCAAGTCCGCATCAATCCGTCGCCCTCGGCCGAGCAACTGGAACAGCTTCATGGCGGCATGGCCTTCGTTCGCGAGCACGGTTTCATTGCGCTGATCCGCCGCGCCGACAGTTCACGCACAGCAGAGATCTCGACATCGGGGCTGGAGGATCCGCCAGTCGTGCCGCAGACGGAACTGGAAGACGCGCGCGCTTACCCGCTCATGGCGATCATGGCCCCGATCTACGACGCTCGCGACCGCGTCTCGATCTCGCTTGTCCTGGCCGGTTTCAATGGCTCCATGACCGGGGCCGAGGCGCGCCGGGCAGGGGGGGCGCTTGCCGATGCCTGCGCGCGCATTTCCCGGTTCCTGATCGGTCAACCCGAAGAAAGCTGAGCTTCCGTCCCGGCGGTATCATCGAGGCAGGGCCGTTCCGGCGCTTGACCCTCTTCCCCTGTCGCTCTATCAATTTTAGCGAAAATAAATTCGCTATTTAGAATTTAGCGATTGGGGAGAGTGCTGGATGTCGGACGTGATCGTCGCGCCGGAAACCCGTGACCTTGCGGAGCTGGGAACCCTCCTGGCGGAATGGCTTGCCGGCAAGTTGCCCGATGCGAGCGATGTCGAAGTCCACAATCTCGCCTATCCGCGGGGTGCGGGGCAAAGCCACGAGACGATCCTGTTCGATGCACGCTGGATCGAGCAGGGCCGGGCGCGGGAGCAGGGCTGCGTCGTCCGGATCAAGCCGGGCGGCTTCACGGTCTTTCCCGATGACCTGTTCGTGCAGCAGTACCGGGTGATGGACACCCTGGCGCGCGGCGAAAGCGTGCGCGTCGCCCGGCCGCTCTGGTTCGAGGAAGACGCGGCGCTGCTTGGCAGACCGTTCTTCGTGATGGAGCGCAAGTCCGGGCAAGTGCCGGTTTCGATCCCCCCTTACGCGCGCGAGGGTTGGCTCAGGGATGCGGCGCCGGAGCAGCGCCGCGTGCTCTGGCGCAATGCCGTGGAGCAACTCGCTGCCGTTCAGCGGGTGCCGCTGGCGGGACTGGATTTCCTGGCAGGACCTGCGGGCGAGCGGGGGCTGGAGCAGGAGTGGAACAAATACTTGCGCTTCGCCCGCTGGCTGCAGGAAGTCGAGCCGCTTCCAGTGCTCACCGAGGCGCTGGACCGGTTGCGATCGTTGTGGCCGGCCAACCGGCCCGAAGGCCTGGTCTGGGGCGATGCGCGGATCGGCAACATGATGTTCGACGCGAACTTCGATGTGGTGGCCGTCATGGATTGGGAGCAGCCTTCGCTGGGCGGCGCGCTTCACGATTTGGCCTGGTTTTGCGTCATTGCCGACACCATGCATGGTCCCGGCTCGACTTACGGCGCGCCGCTGGAAGGCATGGGCAGCCGCGAGGAAACCGTCGTGCTCTGGGAAGAGCTTACCGGCAAGTCGGCGGCCGATCTCGAATGGTACGAGGATTTCGCCAGGTTCAAGATGACCTGCACCGGTATCCGCCTCGGCCATTTGCGCGGCACCCGGATCATGGATGAGGCAGCCATGGCGCGGCGGCTGAAAGTGCATGCCGCGTAAGGTGTCCGGCGCCCGTCTTCGGGCGCCGCGCGTCGGCAGGGTCAGAACCGCTTGCCCAGACTGATGCGGTCCTCCACCGCGTAGCCGAGGGCCTCGTAGAAGGCCACTACGGCCGCGTTCGTCGACCTGACCTGAAGGTTTATCTTCGCGCAATCCATCGCCAGCAAGGCTTGCTCGGCATGGCGGACAAGCCGGGTGCCAAGGCCGCTGCGCCGGCTGTCACCGCGCACCGCGACCGAGTAGAGCCATCCCCGATGCCCGTCGTAACCGGCCATGACGGTGCCGGTAACGCTCTCACCGTCACAGGCCACGAACAGCAGTTCGCCTTGCACGGCAAGTTTCGCGGGAATGGCGATTTCCGCCCGGTTCGCAGGCGGATCGTGAGGGAAGGCCTCTTCCCACAGGGCTTTCACACCGGAGAAGTCCTCATCGCGGTATGGCCGAATTTCCATGGCTGCTCCTCGTCGGCCGGCCAAGAGCGGCCGAAGCCCCTTATGACCGTTCGAGCGGCAGGAGGGAACCGCCGGTGACCCGCGCGCCAGCGTTCAGGAAAGCGCCAGCATTCGCCGGCAGTTGTCATGGACGATGGCCCGCACATCCGCTTCCGGGACACCTTCGAAGTCGCGCAGGATCACCTCGCGCGAGCGGGGGAAGGTTGTTTCGGAATGGGGATAGTCCGAGGACCACATGATGTTGCGTCCGCCCGGCAGGTCGCGGTTGAGAATGCCTGCCCGGTCCTGGATGAACGAGCCGAACAGGTTTCGATTCATGTACCAGCTTGGCGGGTTCTTCAGGGGCGATTCGGTCCAGAAACGTTGCTTCTCCCAGGTCCGGTCGTTGTATTCGGCATACCATGCGAACCAGCCCACGCCGCTTTCCATCGATCCTACCCGCAGCGCGGGGAAGCGGTCGAAGACGCCGTTGTAGATGAGGATGCCGATCGGCTCGGCCATGGCCAGCTTACTCATCGGCATGTCGGGCAGGAAGAACTGCTTCTCCCCGAAGCGGGGAACGCGCGCACCGAGGTGGAACGTGGCAACAAGGTCATGGTCGCAGAGCGCGGCCCAGAGGCGGTCGAACTCCGGCTGGTAATATTGCAGGCTCCCCCTGGGGTCGCCGGTTAGCGCGGAGACCTGCCCGGATTTCAGCGCCGCAACGCCCGAACTGGTGTTCCAGGCATCGGGGTTCTGCGGGAAGGCGGGAAGGTTGATCGCCCGGAAGCCCTTGCCCGCCAGGCGGCGGACATGTTCCACCGTCTCGTCCACGTCACGCATCGGCACGTAGCCCACGGGGAAGAGGCGCTCCGGCGCGGCGGAGCAGAAGTCCAGCACCCAGTTCTGGTAGGCTTCATAGCTGGCGATGTAGAGTTCGTTGTCGAACGAGCCGAGCGGGCCGCCGCCGAACAGCAGCGCGGCATCCATGCCGTCGGCGTCCATGTCGGCAAGCCGCGTGGCCGGATCCCAGACCTTGCGCTGGTCGGCAAGGCGGCCCTTCATCTTGAAGTTCTGTCCTTCGCGCCCCGCCTGGTTGTTGATCATCATGAAAGGCCGGCGATTGCCCTCGAAGCAGATGTAGTCTCCGTCCTCGCCATGCTCGATGAACGGTGCGCGGTCCTTGAGGTGCGTGGGGAGGTAGTCCTTCCACATGTCATGCGGCGGATCGATGTGGGCATCGGCGTCGAAGATCGGGCCGTAAGGCCAATGGGTCACGGCCTTGGCGCCGATGGCTGGATCAGCCTCGCTCATCTCCCAACTCCTCTCATGAATTCGTTATTGTGAATGAAGTATCGATATAACGAACTTAAGAGTCAAGTATCGCCAGCCCCGTCAGTCCCGTCGCAGGAGCATCGCGCCGTATCCGTAGCCCCCGTTGGAAACGATCGCGTTGCGGGCACCGGCTACCTGCCGTTCGCCGCCGCGCTGCCAGAGTTGCACGCAGGCTTCATGGATATGGCCATAGCCATGGAGTCGCCCGGCGGAGAGCTGGCCGCCTCCGGTGTTGAGCGGCAGTTCTCCGCCCAGTCCGATCCGCGAACCGCCTTCGGTGAACCGGCAGGCCTCTCCGCTTGGCACCAGCCCCAACGCCTCCAGCCACAGCCAGACGAAGATCGAGAAGCCGTCGTAGATCTGCGCGCAGTCGATCCGGTCCGGCGTCAGGTCGGTGCGGGACCACAGCATTTCGCCGGCGCGATGGGCGGCGGGCAGGCTGGTGAAGTCGCCTTCATGCCGTCCGGTCCACAGGCCCCCGACCGCCATGCCCATGGCCTCGACATGGAGAGGTGGATTGCGCAAGTCGGCGGCGGCATCGCGGTGCGAGAGCACCAGCGCGGTAGCGCCGTCGACATGGGCATCGCAGTCGTAGAGCCGGAGCGGCGAAGAAACCACGCGCGAGGCGAGGTAATCGTCCAGCGTGATCGGCTCGCGGTATATGGCGGCGGGATTGAGCGCCGCATGAGCGCGGCTGGTTACGGCGATGGCGCCAAGCTGCGCTTCGTTGGCGCCATAACGGTCGAAATAGGCCTGGGCATAGAGCGCGAAAGTGTTGACGGGCGAAACGGCGTCGAATGGGACGGTCCAGGCATTGTTGCCCTCCACGCGGTCCCTGCCGCCGGACAGAAGCGTGGAGGCGCGGGCCTGCCGCCGGGCGCTGGCCTGGGCGACGGTGCGAAACACCACGACATGGCGCGCCAGGCCGCAGGCGATTGCGGTCACGGCGTTGAATATCGGCGCCATGTGGCTGAAGCCTTCGGAGGAGGCGAGGATCCAGCGCGGCGTGATGCCCAGAACTTCGGCGGCTTCCGAGGGGCTGACCGGGGCAATGCCGCCGCCTTCCGCGGACTTGCCGGGATAAGTGGCGATCCCGTCGATCTCCGCAACGGACAGCCCGGCGTCGGCAATGGCGGCAAGGCAGGCATCGGCGGTGAGTTGCAAGGCGCTGCGCTGCGATGGCCGCGCGACTTCGGATTGGGCCGCGCCGGTTATGCAGACGCTCTTCTCGGGAAGCGGGATCACGACGCCTCCGGCCGGAACATCGGCAGCCAGACATCGTCCTGCTGCTCGAAAGCGACTGTCACCGGAAGCCCGCGCCGTGCCTCCTCGATCGGGGCCTTGAGGTTGGTGAAGACGTAGAGCCCCGCCTGTTCGGCCAGTTCGACCGCGGCGAAGACGAAGGGAACGGCCATATCGGGCAGCCAGGCCTCCCGGTTGACGGTATAGCTGGCGATGCGTCCTCTGCCTGAGACCGGCTCCGGTGAGACCGCCTCGCTGCCGCAGGAGGCGCAGCGGGGCAGAGGCGGGTGCTGCCACTGCCCGCAATCGGCGCAGTGCTGGATGCGCAGTTTGCCATCGGCACCCGAAGTCCAGAAAAAGGCGGTATCCGGTTCGAGGCGGGGGAGCTTTGGTGCCACGCTCAGAACACCACGCCCTGGACCTTGAGGTCGATGATCTCGTCCTCGCCGTAGCCGAGGCCAGCCAGGACAGTGTCGCTGTCGGCGCCCAGTTCGGGCGAGCGGGTGGAGGGCAGCGGCGCCCCTTCGAACAGGATGGGTACCGAGACCATCGGCAGGCTCATGCCATCGCCTGCGGGAACCTGCTTGAGATAGCCGTTTGCCTGGACCTGCAGGTCGTCAGCGATTTCGCCCACGTCCTGCACCACGTCCCACTGGCCGTCCTGCCGGGCGAGAATTTCCTTCCATTCCGCCAGCGGTCTGGAAGCGAAGAGGGCGGTCATGGCGGCAAGGCAGTCCGTCAGATTCTCGCGTCTGGCCGCACTGTTGGCGAAGCGCAGGTCTTCGGCCAGGTCCGGTCGGCCTGCCACGTCGCAGAACCGCGCCCAGTAGCGATCCGCCTGCAGCATGCAGAGCGCCACGAAGCGCCCATCGCTCGTGCGATAATTGGCGACGAGCACATTGTGCGGCCGCGCCGGATCGGGCCGGGCGAACTTGCGCAAGCCATCTGCGGTGGCCTGGCAGATCGACCGCTGCTGCGACCACAGCGCTGCGCCTAGCAGCGAAACGTCCACTTCGCCCGCTTCGCCCGTAAGCGCGCGCCGGGCGATCGCGGCGCAGACTCCGCCGGCCAGCATGGCGCCGGACAGGGTATCGCCGAAGGCCGGTCCAGGCGGGCCGACAGGTTGCACGGCATCCTCCCCCGTGAGCGAGGAGGCAATGCCGCCGCGCGCCCAGAACGTGATGGCATCATAGCCGCCCTTGTCGCTCTCCGGTCCGTTGGGGCCAAGCGCGCTGCCGCTGGCATAGATCAGGTTGGGAAAAGCGGCGCGCAGCGTTTCCGCATCGATTCGCATGGACCGGCGCGCCGGGGGGAGCAAGTTGGTGAGGAACACGTCGGCCCCCTCCAGCAGCCGGTCGAGCACGGCGCGCCCAGCCTCCTGCTTGAGATCGAGCGTTACCGAGCGTTTGCCGCGATTGTAGCTCTCCCAGGAGTAATCGAACGCGCTTTCCCCGCCACCGAGAGAGACGATCTTGAGGCCGCGCAGCGGATCACCGCTCGGCGGCTCGATCTTGATCACTTCCGCGCCCAGGTCGGCGAGCATTCCGCCGCATGCCGGCACGAAAGCCCACATCGCCACTTCTACGACCTTGATGCCTTCCAGCGGCCTGCCCATCGTTGCAACTCTCCCGACATCGCGCCCTGCCAGACTCGACTGGACCGGACTTCGCAGGCGCGATAAATTCTCTATTGCGAATTATGTACCGAAATAGAGAATTGGACAAGCCGGACTCGACCGGCAGCGGGAGAACAGGACATGCCGGATGCTCTTACACGCGAAGCACCCCGACTGGTCTCGGCCGAAGTACCGGCCACGCTGGCGGCCGCACTTGCGCCCGCGTGGCTGACCCAGGTTCTGGGGCGGACCGTACGCAGCGCCCAGGCGGTGGAAGTGATCCGCACCGTTGCCACCAAAGTCCGCTTTACCGTGACATTCGAGGACGGCGGGCAGGGCGCCTATTGCCTCAAAGGCTTGCTCGATGTGGACGAGATGACGGCGCGGGGCGGGCCGACTTGCGTGCTCGAGGCCGATTTCTACGGCAGGCTGGCCCAGCTCGTCGATTGCACCGTGCCTGATTGCATCGCCACCGTGATCGATCGCGAGCGGCAGCAGGCGGTGACCGTGATGCGCGATCTCATCGTCCAGGGGGCGGTGTTCTGCTCCGCGCTCGACAGCTTCTCGGCAGGCGACGCGCTGTCCAGCCTGGGCCAGATCGCGCATCTCCATGCTCGCAGCGCGGTGTTGACGGAGTTCACCTGGATCCGCCCACGTCTCTCGCAACTGGCCGAAATGCGCTATGTTACGCCCGAGACCCTGCAGGAACTTCTAGACGGGCCGCGCGGAGACGGCCTTCCGCGTTCGGTGCGCGATGCCCCGCGTCTGATTGCGGCGTTGAAGGCGCTGGCCGCGCGCGATGCGTCACGGCCGCAGTTCCTTGTTCATGGCGATGCTCATGCGGGGAACGTGTTTCGTTGGAACGGGGGCATGGGGCTGATCGACTGGCAATTGCTCCAGCGCGGCGGCTGGGCGCTGGACGTGGCCTATCACATCAATGCCGTACTGCCCCCTGCGCTGGCCGAGGCCGAGGAACGGCGACTGCTCCGCGAATATCTGGCGATGATGCGCGGCCATGGCCTGACCATGCCTGACGAGGACGAGGCCTGGCTCCAGTACCGGGAAGCGGCGATCTATGGATTCTATCTTTGGTCCATCACCCGAAGGGTCGATCCGCCGATCATCGTCGAGTTCGTCGATCGCCTCGGGAAAGCCGTGGCACGGCACGAGAGCCATGCCCTGTTGGGGCTGTAGAACTTTCCAGCGCTAACCAGGCTGGCCGCCGATGGTCTCCGACAGGAGCGCCCGCGTGCCTGCCCAGGCGATCCGGTGTGCCGTCCGGTCGTAGACGATGCCCGGTGCGAAGCCGTCGTGGTTGGGGTCCATGAAGGCGTGCCGCGCCTTGGCGAAAAGAGTGAATTGGTAGTCGACCCCCGCGGCATCCATTTCCGCCTGGAGTGCGTCCGCGTCCGGCCTTGGCGCGTAGGGATCGTCGCCGCCGGTCCACACTGCGACGCGGGCACTGACGATCCCGGGTTGCGCCGGTGCATGGGTGGTCAGCAACCCGTGAAAACTCGACACTGCCCGCACGGCCGCCCCGCTGCGCGCGAGTTCGAGAACGCACTTGCCACCGAAGCAGTATCCGAGCGCGGCCATGCGGTATGGATCGACTCCGTCAAGCTCGCGAACATGTTCGAACCAGGCCAGGACCCGGCCGCGAAGCCGCGCCGGTTCCGCCATGAGCGCCGCGAATCCCTGGCCTGCCGTTTGCGAAGAGGCCATGTCCACCTCCTCGCCATAGACATTGGCATGAACCACGAGATAGCCCGCATCGGCCAGTTCCTCCATGGCCGCATCGAAACTCGGGCTGGGGCCGGTGGCGCCCGGAAACATCAGGACAGTGCCGCCATTGGGCAAACCCAAGCTCCTCGTCAGGCGCCCGTTCATCGCCGTGCCCTCGTGATGACATTGCGTTGCCTCGAAGCCCATGTCGTTTCCTCTCCCGACGCCCAGCTTTGTCGGCGGGGCGAATTGTTGTTCGCAAAGGAGAATGCCCCGATCTTCGCCGGCTTGTCAAAACGCTCGCCGGGGTTGTCAGGGCGTTGAACGCCGTGGCATCCCACCGGCATGAGCGGAGCCGATCTTGAGCCGGGGCGGCGAACGCGGCTGGCGGCGATCCTGCTGGTGGCGGCGCTCCACATTGCGGTGATCCTCGTGCTGATCCGCGCTTTTACGCCGCAATTGGCCACGACGATCATGGGGTCGCTGACCCGGACGTTCGACGTTCCGCTCGATCCGCCTTCCGCACCCCCGAGTCCGGCGACGACGCCGGCATCGCATACCTCGCGCGTCCGGGAAGAGGGCGCGGCCGGGGCGCCCGCCAAGCGCGCAGAACCTCGTGCCGTGACGGCTCCCAAGGCGGCCGTGACCGTCAAGCCAACCCAGGCGCCGCAGGTGGTCGGTCAAGGGACGCAGAACGCTTCGGGCGCCGGACTGGAAGGCGCCGGCACGGGAGGTTCGGGCGCCGGGGCTGGCCCCGGTTCCGGGGCAAGCGGTGCTGGAACCGGAGGCGGCGGGGGAATTGCCACCAAACCGGTGAAGATCGCCGGAGACATCAATTCCGCCAGCGACTATCCCCGCAAGAGCAGGGACCTGCGCCTGGGAACGCAAGTCGTCGTCGCGCTTCGGGTCGGTACGGATGGCCGGGTGAAAGGGTGCCGGGTGGTCCAGGCCAGCCCGGATGCCGAAGCCGATCGCATAACCTGCCGGCTCGCGGCGGAGCGTTTCCGCTTCAAACCGGCGCAGGACGCCAGCGGCAATCCGGTCGAGGCGGATTATGGATGGCGGCAGCGATGGTTCCTCAAGACCGCCGTAAGCGAATATAACGGGGGATCTTTCCATGCGGCGCAGTGTTGGTCCAGTTGGTCTCGTTATGCGAAGACGAGCGCCGGGCTTCGCGCTAACGTTCGGCATGGGTCATGATCGATCGATCGCGGTTCAAAAAGGCGTGCTTGCGGCAAAGCCCGAATACGCCCGTGCAGGAGTGAATGATGAAGTCTGACTGGATCGATCCTGTTGCATTGGTCGAAGGTGCGGCTAATAGCGCGCCGGAAAATTCCCTCCCCTTTCACACTGCGAGCCTCATGCCCGAAATCGTACCCGTCATTCTCTGCGGCGGCAGTGGCACCCGGCTCTGGCCGCGCAGCCGCGCTGCCATGCCAAAGCCTTTCCTGCCGCTGGTGGGCGATTCCACGCTTTTCGAGGCGACCGTTGCCCGTTGTCCTGCGGCCGGTGGATTTTCGGCGCCGGTCGTGGTCACGGGGACCCGGCATCTCGAACATGTCGAGGCCCAGCTTCGCGGCGTCGAAGGCGCTTCGGTGATCGTTGAGCCGGCAGCGCGCAATACCGCGGCGGCCATCGCGCTGGCCGCCTGCCGCTTGCCGGATGATGCCGTGATGCTGGTCTGCCCCAGCGACCACCACATCGGCCGGCCCGAAGTCTTCGTAAAGGCGGCCTGCGCTGCCGCCCAGCTGGCCACCGAAGGCTGGTTGGTCTCCTTCGGCATCGAAGCCACGGCACCGGAAACGGGCTTCGGCTATCTCAAGCGCGGCGAGGCTATCGAAGGCCATGAGATGGCCTTCCGTACCGCCCAGTTCGTCGAGAAGCCGGATATCGAGCGCGCCAGGGCATTCCTTGCGGAAGGAAACTACGCCTGGAATGGAGGCATCTTCGCTTTCCGCGTGGGCGACTTCATGGCTGAGCTTGCCGCGCATCGTCCGCAGATCGCGGCGAAAGTGCGCGAAGCGGTCGAGAAGGGCGCGGAGGACGGCCACCGCTTCCACCCGGACGCCGCCATTTTCGCTGAAGTCGAAAGCGATTCGGTGGACTATGCGGTCATGGAAAATACCCGCCGTGCCGCATTGGTGCCGGCCGACATGGAATGGTCGGACATCGGCAACTGGCAGGCCCTGCACGATGCGCTCGCGCGGGACGAACACGGCAATTCCGTACGCGGCAGCGGCGCGGTCGAGATGGTCGATTGCCGCAACGTGCTGGTCGACAGTGACGGGCCGCGGGTGTCGGTGATCGGGCTGGAAAACGTGATCGTCGTCATCGACGGCAACGATGTGCTGGTCACGACCGTTGACGGTGTGCAAAAGGTCGGAAAGCTCTCCGGAGCCGTGAACCAGTAAGGAACTATCGATGACTGCTGCACTGCCGATCCGCCAGGTTGAAAAGCCCTGGGGCAAGGATGTGCTGCCGGCGCCGTTCAAGGCGCCCGAGGGCGCGCGGATCGGAGAGATCTGGTTCGAGCCTCCGGCCGGGCTGCCGGACTTGCTGGTGAAGTACATCTTCACCAGCGAGAAGCTCTCCGTGCAGGTCCATCCCACCGATGCGCAGACTGAGGCAAAGGGTCTGGGACGGCAGGGCAAGGAAGAGTGCTGGCTGATCGTCGATGCAGAGCCCGGCGCCACGCTGGGGATCGGCTTCGATGCCCCCATCGGCGCGGACAAGATGCGCGAGTCCTCTCTCGACGGCTCGATCGAGGAACTCATGACCTGGCACGAAGTGCTGCCGGGGGACTTCTTCTACATCCCGGCCAATACCGTTCATGCCATCGGCGTGGGCGTCAGCCTGATCGAAGTGCAGCAGAACAGCGACATCACGTACCGGCTCTATGACTATGGCCGGCCGCGCGAACTTCATCTTGATGACGGCATGGCCGTCGCCAAGGGCGAGGTCTATGACCTGGCGCGCTGGCACAAGCGCGTTCCGGCCGAAGGCAGTGCCGTGCTGGTGGACGGCCCGCTGTTCCTGCTCGACCAGGTCCACGGACGGCCGACCGCCGAGATCGCCGCGCGTTATCCCGATGCCCTTCTGGTCATTCCGCGCGAGGGCACATTCACGGTCGCCGGCGATTTGATCGCTCCGGGTGGCTGCGCGCTGGCAAAGTCGCTGGATCTTGTGGAATTTCCGGAAGACGGCGTTTGCCTTCTGGCGAGGGCCTGTGCAGGCTGAGGCGTGTTCACAACAGACAACGCCATGATCGTCCAGACCATTCAATTGGCCCTCACGCCGGTTTTCGTGCTTGTGGCCATAGGCAATATCCTGAACATCCTGTCCACTCGGCTCGGCCGGGTGGTGGACCGTGCGCGCTATCTTCAGGAGCGCCATAACCAGACGGATGGCGCGGAACACGACATGGTCGTGCTGGAGATCAGACTGGTAGACAAGCGCATCTCGATCATCACCAATGCCATCCGCTTCATGGTGCTGTCGGGTCTGTGCATCGGCACGACTGTCGCCGTGCTGTTCCTTCAGGGGCTGGCGGGACTGGACATGCACGGCGCAGCGGCGATCATCTTCCTAGCCTCGATCGTGCTCCTGCTGGTGGCCTTGCTGCTGTTCCTGCGCGAAACCCAGGTCGCCAAGGAAGCGCTGAGCATTCCGCGCGATTATCTGGAACTGCACCGCAAGATCTGACTCGCCGCGGCGAGGGTTATCGTCCTGGCGATTGGCGTTTTTTCCGATCCCTCTAGTCTGGAGGGCGAGGGAGAGACGCCGTGGAAGAGCCGAAAGAGCCGACGCAGGCCCAGGAATGGAAGACGGGCTGGACCCTTGTCCTGGCCGCCTCTATCGGGTTTTCCTTCCTCTCCGTGCTGCTTGCGGGGACCGGTCTGTTCATGGAGCCGCTCTCGCGCGAGTTCGGATGGAGCCGGTCGTTGCTTTCGGCGGGGCCGGGAATCGCCACGTTTACCAGTGCCGTGCTTTCGCCGTTCTACGGGGTCCTGATCGATCGGGTCGGCTCGCGGCGGCTGGCGCTGCCGGGGATCGTGGCCGTCATGGGCTCGACTTGCGCCTTTGCATTGGCCAATGGGTCGCAGGCGCAGTGGATTGCCCTGTGGCTGGTCTTCGGGCTTCTCATCACCACGATCAAGTCGACGATCTGGACCGCTGCCGTTGCCGGAGTGTTCACGCGCGGCCGGGGGCTTGCGCTCGGTTGCACGGTTTCTGGCACGGCCCTGGCGCAGGCGATCGTTCCGCCCCTGGGCAACTTCCTGATCGAGGAAGTGGGCTGGCGAGGGGCCTTCGTCTGGTTCGGACTGGGCTGGGGCGGCGTTTCGCTGCTGCTTTGCTTCCTGTTTCTCTATGACGCACACGACCGCGCGACACGCAGCGGCAAGGCGCCCGGCCCTCGGTCGAGCGCGCATCTGCCAGGGCTTACGCGGCAGGAAGCGCTGCGCAGCCGGCCGCTCTGGCAAGTGGCGATCTCGACGTTCGTGATCATGCTGCTGACGATCGGCCTCAGCATTCATCTTTTCCCGATCCTCACCGAATCGGGCATCAGCCGAGGCAGCGCGGCCTGGCTTACTTCATTGACCGGCGTGGCAGGCATCGTCGGCAAGCTCGCGACCGGGGCGCTGCTCGACCGCTACCGGCCCAACTGGATCGGGGGGCTGACGGTGGGAGTCACCGCGGTGACTTTCTTCCTGCTGACAGTAGCGATGAATTCCACCGTGGCGATCGTCTTCGCCTTGCTGGTCAACGGCTACGCGGCAGGCACCAAGATGCAGATCTGCGCCTATCTCACGGTCGGCTATGCCGGAATGCGCCATTTCGGCGCGATCTATGGGCTGATGTCGGCGCTGGTGGCCCTGGCTTCGGGACTGGGGCCGCTCGTGGCAGGGGCGATCTACGACGGCTTCGGGGGCTATGAGCCCTTTCTTTGGGCGGGAACCGTGGGATGCCTGCTGGGTGGGTCGTTGCTCGTCACGCTTCCGGCTTATCCGAATTGGGCGGAGGCAGACCGAGAGGACCTCGGCTCAGGCGACCGAATGACGACGCGCTGACGGAAAGGCGCGGATCCCGGGACAGGCGCTGAGCAGATGACGGGCTGAAACGAGAAGGGCCGGAAAACGCATGCGCTTCCCGGCCCTTCGATCGATTGCTGAACCCCGGCTTCAGGCGGCGAGCTTGAAGGGCTCGATTTCACCCGAAAGGTAGAGCTTCTTGGCCTTGGCGCGGCTGAGCTTGCCCGAACTGGTGCGGGGCAGGCTCTTGGGCGGAACGAGTTCCACCACGCAGTTCATGCCGGTGATCGAGCGCACCTTGTCGCGGATCAAGTCGCGCAGTTCCACGCGCTTCACCGGATCGGAAACGCGGCAATGGACCAGCACGGCGGGCGCTTCTTCGCCATTGTCCATTTCCACCGAGAAGGCGGCGATGTCACCATGGTTGAAGCCCGGCAGCTGTTCCACGGCCCATTCGATGTCCTGGGGCCAGTGGTTCTTGCCGTTGATGATGATCATGTCCTTCGCCCGGCCGACGATGAACAGGTAGCCATCGGCCATGTAGCCCATGTCGCCCGTGTCCAGCCATCCGTCGACGAGGCAGGCCTCGGTCGCTTCGGGGTCGCGGAAGTAGGAGTGCATCACGCTGGTGCCGCGGCACCAGACCTTGCCGATCTGGTGGTCCGAGAGGCTTTCGCCGTTTTCGCCGCGGATCACGACTTCCATGTCGAGCACGGGCTTGCCGCAGTTGACGATCGCGCGGTAGCGGGCCGGGCGACTGAGGTCGCGCGGGCTGCCCGAAAGGCGTTCTTCCTCGACCAGTTCCACGCGGATGCCTTCGCCCGGCGGCATGATGGTCACGGCCAGGGTCGCTTCGGCCAGGCCGTAGCTGGGCAGGAAGGCCGAAGCCTTGAAGCCCGCGTCGGCAAAGGCGTTCACGAAGCTCTGCATCACGTCGGGACGAATCATGTCCGCGCCGTTGCCGGCGAGGCGCCAGCGCGACAGGTCGAAGCGATCGGAGACCGGGCTCTGGCTGGAGATGCGGCGGGCACAGATGTCGTAGCCGAACGTGGGCGAATACGAGATCGACGTGCCTTCGTTGCGGGTGATCATGTCCAGCCATGCCAGCGGGCGGCGGGCGAAATCTTCCGTCTTGAGGTAGTCGCCCGAGACCTGGTTGGCGATCAGCGAGAGGAAGCAGCCGACCAGGCCCATGTCATGGTACCAGGGCAGCCACGAAATGCAGCGGTCGCCTTCGGCCAGTTCCATGCCGTGGCTATGCGCGGCCAGGTTCGACATGAGCGAACGGTGCGTGACCGCCACGCCGTGGGGGAAGCGGGTCGAGCCGCTGGAGTACTGCAGATAGCAGATGTCGTCCGGGCTGGCCTTGGGAAGCGCCACGACCGGCGCGTCCTTTGCTGCGAAGTCGGCCCAGGTGGCATGGTCGCAGCCCTGGCGCTCGGCGGCCTTGGCGGTCATTTCGGCGATTTCGTCCGGACCGACCAAGAGCATCGGGTCCGAGCTGGAAAGCTGGACCGAGAGTTGCTCGATATAGTTGTCCTTGCCGCCGAAGCTGGTGGGCAGCGGCAGGGGAACGGGCCAGGCGCCCGCATAGACCACGCCGCAGAAAAGCGATGCGAAATCGGCGCCGGTTTCCGCGATCAGGGCCACGCGATCGTTCGGCTTCACGCCGCGCGCGATCAGCGCATGGGCCACCTTGATCGAATCCGTACGCAGTTCGCTGAACGGATAGACGTGTTTCAGCGTGCCGCGCGGATCGTGGAAATTGAAGCCGCGCTGACCCTGCGCCGCATAGTCCAGCGCATCGCCGAAGGTGTCGAAATCGGCAAAGCGGCGGGCAAGCGCATCCTGGTTCGGGGTGGCGACAAGTGCTTCGCTCGCTCGCGGCACCACGTTGATGGTGTCGTTCATTTCGTTCTAACCCGTTGTTGTTATACCGTTTATTCTCACCGGAACCCCGCGCTATTATCCGGTCTTACCTGAACCGGACATAGCAATTCCGCACGACGTGGTTCCGTGCGCTCTCCCCAATCCGAGCCGACTGTGGCACGAATAGGGCAAGATGTCCGAGAACCGTCGCAATCCGCAACCCCTGACCGAGGCCCGCCTGGAAGAATTGGCGCTGGCCTATGTCGCGCGTTTCGCCACGACGCAAGGGAAGCTGCGCGATTATCTGCAGCGCAAGCTCCGCGAACGGGGCTGGGATGGGGAAGGGCGGCCCGATCTGGAGGCGATGATCGGCCGCTTCGTAGAGAAGGGCTATGTCGACGACGCGGTCTGGGCGCGGATGAAGGCCGGCAGCCTGTTGCGGCGCGGTTATGGCGCGCGCCGGGTGGGCGAGGCGCTGGGCCATGCCGGGTTGGAGGAGGACTTGCGCGCGGAAGTGCGGCCCGATGCCGCGGCGGAGCGGCGTGCGGCGCTGGTGCTGGCGCGGCGTCGGCGCTTCGGCCCTTTCGCGGCCGAGGCGCCGGACCGGCCGCTGCGCGAAAAGCATCTGGCGGCGATGCTGCGGGCAGGGCACCGGCTCGACATTGCCCGGCGTATCGTCGATGCCTCCGATGCCGAGGATGCGGAGCAATGGGCCGAATCCGACACGGGAGACTATTGAGTGCGTCCGATCCGCCAACTGCCTGCCTTGTTTGCCTGCATGCTGGTTTCCGGCGTGGTCCTGTCAGCGACGGGGTGCTCCCGGAGCGCGGGCGAGGCTGCCGGCGCCGTTCAGACCAAGACGGCGATCCATCCGGTTTCCGGCCTGCCGGTGATTCCCCTGGTCGTTCGCGTCTCGGGCAAGGCGCATGGTTTCGAAGTCGAAGTGGCCCGCAGCGAGGCCGAGCAGGCCAAGGGGCTGATGTTCCGCACCGAAATGGGCGTGGACGAGGGCATGATCTTCCCCCGCAAGGCACCGGCTCCGGCCGCCTTCTGGATGCGTAACACGGTGATTCCGCTCGATCTGCTCTTTATCGGGCCGGATCACCGCATCTTGAACATCGCCGCGAATGCCAGGCCTTACGACGAAACGCCGCTGCCTTCCGCGGGTCCGGTGATCGCCGTGCTCGAGCTGAACGGGGGGCGTGCGGCGCAGTTGGGGATCGCGCCGGGCGACGAGGTCTCGTGGAAAGCGCCTTAAGTTGACGGCAAGGCCCTTGGCATCGGCTGCGAACAGCGCTAACGCGCGGCTCATGGGAATCCTGTCCAAGATCTTCACCTGGTGGGACGGCGCCACCATTGGCACCTCGCTCTGGAGCTCGCGCAATGGCGAGCACGTCGGCACCGACGCGCAGGGCAACAAGTACTTCCGTTCGAAGTCCGACAAAGTGCGGACTACCGAAGGGTACGAGCGCCGCTGGGTGATCTATGCGGGCGCCAACGACGCCAGCAACGTGCCGTCCGAATGGCACGGCTGGCTGCATCACTCCTATGACGGCGTGCCGGAAAGCCACCTGGCTCCCGCGCGCATTTGGGAAGTGGACTACACCCCGAACGCCACCGGCACCGCAACCGCCTATCGCCCGCAGGGCGCGCTGGAGCGGGGCGGCAAGCGTGCCCCCGCCACCGGCGATTACGAGGCCTGGTCTCCGGAAGCCTGAGGGGCGCTGCGGTGATGCGGGCTCCTTTCGGCCGGACCGTCGCTTTTGCGCCGGCGCTCGTCCTGTCGCTCCTTGCAGGATGCGGCAAGGGGGAGCCGGCGCCTGAAGTGCAGGACACCAGCGTTCCCGATGCGATCGCCGGGATGCAGGCGGGGCCGGCGCAGGCTGCCAAGGGGCAGCAGATCGGTACGCCGAACAAGGACCGCGTCGTCACGCTCGGCGTGCTCAACAAGCGCAACAACCTCACGCAGGACCTGGTCATGAAGCCGGGCGAGGCACGCCGTATAGGCAACCTCGTCGTCAAGGTGGCCACTTGCGAGAAGTCGCTTCCCTGGGAGCAGCCGCAGGAAGAGGGCGCCTTCGTCCAGGCCTTCGTCGAAGAGCGCCGCAGCGCGGCCGAGAAGCTGGGATGGCACAAGGTCTTCTCGGGCTGGCTGTTCAAGAATTCGCCCGCGCTCAACGTCGTCGAGCACCCGGTCTACGACGTCTGGGTCAAGAGCTGCGCGATGAACTTCCCCGGCGAGGAAGCGCTGCCGTCTTCGGCGCCTTCCGCCAGGAGCGCTGCAAAGGCCACGGGCAGCGCCAGCGCCCCGGCCTCTTCGTCTGCAGCGGCCCCTTCGCCCGGTGCGACATCGTCCGCCGCGCCGGCGCCCGCGGCCATTCCCGAAGCCGCGCCCGAGGACTGAGCCTCCTGGAGAAGCGTCAGGTAGCGCTTCTGCGGCATTTCCACGGCACCTAACGAGGCCAGGTGCGGCGTCATGAACTGGCAGTCGAGCAGGCTGACACGGCCCCGGCGCAGCGAAGCGACCAGATAGGCCAGCGCGACTTTCGACGAATCAGTCGCGCGCGAGAACATGCTTTCTCCGCAGAACACCCGGTCGAATCCCACGCCGTAGAGTCCCCCGACCAGTTGGCGGCGATCGTCCACATCGTGCTGCCATACCTCCACCGAGTGGGCGTGCCCCAGGAAGTGCAGGTTTTCGTAGCTGGCCTGGATGCGGTGGCTGATCCAGCTGCCGCTTTCGTCCTCACCATCCTCGCCGGCCTTTTCAGCGACCTGGCGCGGTGCGGCGCAGGCTTCCATGACTTCGGAGAAGGCCGCATTGCAGGTTACGGAAAACCGCTCCCGGCGCAGCGTCCTCGCCAGCGAGTGGGACAAGTGGAATCCGCCGAGAGGCAGGATCGCGCGGAGACGCGGCTCGATCCAGAAGATCTCCGGGTCGTCCCGGCTGTCCGCCATGGGGAAGATCCCGCTGCGGTAGGCGAGCATGAGGAGTTCCGGCTCGATCATCGAGGGTGAGCGGGGCGCGTGCATGGTCCTGCCGTGAATTCCTGATCTGAAGGCCGATCCCAAATCCGGGGCCAACCGGAAAAACGCGTGTTCGGAGCGCTTTGCCCCCATCCCGAAATCCCGGGAATCCTCGTGTAACCTGGGGTCCCAGCCCCGTAAAATGCAAGGGCGGGAAATAACTTGTCATCATGCCCTGTAACCCTCTTGTAATCCTCTCCTTCTCCTTCTAGAGGCTCCTTCGCCCGCAGGAGTGTAGCTCAGTTGGTAGAGCATCGGTCTCCAAAACCGAGGGCCCACGGTTCGAGTCCGTGCACTCCTGCCAGCTTTTTTCGAAAAGCGTTGAGGCACTTGCCAAGCGCCCGCTCCGGATATTTTCGGAGGCGGGCGTTTCGCGTATTATGCTGCAATTGCGATAAACGGAAAAGCACGATAGCGTGCTGCCCCATACGCGGTCTTGTCATTCGCGTCGCTGCGACTAGACAGCCGCGTTTGGCGAATCGAGCCCATGCACGATTTCGATCGGCGGCTCCGGCCAAGTACGTTCGGGGGCTTTCTCGAGAAAGAAACAGGCGCTGATGCACGGAACCGCGCGACCGCAGGCGGAACAGATCGGACTGAACAACGGCAGGTGGCGTGCCCTTTGGCAGCGCCTTGCCGAGTTGCTGGGCCAGGACAGGGCGCTTGTCCTGGGCGTTGTCCTGTCGGCTGTTGCGGCCCTGCCGGCGCTGGTCGCCTGGGCGCCGCAAATGACGGATTATCCCTCGCACCTGGCCGGTTACAAGGTTGCGCTGGACCACGGCGCAGACCCTTATCTGACGCGCTATTTCGTGTTCAACTGGGAATGGACCGGCAATCTCGGCGTCGAGCTGCTGATGGTGCCGATGGCGCCGATCTTCGGGCTGGAACAGGCCGGGCGAATCATCGTGGCGATGATTCCCTTCCTTTCGGGCCTGTCGATCGTGGCGGCCTGCCGTTCGCTGGGCCGCAAACTCGGGGTCGGGCCGATCCTGGCTTTCGCGATGATCTGGTCGCCCTCGCTGCTGATGGGCTTTCTGAATTATTCACTGTCGCTGGCGCTGGGGCTGTTCACGTTCGCCCTCTGGGTGAAGCTGGAAGACCGCCCCTGGCGCTGGGCGGTCATGGTGCCGATCGGTTTCGTGGTCTGGCTTTGCCACGTTTCGGGCTGGGCAGTGATGGGCGTGCTCCTGTTCGGCTACGAATGGAGCCGCCGGAGCAGCTGGCTGGACTGGCGCCCGTTCCTCAAGCCCTGGCCGCTGATCTTCCCCCTGCTGCCGATGCTGATCGGCATGGGCGCGAATTCGAAGGTGTCCTACGGGCGCTACGTGCTCGATTACAAGTGGGGCATCCTCTACAAGTCGATGCGCAGCTTCGATTTCTACTTTGATATCATCAGCCTGGATCTCGTGCTGGCGGCGCTGGGCTATGCGCTGCTGCGCAAGCGCATCGATGGACGCTTCGGCTGGGCGGCGCTGATTCTGCTGATGCTGACGCTCGTGGTGCCGCGCCAGATCTTCGGCGGCGACTATGCTGACTACCGTTTGAGCACCACGGCGCTGCTGGTGGCCTGCCTTGCGATCGATCTGCCGATCCGGCGCTGGATGGTCGTGGCTGCGGCCTCGCTGTTCCTGTCCCGCACGGCCGTGACGACCGTGGTCTGGTACGAGGACGCGCAGACCGCCCGCCAGCTGATCGCCGCGCTCGACCAGGTGCCCGAAGGCGCCCGCGTGGCCACGGCCGTGGCGATTCCGCGTATCCAGTGGCGGTTCGGCCCGTTCGAGCACTTCGGTTCCTATGCCGTGGTACGTCGCAGCGCGATGGAGAATTCCAACTTCGCTCTGCCGAATGTGCACATGCTCTCTATGCGCGACTTGTCCTACCGCTTTGCCGATCCGAGCCAGCGCATCCTCTATTCTCCGCGCCAGCACATCGACTTGCGCAAGTTCGGTCCTGCGCGCCATGCCGAGTATCTCTGGTATATCGGGCGGATCAAGCCGGTGGCGCTGCCCGACGGCGCGCGCATTCTCTACTCCAGCCCGAACTCGTTCCTGGCCCGGCTGGCCGATCCCGCGGACCCTTCGTCCTAGGTTTACGGAGCGGTTCGCCAGACCTTGCAAATCGAGCGGGCCGGGGCTAAGTCGGCGTTTCCTTCCGACATGAGGATCGCATCTGCCCCTCCCGGCCACGGCCGGGGCGGCGATGGCCCCTAGCCGGAAGCCGAGACTTATTTTTCTGCTCAGGCAGCAGGCAAGAGACGCGAGAACGACAGTCATGGCCAAGACCAGTCCCGGCGAATTCATCCGCCAGGTGCGTACGGAAACCTCCAAGATCTACTGGCCTTCGCGCCAGGAGACGGTGACGACGGCAATCTTCGTCGGCATCATGACGGTCTTTCTCGCGGTGTTCTTCCTGGGGATCGACGCACTGTTCGGCTGGGTCGTCAGCTCGATCCTGTCGCTGCTGTGATCGCCTGAACTAGCTTACGAAGAGAGATCCATGGCCCGCTGGTACATCATCCACGCTTATTCCGGCTTCGAGAACAAGGTAAAGGAATCCATCCTCTCGGAAGCCGAGCGGATGGGACTTTCGCAGCTCGTCGAGGACGTTCAGGTTCCGCATGAGACCATCACTGAGGTCAAGCGCGGCAAGAAGGTTCAGACCGAACGCAAGACCATGCCGGGCTATGTGCTCGCCAAGCTCGCGCTGAACGACGACGTCTACCACCTCGTCAAGAACACCCCGAAGGTCACCGGCTTCCTGGGTTCCAGCGGCAAGCCGCAGGCAATCAGCGAGACCGAGGCTGCTCGTTACTTCGGCGCCGCCGAAGCCGCCGCTGCCGCGCCGCGCAAGACCGTCAGCATCGATTACGAGATCGGCGATTCGGTGAAGGTCCTCGATGGCCCCTTCGCCAGCTTCAACGGCATCGTCGAGGAACTCGATTTCGACAAGAACAAGGTCAAGGTGTCGGTGTCGATCTTCGGCCGCGCCACCCCGGTCGAGCTGGACTTCGAACACGTCGAACTCAGCAAGTAATCGTCGGTAAGAAAACGAAAAAGGCCGGGCATCTCGCCCGGCCTTTTTCGTTTCTCCGCCTGGTTTCGATCTGGCCTACGCGCCGCCGTTTCAGCCTGGCGGCGCATAAACCGTGAAGCGAACCCGTGCGCGTTCGGCGAAGCCCAGCCTGCCGTAGAGCGCCAGGGCCGTCTCGTTATCGGCATAGCTGTGGAGGAGGGGCCGCTGTCCCGAAGCCCGAATCGCGCCGGCCACGCGGCGAGAGAGCAGGGCGGCGTAGCCCTTGCCGCGACCGTCGGGATGGGTGCAGACGCCGCTGACTTCCACATGCTCTGCCGTGCGTACGCGCTGACCGGCCATGGCCAGCAGGCGGCCGTTCTCGCGAATGCCCCAGAAGCGACCGAGGTCGCCCGTGCGCTCGGCAAAGGGGCCGGGTTCGGTCAGCAGCGCGAGTTCCAGCATGTCCGGGTAGTCGCTCTGGCCGAGCGGAACGGTGCGCGGATCGCTCTCGGCGCGGGCGATCTCCTCCACGGCGGCGGCGTTGCTTTCGTCGAACAGCAGTTGCACGCCCTCTGCGCTGCGAAGGATCTCGGTGCCCGGAACCGGGAGGTCCTCGGCCACGCCGACAAGGCCGAGTGCGGCGAGGCCGGTGGTGCGGACCAGTTCGCCAAAGGCTTCGAGGCTTTCCGGCGAAAGATCGCGAAGTGCGGCAAGCGGGCCGATCGAGGGATGGAAGCGCTTTGCCCGGTCGTTGCCGATGGAGAAACCGGCCTGTTCACCGGACAGTGCCGCCCAGATGAGATTGTCGAGTTCGTTGTCTGCCATGATGTCGCAGCCTATGGGAGCAAGATCGGCCATCAGCAAGGTCAGGCGTCAGCAGGATCAGGCGCCAGCAAGATCGGGCGGCGAATTGCCGAAACCGGCGCTTTCCTTTTCGAACGATATGGTTTAGGGGCGCGCCCTTCGGATTGGCCTCGTGCCGCCCGATTCCCTGCGGGAGGATGCTCCGGCACCCGTAAAACCGCTAAACATGAGCATCTGCCCGGCAGGTGCGAAAGTGTGAAGGAGTGGCCACATGGCCAAGAAGATCGAAGGTTACATCAAGCTGCAGGTCAAGGCCGGCAGCGCCACGCCGTCCCCGCCGATCGGCCCTGCCCTGGGTCAGCGCGGCGTGAACATCATGGAATTCTGCAAGGCGTTCAATGCCGCCACGCAGGAGCTCGAAAAGGGCATGCCGATCCCCACCATCATCACGGTGTATGCGGATCGCAGCTTCACGTTCGTCACCAAGACCCCCCCGGCGACCTTCCTCATCAAGAAGGCCGTGAACCTGAAGTCGGGCTCCAAGGAGCCGGGCAAGATCAGCGCCGGTACCGTCAAGCGCTCGCAGCTTGCCGAAATCGCCCAGGTCAAGATGGCCGACCTCAATGCCAACGACATTGATGCCGCCACCAAGATCATCGAAGGTTCGGCCCGCGCGATGGGCCTCGAAGTGGTGGAGGGCTGATTCCATGGCCAAGGTGACCAAGAAGCAGAAGTCGCTGACCGAAAAGCTCGGCGACAACCTCAAGCACTACCCCGTCGCTGACGCGCTGCAGACGCTGCGCGACCTGAAGACGACCAAGTTCGACGAAACCGTCGAAGTCGCGATGAACCTGGGCGTTGACCCGCGTCACGCCGACCAGATGGTTCGCGGCATGGTTTCGCTTCCAGCCGGCACCGGCAAGACCGTTCGCGTCGCCGTGTTCGCCAAGGGCGACAAGGCTGCGGAAGCGCTCGCCGCCGGCGCCGACAAGGTCGGTGCGGAAGACCTCATGGACGACATGCAGGCCGGCAACCTCGACTACGACCGCGTCATTGCCACCCCGGACATGATGGGCGTCGTCGGCCGTCTCGGTAAGCTGCTGGGTCCGAAGGGCCTGATGCCGAACCCGAAGCTCGGCACGGTTACCCCGAACGTCACGCAGGCCGTGAAGGACGCCAAGGGCGGCCAGATCGAGTTCCGCGTCGAAAAGCAGGGCATCATCCACGCCGGCATCGGCAAGATGTCGTTCTCGGACGCCGACCTGCTGACCAACTTCAGCGCGTTCGTCGATGCGATCGTCAAGGCCAAGCCCTCGGGCTCCAAGGGCAAGTACGTTCGCAAGATCTCGCTTTCGTCGTCGATGGGCCCCGGCCTGAAGATCGACACGACCGAGATCGCCGGCGCCTGATAGGCACCTGATCCTTCGGGATCATGCGAAACGGATAGAAGGGCCGGAGGGAAACCTCCGGCCCTTTTTCGTTGTGGCGATCCCCGGCCTCGCGCGCCCGCTTGCGCGGAGAGGCGGGCCGGTGTATTTCGTGCTGAACAACTGTTCAAAACGATAAGCTGGAGAGTGTGCCGCCATGGCCATCCGATTCGAGGACATCAAGGAACACATCGGTTCGCGTGTCGTGTGGGACGACCGGGAAGACATCTTCACGCCCGAAGCGGCCGCCGCGATCCGTGCGAAAGTGGAAGAGCGCACGGTCGTCGTCTTTCCCGAGATCAACCTTACCGATGCCGAGCAGCTTGCCATCACCGATGCGATGGGCGGGACCGTCAAGCTGACGGCGCGGAACAACGTCCAGCAGAACGACGACAACGTCTACCAGGTCACACTGGACGAGAAGATCAATCCGCAGCCCGAATATGTGCTGGGGACGTTCTTCTGGCACATGGACGGGATCACGGTGGATATGCCTCCGCCATTCGCCACGCTGCTGTCGTGCCGGATTGCCCCGGCCATCGGCGGAGAGACGGAGTTCGCCAGCACTTACGCCGCCTACGAAGGGCTGCCGGAGGAAGAGAAGCAGGCATTGGAAGGGCTGCGGGCCGTACACTCGGTGCGCGCCAGCCTCTCCCCGATCGCCGATGCCATTCCCGAGAAGCACCGCGAGCGGGTTCTGGGGATTGGCCTGATCAAGGAACATCCGCTGGTCTGGACTCACGAGTCCGGCCGCAAGTCGATGGTGATCGGTACTACGGCCGACCATATCGTGGGCATGGAAGTGCCGGCGGGCCGCGCCATGCTGATCCGCTTGCAGGAATGGGCGGCGCAGCCGGCGTTCTCACTGCGCCACAAGTGGACCAAGGGCGACTTCGTCATCTGGGACAATACCGGCGCGATGCACCGGGCGATCCCTTATGACAAGTCGACCGGGCGCATGATGCACCGAACCTCGATTGCCGGGACGGAGGCGGTCGCGGCCTGATCCGGAAAGATGTCGGGCGTCGCGCTGGACAGGGTTCGGGGCGACGTCAGGGTTGGAGATTGGCCGCGGTGTAACACTCCACCAGATAGGCCAGCGGCCGTTCGTCCGGCAGCACCAGCATGGCCCGATGGGTGGAGATCGTGCCTGCCGGGCAATTCGCAGCGGCGCCGGCAATCGTCGAGAGCGGCAGGCGCCGGAAATGCAGGGCGGCCACGGCCTTGCCGAAAGGCATGTCGCTGGAGCGCAGCACCTCGTTCATGTCCGCAGTCAGGCGCTCGGGCACGTACCAGTTCCATGCCACCGACAGGACCCGGGAACCGCAGCTCAGCCGGACGTTGCGAAGAGCGGCCGTCTCGCCGGGCTGCAGCGCCAGCTTCTTTTCGATGTCGGGGGGCGGGGGGATGTCGCTGCCGGTCACGAGCTGCGCCGTTACCCGCGCAGAGGCGGAAAAGCCGCGCAGGGTGCACCATTCCTCCAGCGCCAGCGTGGCGCTGTCATGGCGGCCCAGGGCGGCTTCGAAGGCTTCGAGCGTCGTTGGGGCCTGGACGGCGACTGGCGCGGAGGACGCCATCAGGGCAAGCGCAACGGCCGTCTCGAATGCCATGGATCAAATGCCACCGGGCACCGCGGGACGTCCCATCGCTTCCAGGCCCTGCAACAGAGCGCGCGTGCAGGCGGCAAGATCCTGGGCGTTGACGGAGCGGATCACGAAATTGGCGCCGGTGCGGCCCTCGGCCCAGAACGGATAGGAGCCGATCTGGCAGCCATCGTGGGTTCGTTCGGTTTCGCGCAGGAGTTCGGCGACTTCGCTCTCCCCCACCCAGCAGCCGACCGTCTCTGAAAGCAGCGGAGCCCCGCCTTCAAGCTGGCCGGAAAGAGCGTCGAGCATGCCGGCGGTGATGCTGGGGACGCCGGCCATGATAAAGACGTTTCCGGCGCGGATGCCGGGGGCGCCGGTGTAGCGATTCGGAATGAGGCTGGCGCCGTCCGGCGTGCGCGCCATGCGCAGGCGGGCATCCGTCAGACCCCCGCGCGTGGCATAGTAGCTTTCCAGGATCGCACGGGCTTCCGGGTGGACGATCACCGGCACGCCCAGCGCTTCGGCGATGGCGTCGACGGTGATGTCGTCATGGGTCGGTCCGATGCCGCCGGTGGTGAAGAGATAATCGTTGCGCGCGCGCAGCGTGTTCACGGCCTCGACGATGGCGGCCGTGTCGTCGGCGACCACGCGCACTTCCTTGAGGCGGATCCCCTGTACCTGCAGCCAGGCGGCGACTTGGGCGATGTTCTTGTCGTGCGTGCGACCGGAAAGGATCTCGTCACCGATGACGACGAGGGCGGCGGTATAGATTCGCAACGATTCGGCCATGCAGCATGGCTAGGACAAAGCGGCTCCGACTGCCAGCACATGGGGGCGCTGGACGGCGTTTCGCCTGGAAGATGCGCAAAAAAAAGGGCCGATCCGATGGACCAGCCCTACGAAAGTTTTTGGGAGAGGATGCCTGAAAGGCCTGTTCCATATGCTCCCGACACTGATTCGCTGCAAATGCGAAAAGATTGAGCAACGTTGCAAGGCGTGCAACTGCTGCCCGATCCCGCTCAGACTTCGGTGATGGCGCCGTAGAGGTCGTGCTCGTCGGCGTCCTCGATAAGAACATCAACGATATCACCGACTTCCAGGTTCTTTCCGGCATTGCGGAGAAACACATTGCCGTCGATTTCAGGGGCGTCGGCCTGCGAGCGGCCGGTGGCACCGATGTCGCCGTCCTCGTCCACTTCGCCGACTTCATCGATGATGACCGGGAGGATACGTCCAACTTTGCCCTGAAGCTTGGCGGCGCTGATCGCGGCGGTCTTCTCCATGATGCGAGCGTAGCGTTCTTCCTTGACCTCTTCGGGTACGGCGTTCGGCAGGTCGTTGGCGCTCGCGCCTTCGACGGGTTCGAAACGGAACGCACCCACGCGGTCGAGCTGGGCCTCGTCCAGCCAGTCCAGCAGGTACTGGAAGTCCGCCTCGGTCTCACCGGGGAAGCCGACCACGAAGCTGGAGCGAATCGCGATATCCGGGCAGATCTCGCGCCACTTGCGCAGACGGTCGAGCACCTTGGCCTCGTTGGCAGGTCGCTTCATCGACTTGAGCACCGAAGGCGCAGCGTGCTGGAACGGAATGTCGAGGTAAGGCGTCAATAGTCCTTCCGCCATAAGCGGAATCACCGCGTCGACATGGGGATAGGGATAGACGTAGTGCAGGCGGACCCAGGGCTTGCGGCCCTGCGAATCGCTGAGCTGACCGAGTTCGCGGGCAAGGTCCGTCATGTGCGTGCGGACCTCGTGGTCCTTCCACATGCGCGTCTCGTGCCGCACGTCAACGCCATAGGCCGAAGTGTCCTGGCTGATGACCAGCAGTTCGCGCGTTCCGGCCTGGACCAGCTTTTCCGCCTCGCGCAGCACCGCGTCGATGCGGCGGCTCGCCAGCTTCCCGCGCAGCGAGGGAATGATGCAGAACGAGCAAGCGTGGTTGCAGCCTTCCGAGATCTTCAGATAGCTGTAGTGCCGCGGCGTGAGCTTGACGCCGGCTTCGTCGTAGATCTGGGGAATCAGATCGACGTAAGGCGAAAGTTCGGGCGGCGCGGCTTCGTGCACGGCCTCGACCACGGCTTCGTACTGATGCGCGCCGGTGACGGCCAGCACGTCCGGGAACCGGGCGCGGATCACGTCGGCCTCATTGCCCATGCAGCCGGTGACGATCACGCGGCCGTTTTCGGCAATGGCCTCGCCGATCGCGGAAAGGCTCTCTTCCTTCGCGGAATCGAGGAATCCGCAAGTGTTGACGAGCACGACGTCAGCCCCGGCATAGTCCGGGCTCATCGTATAGCCGTCGGCGCGCAGGCGGGTGAGGATGCGTTCGGAGTCGACAAGCGCCTTGGGGCAGCCGAGGCTGACCATGCCGACCTTGGGCGGAGAGGGGATTTCAATAGCCATAGGGATGGCGCGCCCGATACGCCTATTGCGCCCGAGAGTCACGAAAAACGAATCGTGCCGGCCGAGTGGCAGGCGAATCCCTTCCTTCGACGCGCACTTGTCTTGCGCCTTCGGCACGGGCCTGCAAGAGAGAAGCTATTGGAAAACAGGGGATGTCGATGGGTCCGGTTAACTGGTTGGCGGTCTTCCTGGCTGCGGCGCTTGCGGTGGCGGTGGGCCTTGTCTGGCACGGTCCGCTGTTCCGAACCGGGCGGCAGCTGATTCCCGGTCGCGCGCAGCGCGGGGCCAATTATGCCGTGGTCGTCTTCGTCATGCTGGTGTCTTCGGCCATGCTCGGCCACAATTTCGCGCGGATCGGGGCGGAAACGCTGGCCGCGAAGCCCTGGCTCTATTTCATGCAGACGGGCGGCGTCTCGGTGGCCTTCGTGATGCCCGCCGTATGGCTGACGCATCTTCGCCAGCGCACCGAGCCGATGCGCCGCGTGGTGGACTGCCTGTTCTGGCTGGTGGCCTATCTGGCGATGGGCCTGGTGTTCTGGGTGCTAGGCTGAACCGGCTTCGTCGGTAGCCTTGGTGGGGGCGATTTCCACCACGATGTCGCCGGGCTGCAGGATCCTGGCGTCGTCTTCCCAGAAGCCGATGGTGTGCTCTCCCCGGTAGATGCGAAGCCCCTTGCCGCCCGTGGCGAGCTGGTCGAGCGGTCGGCCGATCTCCTCAGGCGCCACCGGCCGTTCCACCAGCTGCACCCGGCCCGCCACGGAGGCGAGGTCGGAGAAATAGTCCGCGACGTGCTGGCCCTCGGCCGAGCCTGCCAGGAGCAGGCCGGTGAAGCGCACCGGGTTGATGACGTTGTTGGCGCCGGCCTGCCGCGCGAGGAGTTCGTTGTCGTCGGCCCGAATGACCACCGTGATGGGCACTGTGGGCGCGAGGTGGCGGGTGGTGAGCACGATCAGCACCGAAGTATCGTCGCGCCCGGCAGAGACCAGCACCGTCCGCGCCGTCGTCACGCGGACCGCGTTCTGGATATCGTCACGCGTGGCGTCGCCCTGGAGCACGTTGCAGCCCAGTTTCTCGGCGTGAGCCAGACGGGCCTCCACCGGGTCGACCACGACGATGCAGGCCGGTTCCATCCCGCGCTCGACCAGTTCCTTGACCGCTTCCGAGCCACTGACGCCGAAGCCGAGCACGACGATGTGGTCCTCCAGCCTTTCCTGGATTCGCTTCATGCGCCAACTCTCCCAGCTGCGTTTGATGATGAAATTGTAGGCCGTGCCGACGAAGATGGTGATGACGGCGAGCCGGATCGGCGTGACCAGGATCGCCTCTATCAGCCGCGCCCGGTCGCTGACGGGGGCTATGTCGCCGAAGCCCGTGGTCGTGATCGAGATCATCGTGAAATAGACGACGTCGAGGAAGCTGACCTGCCCGTCGTGGACATCGTGGAGGCCGGCCCGGTCGCTCCAGTGAACCATGATGACCACGAAGATCAGGAAGAACGCACCGCCCAGGCGCAAGGCCACGTCGGCCCAGACCGGGACCGCCAGCGACCGACGCAATGGTTTGAACGAAGGCGGCCTGAATACGGCGCGAGCAGAGTGTCGCTTCGACATGCCCCCCAAGCTTAGGGGGCCTTGGGCAACTCGTCCAGCGGATCGACGGGCTTGCCGTTCTGCCGCACCTCGAAGTGAAGCTCGTTGCCCTTGGCAAGGCCGGTGCTACCGACCAGCCCGACGCGCTCTCCGGCCGCCACCCTGGCGCCTTCCTTGACGGTCACCCGGCTGAGGAAGGCGTAGGCGGTGAACCAGCCGTCGCCATGGTCGAGCACGACGAGATTGCCGAACTGCTCCTTTTCCATGCCCGCGAAACGCACGGTGCCGGCCGCGGCGGCCCGGACCATCGTGGCTTCCGGGGCCTTGATGTCGATGCCGTCGTGATGGTTGGCGCCGGTCGCGAAGCCGCGGCGGATCGGGCCGCTGACAGGCCAGGCGAATCGCGTGCTACGGGTGGTCGGCGTGCTCTGCGGAGCGGGGATGGCCAGCAGCGGTGCGGCGGTGGGTGCAGACGTGGGCGCAGCGACAGGCACGGAAGCGCCGCTTGCGGACGGCGGATCGAGCAAAGTGGGGATCAGCAGCGTCTGGCCTGGCTTGACCGGCGCGGCCGGATCGAGACCATTGGCCAGGGCGACTTGCTCCCAGGGCACCGCGTACTTGTACGAGATCGAAAAGCCGGTGTCGCCTGCCTTGACCGTATGCCGGCGCGTGCGGGGGATCTGCAGTTTCTGGCCGGAGCGCACCGCATAGGGCGGCTGCAGACCATTGGCTTCCGCGATCAGGACGCGGGGAACTTTCGCTGCGGCAGCGATGCCGCCCAGCGTCTCGCCGGGTTGGACGACGTGCACGGCTTCCTGCTCCGGCGGACCCGCTGCGGCGATGGCGGCTTTCGCCGTCGAACTGGCTGCGGCTGCTGCCTTGGCCGTCGCACTGGCGCCGGAGGCGCGCGCTGGCGCCGCGGCATTGTCCGGTTTCGGTGCCGCCGTCTTCACCGGCGCAGGCCGGGAGCGCGGAATGGCAAGTTTCTGGCCCAGCCGGACGACGTAGGGCGCTTTCAGGCCGTTCGCTTTCGCCAGAGCCTCGGAAGAGACGCCGGCGCGGTTGGCGATGCCGTTCAGCGTCTCGCCCGATTCGACGACGTGCACGGTCTCGTCACGCGGTGCCGCGACGGCAGGCGCGATCGGCAGCGCCAGCGCCGCAAGCAGGAACAGGGACTTGGGAATCATGCTTCGAAGCGGCTCGCGATCTGCGCTATCGCGGCGTCATGCGTGAGGTCGATCTGGAGCGGGGTCACCGAGATATAGCCTTCGGAGATCGCTTCGAGATCGGTGTTGTGGCCGGGCGTGTGCTCGATGCCGTGCAGGCCGAACCAGAAGTACGGGAAACCACGCGGGTCCATGCCTTCCACGACCGAGCCGCGCGCATAGTCGTGGAAGCCCTGGCGGACCACGCGAATGCCCTTAACGTCAGCTCCGGCCAGGGGCGGGAAGTTGACGTTGATGAGGGTGCGCGGCGCGAACGGCATGTCCAGCAGGGGGCGCAGCACTTTGGCGCCCCATTCCTCGGCCGCCGAGAAGCTGACATTGTTGCCGAGGCCTTCGCCCGCATAGACCTGGCTGAGCGCGATCGAGGGAATGCCTGCCATGGCCCCTTCCATCGCCGCGGAGACGGTGCCCGAATACGTCACGTCGTCACCGAGGTTGGCGCCGCGGTTGACGCCGGAAAGGATCAGGTCCGGCGGGCCGGGCAGGGCTTTCTTGAGGCCCAGGGTCACCGAATCGGTCGGCGTGCCCGTGACCGAGAAGCGCTTGGGCGCATGCTCGCGCATGCGCACCGGGCGGCCCAGCGTCAGCGAATGGCCCGCGCCCGACTGTTCCTCGCTCGGCGCGCAGATCCAGATATCGTCCGAAAGCTGTGCGGCGATCTTTTCCAGGACATAGAGACCAGGGGCGTTGATGCCGTCGTCATTGGTGAGCAGGATACGCATGATTTTTCTGCTGCTTTCATTCGTCGCCCCGAAACGGGTTCAGGGCGACGAGGAGTTCAGGTGTGCTTCGAGTCGAGAGCGGCTTCGTGGCCGGCCGTCAGCTTGTCGATCCCGCCCATCCAGGGCTTGAGCGCTTCGGGAACGCGCACCGAGCCGTCTTCCTGCTGGTAGTTCTCCAGAACCGCCACCAGCGTACGGCCGACCGCGAGGCCCGAGCCGTTGAGTGTGTGCAGGAACTCCGTTTTCTTCGAACCTTCCGGCTTGAAGCGCGCGTTCATGCGGCGGGCCTGGTAGTCGCCGCAGTTCGAGATCGAGCTGATCTCGCGGTAGGCCGCCTGGCCGGGCAGCCAGACCTCGAGGTCGAAGGTCTTGCGCGCCGTCGCGCCCATGTCGCCGGTGCAGAGCAGCACTTTACGATAGGGCAGTTCCAGCGCCTGGAGGATCGATTCGGCGGCCGCGACCATGCGCTCGTGCTCGGCTTCCGACTGCTCGGGCGCGCAGATCGTGACGAGTTCCACTTTCTCGAACTGGTGCTGGCGGATGAAGCCGCGCGTATCGCGGCCCGCAGCGCCCGCTTCCGAGCGGAAGCAGGGCGTGAGGGCGGTCATGCGCAGGGGCAGGGCGGCCGTATCGACGATCTCGTCCTGGACCGCATTGGTCAGCGAGACTTCGGCGGTGGGGATGAGCCAGCGACCGTCCGTGGTCCGGAACAGGTCCTCGGAGAACTTCGGAAGCTGGCCGGTGCCGAACACGGCCTCGTCCTTGACCAGCAGCGGCACGATGCATTCCATATAGCCGTTGGAGGCGGTCTGGGTGTCCAGCATGAACTGCGCCAGCGCCCGGTGCAGGCGCGCCATCTGGCCCTTCAGGAACGTGAAGCGCGCGCCGGAAATCTTGGCGCCGGTCTCGAAATCGAGGCCGAGTGCCGGGCCGAGATCGGCATGTTCCTTGGGCTCGAAGGCGAAAGTGCCCGGCGTGCCCCATTTCGAGACTTCGACGTTCTCGCTCTCGTCCGCGCCGTCCGGCACTTCGGCGACGGGGATGTTGGGCAAGGCGGCCAGGGCATTGTGAAGCTGGGCGGAGAGGTCCTTCTCCTCGGCTTCGAGCGCCGGGAGGGTGTCCTTGAGCTGGGCGACTTCGGCCTTCAGCACTTCGGCCGTGGCGCTGTCGCCCTGGCCCATGGCCTTGCCGATCGCCTTCGATGCCTCGTTGCGGCGGTTCTGCCCTTCCTGCATGCGCGTCGCCACCGAGCGGCGCTGCTCGTCGAGGGCGAGGATGTCGGCAGCCACGGGGAGAGCCCCACGGCGGGCGAGGCCGGCGTCGAATCCTTCGGGATTCTCGCGGATCAGGCGGATATCGTGCATGGCGCGCGCTATGCCGCCTCATGCGCGCAGGCGCAAGATTCCAGAGGCTCGTTTCGGCCTGCGAGAAATGGTGATCTTGGGGAAAATGTCCGCCTTGCAAACGCCATCCCGTAGAAGGGATGGTGGGCGCGGCAGGGATTGAACCTGCGACCCCACCCGTGTGAAGGGTGTGCTCTACCACTGAGCTACGCGCCCGCAGAAGGACTGTGTCCGTTGCGGAAGCGCGCCTCTAGATGAGTCGGATCGAATTGACAAGCGCCCATCTGGAATTAAATCGCGGGGCATGACTGAAGAGACCCAGAACGGCCCTGACGTGCCGCCCGATCACCTCGCCATCAACCCGAAGAGCCCGTTCTTCGATGAGGCAAAGCTTCAGCGCGGCGTCGGTATCCGCTTCAAGGGTACCGTGCGCACCAATGTGGAAGAATACAGCATTTCCGAAGGCTGGGTACGCGTTCAGGCCGGCAAGACGCTGGATCGCAAGGGCAATCCCCTGACGGTCAAGCTCTCCGGTCCGGTGGAAGCCTGGTACGAAGACCTCGGCGAAGACGCGCCGGTCGCCAAAGCCTGAGGTCAGCAAGGGCCTGAGGTCCGCCAGGGCCTGAGGTCAGCAAGGCCCGATAGGGCTATACCCGGACGGTCGGCCTGTTTCGGCAGGCCGCCGGGCCGGGCGCCTCAGTAGAGGCCGGCGATGATTTCGCCGATGGGGTCGCTGCGGCGGCCCTTTTTCCTTTTCTTCGGTGCCTCTGGCGCGGCCGAGACGTCGTCCAGCCGTTGCAGGGCTGGATCCTGGCCCCCTGCGGGACCGGAATTGGGCCGCGCGTTGTAGATAAAGCCGGAAACCGGCCAGTGCGTGTTGCCGAGGTTGTGAATCGGCGCATACCACACGCGCACTTCGCTCCAGTCGTTCCGGGCCGAGACGTCGAGGACGGTGACGTTCTTCTCGATCCGGCCGCGGCTTCCCTCGATCGGGGACCAGTTGGCATGGCTCACAAGGATCGTGCGCGAATCGATGACCTTGCTGACCGTGGCGACATGGCCGAGCTGGGAATTGGCGTAAGGCTCCATCGCCATGACGGCGCCGATGCGCGGGGTATGGCCGATGGCATAGCGGCCCTGGGCCTGGCTCCACCAGGTATGGGCATCGCCGAAGATCTGGATGCCGGAAAGCTGGCGTGCATAAGGCACGCACTCCAGGTAATCGGGCTTTGCCACCGCGCCCACGGTGTCATCTGCGCCCGCCAAGGCGTCGTCTATGGCGGAACGGGCACTGGCCGGCGCGATCGTCGCGGCGGCCAGACCCAGTATGATTGCGATCCGGTAACCCTGCATGTGTTCCAATTCTGCCCGGTACGGTTATGGGATTCCTTCAGGGCATGGTTAACGACGAATTAGGAATTTGTTCCCGGACGTCCGGCTTATTTTATTCAATACCGCGCCGCGAGAACGCAGGCGTTTCCATTCCGAAGGAATTCCCCTACGGGCCGGAATCCTTTATCGAGTTATCAACATGCTTCCTCAGGTGATCATCATCGGCCGACCCAACGTCGGCAAGTCCACGCTGTTCAATCGGCTCGTCGGCAAGAAGCTCGCGCTCGTCGACGATCAGCCGGGGGTCACGCGTGACCGTCGCTTCGGCGATGCCGAGTTGCTCGGCCTGAAATTCCAGATCGTCGACACGGCGGGTTGGGAAGACGAAGAAGACCAGACTCTGCCCGGCCGCATGCGCAAGCAGACCGAGGCTGCGCTGGAAACGGCCGACGTGGCGCTCTTCGTGGTCGACGCGCGCGCGGGGCTGACGCCTCTGGACGAGGAAATCGGCCAATGGCTGCGCGCTTCGCCGGTGCCGGTGGTCCTTCTGGCCAACAAGGCCGAGGGCCGCGCGGGCGAGGGCGGCGTGCTTGAAGCCTATTCGCTGGGCCTTGGCGATCCGATCACGTTCTCGGCCGAGCACGGCGTGGGCATGGCGGATCTGTTCGAGTCGCTGCTGCCGCATCTCGATCCGCTTCAGCCCGAAGAGCCGGAATTCGAAGAGGAAGTGGACGAGGAAGCGCTGCTGCGCCGGCCTCTCAAGCTTGCCATCGTCGGCCGCCCGAATGCCGGCAAGTCTACCCTGATCAATCGAATCCTGGGCGAGGATCGCCTGCTCACCGGGCCGGAAGCGGGCATCACGCGCGATTCGATCACGGTCGACTGGGAGTGGACCGATCCCAAGACGCAGGAAGTCCGCCAGGTCAGCCTGATCGACACGGCCGGCATGCGCAAGCGTGCCAACGTGACGGAAAAGCTGGAGCGCATGGCGGTGGCCGATGCGCGCCATGCCATCGATTTCGCCGAAGTGGTGGTGCTGCTGCTCGATGCCACGCGCGGGCTGGAACACCAGGATCTCACCATCGCCTCCAAGGTGCTGGAAGAAGGCCGCGCGCTGATCATCGCGATCAACAAGTGGGACGTGGCCGAAGGCGCTTCGGCCCTGTTCAACGGCATTCGCGGGGCGCTCGACGACGGCCTGGCGCAAGTTCGCGGCGTGCCGCTGCTGGCCGTTTCGGCACGGACCGGCAAGGGCCTGGACGAGCTGATCGCCGCCGGCTTCTCGATTCGCGAGGCCTGGAGCAAGCGCGTGCCGACCGCCGCGCTCAACCGCTGGTTCGACGATGCGCTCTCCGCCAACCCGCCGCCGGCGCCGGGCGGCAAGCGCATCAAGCTGCGCTACATCACCCAGGCCAAGACCCGCCCGCCGGGCTTCGTACTGTTCGGTACGCGTCTGGACCTGCTGCCGGAAAGCTATCGCCGCTACCTGATCAACGGCATTCGCCGGGAACTCGGGTTCGATGCGGTGCCGATCCGTCTCAATCTGCGCATGCCGAAGAACCCCTTCGCCAAGTAACGAAAAGGCCGCTGGAGACTGCTCCAGCGGCCTTTTTCAGAACCGTCGTTCGCGTGTCAGGACGGGTGCGCGGCCACCTCGGCGTCGGAAACCGGCGCCTCCGCCCGCTCTTCCTGCTGTTCGATGGCATCGGGCTCCAGCATGCCGTCGCTGTTCTTGATCTCGCGCATGAGCGTCCAGACGGCGATGAATAGCGCGGCGATCACCGGGCCGACGATGAAGCCGTTGAGCCCGAAGATCTGCAGGCCGGCCAGAGTGGCGATCAGCACCACGAAGTCGGGCATGCGCGTGTCGCGGCCGACCAGGATCGGACGCAGGATATTGTCGATCATGCCGATGACGAACAGGCCGCAGAAGGCCAGCACCGCTCCTTGCCACATGTGGCCGGTCGCCAGCAGATAGCCCGCCATGGGGACCCAGACGAGGCCGGTGCCGACGGCGGGCAGTAACGAGAAGAAGCCCATCATCACGCCCCAGAGCAGCGAGCCGTCGATCCCCAGCAGCGAGAAGATCACGCCGCCGACCAGGCCCTGCGCCACGGCGACCACGACCGTCCCCTTCATCGTCGCGCGCACCACGATCACGAAATTGCTCACCAGCCGGTCGCGCAAGTGCGGGCGCAAGGGCATGGCGTCCCGGATCAACCGTCCATAGCGGTCGCCGTCGCGCAGCAGGAAGAACGTGAGGTAGAGCATCACGCCCAAGGCCGCGAGAAAGCTCAGCGCACCCTGTCCCACCGAGAGGAGCCGGGCGGCAAGGCCTTGGAGTCCGTTGGCGATCCCGGCGCCGAACTGGCGGCGCAGGTTCTCGAAATCGGTGAGGCCGTAGCGGTCGATCAGGCGCTCCAGCGATTCGGGCAGGGCGGCGCGGACTTGCTCCAGCATGTGCGGGATGTCGATCTGGCCGCCGCGGACCTTTTCGTAGATCGTCGTGACTTCCTGGACGAGGCTGACCCCGAGCAGGATGGTGGGAATGATGAAGAGCGCGAGCAGCAGCAGCAGCATGAGGCCCGCCGCCAGGCTCTTGCGGCCGCCGAACCGGGTGGCCAGCTTCGCCGTGAGCGGCTGAAACAGGATCGCGGCCACTACGCCCCAGAGCACGGCGCCGAAGTAAGGCAGCAGCAGCCAGACGAAGGCCGCGGTAACGAGGATGACGAGAACGCCGAAGCCGTAGTCCTCGATGGTATAGGGGGGGCGTTCCGGTTGCTCCATGCCTGCCTCTTAGCATGATTCCCGCCGCGGCAAGGTCGCCGGCCGAGGTGACTGGATTTTTCACGAAGTCTGGGCAAGACAGGGTGCATCCTCCCATTCGAGAAGGAGCATTCCATCTTGCCGCATACCCTTTCGCGCGCCTTTGCCCTGCGCGCCGCCGTTCTCGCGCTCTCCTGCGCCGTCGTTCCGCTCTCCTCGGCCTTCGCCGCGGACGAAGCCGGGGCCGGACAGGCCGCCAAGACCTCCAAGGGTCCGGAGCGCGGCTTCACGCCTGACGACCTGTTCAAGCTTTCGGGCGTCACCGACCCGCAGATCTCGCCCGACGGCAGCCGGATCGCCTACGTTCGGGCTGCGGCCGATGTGATGACCGACAAGGTCGTACCCTCGATCTGGCTGGTCGATGCGGCAAGCGGCGTGCAGCGGCCGCTCGTGACCGGGGCGGGTGCCCATTTCTCGCCGCGCTGGTCGCCGGACGGCAAGCGCCTGGCCTTCGTTTCCAGCGACGGGACGGGCGCGCCGCAGCTTTACGTGCTCTGGCTGGATGGCGACGCCAAAGTGAAAGTGACGGGGCTGCCTGACAGCCCCGGCGCGCTGGCCTGGTCGCCGGACGGGCGCCAGATCGCCTATACCATGCGGGTTCCGGGAGAGGCGCCCAAGATGGGCGCGCAGCCCTCGCAGCGCCCCGAAGGCGCGCAATGGGCCGAGCCGCTGCAGGTGATCGACCGCGTGACATACCGTGCGGACGGCGGCGGCTATGCCCAGCCCGGCTACGACCACCTGTTTCTCGTATCGGCCGACGGCGGCGCGCCGCGCCAGCTGACTTTCGGAGACTTCGACGACGGCGGCCCGCTGTCGTGGACGCCGGACGGCAAGCGCGTGGTCTTCAGCGCCAACCGCCACGAGAACTGGCAGCGCGACATCAACAATTCCGAAGTCTATGCGCTCGACATCGCGAGCGGTGCGGTGACGGCGCTGACCAGCCGCAACGGCCCCGATGCCGGCGCGATGGTCTCGCCAGACGGCAAGCATATCGCCTACCTCGGCTATGACGACGTCAACCGGTCCTACGAGAATTCCGACCTCTACCTGATGAACAGCGACGGTTCGGGATCGCGGCTGCTGACCAAGGGGTTCGACCATTCGATCGACGCGGTGAACTGGTCCGGCAATTCCGCGATCATGATCCAGTATGACGATCATGCGAGGACGTATGTGGCCCGCGTCGGGCTGGACGGTTCGATGAAGACCGTGGTCGAGGGGCTCAGCCCCGGAGACCATTTCGACCGGCCCTATACGGGCGGTGCGTTCAGCGTCTCCGCCAATGGCCGCGTGGCCTATACCTCCGGCACAACCCAGCGCCCTGCCGACCTTTGGGTCAGCAATGGCGGGACCGGCCGCAAGCTGACGGACCTCAACGGCACCTGGATGGACGCCAAGGCCCTGGCGCCCGTGCGCAAGCTGGCGGTGACCGCGCCTGACGGCCGCGCGATCGACGCCTGGCTGGTGACGCCGCCGGGCCTGCCGGCAGGGCAGAAGGCGCCGCTGATCCTGGAAATCCATGGCGGCCCCAACACCGCTTATGCGCCGGGCTTCTCCACCGACTACCAGCTCTACGCGGCGCACGGCTACGCGGTGCTCTATACGAATCCGCGCGGCAGCACGTCCTACGGCGAGGCCTTCGCCAACCTGATCGACCGGGCCTATCCGGGAACCGATTACGACGACCTCATGGCCTCGGTCGACGCGGCGATTGCCGACGGGGTGGCCGATCCGGACAACCTCTTCGTCACCGGCGGATCGGGCGGCGGCGTGCTGACGGCCTGGATCGTCGGCAAGACGGATCGGTTCAAGGCGGCGGTGACGCAGAAGCCGGTCATCAACTGGATCAGCGAGGCGCTGACGATGGACGCCACGCCGTTCACCTCGCGCTACTGGTTCGACAAGAAGCCCTGGGAAGACCCCATGGAGTACTGGCGCCGCTCGCCGCTGAGCCTGGTGGGCAACGTCAAGACGCCGACGATGGTGGTGGTGGGCTCGGAAGATTTCCGGACCCCGGTGAGCGAGGCGGAGCAGTATTACGCCGCCTTGCAGATCCGGGGGGTGCCGACCGCGCTCGTCAAGGTGCCGGGCGCCAGCCATGGCGGCATTGCCGCGCGGCCTTCGCAATCGGCAGCCAAGGCGTCGGCGATCCTGGCCTGGTTCGACAAGTATCGGACCGACGGGCAGTCGGCCGCGCCGGAAGCCGGCGCGCCTAAGGGCGAGTAGCGGAAAGTTCGGCGGCGAGCTGGGCGACCAGCTCCGCCGCCGGCATCGAGCGGGATAGCGGCGCGCCCTGTCCCGCCCATTGCGCGCCGAACAGGGGTTCTCCCTGGGCCTTGGCGGCAGTGTTGAGCGCTTTACCGGCGTGATAGGTGCGCGGATAGGCAGGGACGGGCGGCAGGTCCGCGCGCTCCCCGAGTTCCGTGAAGCGGTTGGCAAGGCACCGGGCCGGACGGCCGGAGATCGCCCGCGTCATCACCGTATGCCGTGCCGCGTCGGAAGCAAGCAGGGCGCGATAACCGGCATCGGCGTTGCTCTCCGGACAGCCGACGAAGGCCGTGCCGAGCTGCGCGGCCACCGCGCCGAGATCGAGTGCGGCACGTATGCCCGCTCCGTCCATGATGCCGCCAGCCGCGACCACGGGCAGCTTGCCCCAAGCGGCCAGCAGGCGGACCAGCGCGAAAGTGCCGAGCCGATCGTCGGGCGCGGCGGGGTCGAACATGCCGCGATGGCCACCGGCCTCCCAGCCTTGCGCCACGAGTACGTCGATCCCCGCGCTGCGCGACAGTTCGGCTTCCGCCAGACTGGTGACGCTGCCGACGAGCAGGCAGCCAGCCTGCTTGAGCTTTTGGATCGTTGCGGCGTCCGGCAGGCCGAAATGGCAGCTGACCACGGCGGGCTTCGCTCCCAGCACAACTTCGAGCATCGCGGCATTACCGGCGAAGCTCTCGTAGATGGTCTCCAGTCCCGCGGGCGGCGCTGTGCCAAAGGCGGCAAAGCTGGGCGCGAGCGCCTCCAGCCATGCCGCTTCCACCGCCGGTTCGGCGGCGGGCGTTTCGTGAACGAAGAGATTGAGATTGAAAGGCCGCTGCGTGCGGCTGCGCAAGTCCGCGATCTGCCGTCGTGCCTCATCGGGGCCGATGGCGCCTAGCGCGAGCGAGCCGAGTGCCCCGGCGTTGCAGACGTCGGCGGCGAGAGCGGGCGTGGAAGTGCCCGCCATCGGCGCCTGTATCAGGGGAAGGGAGAGACCGAGGCGCGCGAGAAAATCCATGTCTGCTCGCGCGCCGTCCGGGCTTACTCTTCTTCGCCCGCCGGCTTGCTCTGCAGCTGGCAGTAGTTCTGGATGCCCATGCGGGCGATCATGTCGAACTGCTTTTCGAGGAAGTCGACGTGCTCTTCCTCGCTTTCGAGGATGCGGGCGAAAATTTCGCGGCTGACGAAGTCACGCACGGTCTCGCAGTGGGCGATGGCGTCCTTGAGCAGCGGAATCGCGTCGTATTCCAAGGCGAGGTCAGCCTTGAGCACTTCCTCGACGCTTTCGCCGATGCGCAGCTTGCCCAGCGCCTGGAAGTTCGGGAGACCTTCGAGATAGAGGATACGATCGGCCAGCACGTCGGCGTGCTTCATTTCGTCGATCGATTCGTGGCGTTCGTATTCCGCGAGCTTCTTGATGCCCCAGTTGTCCAGCATGCGGTAATGCAGCCAGTACTGGTTGATCGCGGTCAGCTCGTTGAAGAGCGCCTTGTTGAGAAAATCGATGACCTGCTGGTCGCCCTTCATGGGAGATGCTCCTGAATCTGTTCGGGCGGGTTTATGGCCCTTTCAGACCTGTAAGGCAAGCAGGCACGCGAAAACACCCGGCCGAGGCCAGGTGTAACCCGCCTTGTTGCAGGGTCAGGCTGCCGCGCTCAGGGGCGCGTCGGCGCTTGCCGATTCCTCGGCGATAATGTCTTCGGCTTCGTCCAGGCACTGTCCGCACTGCGGCGCATGTCCGAGAGCACCGTAAAGCGCGGTGGCATCGCCGCGGCAGCAGCGGGCTACGGTGCGCAGGTCGGTCTCACGAATGGCATTGCAGATGCAAACGTACATGGTGCGAATCCTCTTGAGGACCATAATATGCAACTGCAAATGGATCGCAATAGCGTTCTTCAACTTCCTATCAAGCCATTGCCTTACGGCGATTTTTAAGGCGTTTTTGTTCTACCAGGGATCGCCAGAGCAGTTCCAAAGGGCCTCTGCGATAGCGACTCAGCCAGGGTTCGCTCCACGCCAGCATCACCATCCAGCCGATAAGAACCAGCGCCCACTGGTCTGCCGGGCCGAGCTTTCCGAACAAGCCCAGGCCCCATCCGTAGAACAGTGCACACATGAGTAGGCTGGTGCCGATGTAATTGGTGAAGGCCACTTGCCCGGCCGCGATGATCCGCAGGCCCGCGCGGGTTTCGAGCAGGCGCGGCGTGGCCCATACGATCGCTGCGGCGTAACCAAGAGCCGTCAGCAGGTGGGCGGGCCAGAGTCCCGCGCCCAGCAGCATGGCCATCGCGATCGGCGGAAAATGGCGCGGCCAGGCCCAGGCGAGCACCAGCACGGTAAGCGCCAGGCCGGCCGCCGTCGCGCCGATCCGAAGCCGCCGCATCCACGGCTCCGGCCAATCGCCGCTGAAGAAGCCGCTGCGCATCAAAACGACGCCGACCAGCATCAGCGGCAGGACTTCGCTCCAGGCGTGGGCCGTCATGGTGAAAAGCCAGAACGGGTCGCCGCGCAGCTTGCCGAGTGCGATGTCCAGGAAACCGCCGTGGTAAAGCTGCGCCTGGGCGAAGTCGTTGGCATTGTAGAGGTCCAGGCGCGCCAGCACCTCGCGGTGCTGGCCGGCCGTAGCCGTGCCGATTCGCAAGGCTTCTTCCGCGCGCACCAGCGGAAGCATGGACCATAAGTCGATCACGGTGGCCGTGACGATCACGCCCGCCGCCAGGCCCAGCAACAAAGGGCAGGGCAGGCGGCGAACGAACAGCACGGCTATGCCGCAGCAGCCGTAGACGAACAGGATGTCCCCCCACCACAGCAGCCAGTAGTGCAATGTGCCGAACACCATGAGCCAGGCCAGGCGGCGGACCTGCAGCACGTCGCCCTCGCGCCCGGCTGCGTCCATGCGTTCGCACTGGAGGGCGATGCCCGCGCCGAACAGCATGGCGAAGAGCGCGCGCATCTTGCCTTCGAAGAACAGGAAGCCGACGGCCCATGCGGCTTCGTCGGCCATGCTGGCGTGGCCGGGAAAATCGGGCGTCAGCGCGCCGAGGCTGGGTCCGGCGAAGCCGGATATGTTGATGGTGAGGATCCCCATGACGGCAATGCCGCGCACCAGGTCGAGCGAGGCCAATCGGCCGCCTGTCCCGGACGGCGGCCGTGGCATCGACGCGCGTGCACCTGCCCGGGCACTCCGGCCCGCGATGGCTTTCAGCATTCCTGGTCTCCCTGAGAGGAAGACTAGGCGATCAGCCGTGGCGCGTCCACGACGACCTGCAAAGTAGGGGTATGACTACGAGGTGACGATGCATTCGTGACCGGAGGCTTTGAGCGCGCCGCAGGCGCGGTCGGCCTGCGCCTTGCTGGCGAAGCCCGCGGCATAGAGCTTGGTGAGCTTTCCGGCCGGTACGAGCTGGCGCTTGCTTCCCGTCATTTCCGGGCGCTTCGACAAGGAGGCCCAGAGCTTCTCCGCATTCCCGGGAACGCCGAAGGCGCCGAGTTGGAGGCGCCAGATGCCGCCGCTCGCCGCGGCCGGAGCAGGGCGCGGCGCGGCTTTCGGTTCCACAGGTTTCGGCGCAGGCGGGGGAGCGGGGCGGGCGACCGGCTGGGCGGCCGCGACTTTTGGCGGCGCCTTCGCGGCAGGCAAGGGCGCGCGGTCGGCCGGGCGCGCAATGGCGGGCAGGGTATAGTCGGCACCGGCGCGGGCGGGGCTGTCCGGGGCGTTGGCGATTCTCGTCGGCGTGGGCGCGCGCGGACCCGTTCCCAGCTCGGCCTCCGCGGTTTCGCGGGTGCGGGTCGCATCGGCCTGCGCAGTAAGCTGGGCGGCGAGCCCTACGCTTTTCTGACGGTCTGAGAGCGGAATATGCTCGTCCATCTGGGCAAGGGCATTGGCGGCCTGGGGCAGGCCTGCGCGCTGGGCCATGCTCACCAGGGCATAGGCCCGTACCCAGTCCTTCTCCACGATGTCGCCGTTGAAGTGCGCGACCCCCAGGATATATTCGGCCCGCGCGTCTCCGCGTGCGGCGGAACTGCGCAGATAGGGCATGGCTTTCTGGCGCTCTCCACGCTGGAACAGCATGAGGCCATAAGTGTCGGAAGCCTGGACATGGCCTTGCGCGGCGGCCTTGCCGTAAAGTTCTTCCGCCTTGCCAAGGTCTTCGGGAACGCCGCGCCCCATCTTGTAGGCCTGGGCCAGGTTGAACTGGGCGTCGGCATCGCCCTTGTCGGCCAGCGGGCGCCATTGCTGGACGGCGGCGGCGTAGTTTCCGGCGGACCAGGCCTCGACTCCTGCCTTCACGCCCCCGGACTTGACGTCTCCGGACTTCACCTCGGCCAGGGCAGGGGCAGCGGCAAGACTCGCAAGCGCGGCGGCCAGCCCGAGGTGCAGGGGGAGACATGATAGGGCGCTTCGATTTTTCCGCACGTCTGCTGGCCTCGATTTCCTGACTAAGGTCCGGACATGGTAAGCGAAGGCACTCACCGGATCATCCGGATATCCCGAAAGATGCCCATGGAAGGGCGAAATTCGCGTTAACTCCGATGGTAAACGAAAAATCCCGGACCTGGCGGAGGCGGCCAAGCAGCAAGTGCCTGAAACGGCGGCGGGGTTAACTCTAAATTAGGAACGATCTGCGATCCAGCCCTCTGTGAGAAACTGAATTTTCCGAGCCGCCGATCTTTCGGCGCGGGGTTCCTCAGGGGGTAACGGCTTTGCGCGTACTGGCATTGGCATCGCAGAAGGGTGGTTCGGGCAAGACCACGCTTTCCGGGCACCTCGCCGTGCAGGCGCAGCGCGCCGGCGCCGGGCCGGTCGTCCTGATCGACATCGATCCGCAAGGCTCGCTCGCCGATTGGTGGAACGAGCGTGAGGCCGACTATCCTGCTTTCGCCCAGACCACCGTGGCCCGCCTCTCCAGCGACCTTCAGGTCCTGCGCCAGCAAGGCTTCAAGCTGGCCGTGATCGATACGCCGCCCGCCATCACCATGGCAATCCAGAGCGTCATCTCGGTCTCGGAACTGATCGTGGTGCCGACGCGTCCCAGCCCGCACGACTTGCGCGCGGTGGGCGCCACCGTCGACCTTTGCGAACGCTCGGGCAAGCCGCTGATCTTCGTGGTCAACGCCGCCACCCCGAAAGCGCGCATCACGGCCGAGGCCGCCGTCGCGCTTTCCCAGCACGGCACCGTCGCTCCCGTCACGCTGCACCAGCGTACCGACTTCGCGGCGTCGATGATCGACGGCCGCACCGTCATGGAAGTCGATCCCAACGGTCGTTCCGCGCAGGAAGTGACCGCGCTGTGGAACTACGTTTCGGACCGCCTCGAACGCAATTTCCGCCGCACCGTCTTCTCGGCGCCGCAGTTGACCGGCCAGCCGATCATGCCCGGCGCGGCACGACCGATCGGTGGCTTCGGCCGCCGCGTGGCAGGATCCTGATCGTGACCGGCTTGAGCGAACACGGCTTTGCCTCGCTGACGCCCGGGCTGCTGGCCCGCAAGGGGCGCGCCCGCCCGGCGATGCGGCGCCAGGATGCCGTCAACCTCGGCGCCACGAGCCTTTCCGTCGCCGGTGCGCGGATGGAAGACCTTGGCTGGAACGACTGGGGCCAGAACGACGCGGTTCAAAACGATGCGGTCCAGAACGATCGGATCGAGCTGGTCGGACCGAGTGCCGAACTGCCCGCTTCGGCCCCCGCGCCCGACGTGCTGCGCCAGATCGACGAGCTTGCCCAGCGCCTCGGCCGCATGACCGTCCAGAGTCGCTCGGCCGCCGTCGAGGGGCGCCGTGCCGCCTTTACCCTGCGCCTCGATGCAGATCGTCACTTCCGGCTGAAGATGGCCGGCGTGCTGCTGAACCGCAGCGCGCAAGTGCTGGTTACCGAGGCGCTCGACAAATTCCTTTCCGAAATGCCGGAAATCGCCATGCCCGTCGGCGGGCGCAGCTGAGCCAGGGCCCGATCGATGCAACCCCTCAACTTCCGTGCCCGCAGCGCCGCTCTCGCGATCTGCACCGCGATGGCCGCGACGCTCCTGGTGAGCTGCGCAGGACAGGCGCCTTTCGCCCGCGCCGGTGCTTCGGCCGCCCCGGGTGAGCCGGGGGACAAGGATCTTGCCCGCGCGGAGCAGCGTGTCACCCGCTCGCCGCGCGATGCTTCGGCCCGAGCTGCGCTGGCCCAGACCTACCTCTCTGCCGGACGCTTCGATTCGGCCGCCACCACTTTCGAGGATGCCATTGCGCTGGGCGACCAGAGCCCGCGCACCGGCCTTGGCGCCGTGCTGGCCTATGTCGGCGCGGGTCGCGGGGCTGAGGCCATGGCCGTGCTCCAGCGCTTCCAGAACAAGCTGCCGGCCAGCGACTACGGTCTTGCCGTCGCTCTTGCCGGTCGTCCCGCCACTGGCGTGGATATCCTGACCGGCGTCGTTCGCGGCGGTGACAATACGCCCAAGGCGCGCCAGAACCTGGCCTATGCCTATGCCCTTGACGGCCGGTGGCGCGAGGCCCGCCTGATCGCCTCGCAGGACGTTCCGGCCGACCAGCTCGACGGCCGTCTTGGTGAATGGGCGCGTGCAGCCCGCCCGGACCAGTCGCAGGCGCGGATCGCCGGCCTGATCGGTGCGCCGCTGCGCGCCGATCCGGGGCAGCCTGCGATGCTCGCGCTCAACGCTCCTGCCGCTTCGCCGCGGATGGCCATGGCCGAAGCGCCCGCAGCGGCTTCGCCCGAAGCGGAACTTCCGCCCGTTCAAACCGGCGAAACTTTCTGGGGTGCGAACCAGCCCGAAGAGATCCAGCCGGTTTCTCCGGCGCCTGCGCCCATGCCGGCTGCCCGAGTCGCCGCGCCGGTGCGTGTGGCCACCGCGCCTCCGGTTCGTCCGGTGGCGGCGGCCAAGCCGCAGGCCGTTCCGGCCAAGGCCTTGATTTCGGCTACGCATCTCGTCCAGCTCGGCTCGTTCCGGACCATGGACGGCGCCAAGCGGGCCTGGGGAATTTTTCAGTCGCGCAACCCGGCCCTTCGGGGGCATGATTTGCGGATTACCGAGGCGAAAGTGAACGGCCAGACTTACTACCGCGTCGCGGCGGGCGGTTTCGACCAGCGTGCGGCCCAGTCCGTCTGCGCCAGCGTTCGGCAGGGCGGCAATCCCTGCCTTGCCTATGCGCAGCAACGGCCGCTACCCGGCGGCGTCGGTGCGAATCAGATGCGCCGCGCCGAGCTTTAGAGTTTCCGCGGGGGCTTTGCCCCTCGCACTTGAGTTCCATGTGAACCTAAACGGCTCCTGTCTTCGGACAGGGGCCGTCTTTTTTGGTTTCAGGGAAGTTAAAAAAGTGAAAGCAGCGGCCGGTCAGGCGCTCTTCGCGATGCCACCAGAACGCCTGCCGGGGCCACAAAGGGGCGGCAGACGGACATATTCCGCGAGAAATGGAGGGTCGGCGGAGGGGGCAGGGGTCATCTGCCCCTGCCATCACGCGACTGCTTACTTGGCCTTTACAGCGACCCCGCCCTTGAACAGCGCCAGCACGCGGCCTTGGACGGGCTGCTTGTCGAACGGCGTGTTGCCGGCGGCAGCGGCCATCTTGTCCGAATCGACGATCCACGGCCGATCGGCGTCGATCACGGCAATGTCCGCCTCGGCGCCCACTTCGAGCTTGCCCGCATTGACGCCGAGCAGCTTCGCAGGGTTGGTCGCGATCAGTTCGAAGGCGCGGGAGAGCGAGATCACGCCGTCGCGCACGAGGTTCATCGTCAGCGGCAGCAAGGTCTCGGCGCCGGCCATGCCCGGCGCGGAATCCGCGAAGGGCAGGCGCTTGTCCTCAGGGCCGCGCGGATCGTGACCCGAGGCGACGACGTCGATCGTGCCGTCCCCGATCGCCGCGATCACGGCCTTGCGGTCGTCCTCCGAGCGCAGCGGAGGCGAAAGATGCGCGAAAGTGCGGAAGCCCGCCAGCGCGAGGTCGGAGAGCATGAAGTAGGCAGGCGTGACGCCGGCCGTGACCTTGAGCCCCCTGTCCTTGGCGCGGCGCACGAGGTCCAGTCCTCTTGCGGTCGTCACCTTGCGGAAGTGGATGGCCGCGCCGGCCAGTTCGGCCAGGGCGATATCGCGCGAGATGGCGAGGGCTTCGGCTTCGGCAGGCGCGGACGGCAGGCCCAGGCGGGTGGCCATTTCGCCGGAAGTGGCGACGGCCTTGCCGGTGATTCCCGCATCTTCCGGATGGGCCAGCACGACCATGCCGAGCATCCCGGTATATTGGAGCAGGCGTAGCATGGTGCCCGAATCGGCGATCCACTGGCGCCCGGTGGTCACGGCCTTGGCGCCCGCGTCGCGCATGAGTGCGATCTCGGCGAGTGCCTTGCCTTCGAGGTTCTGGGTCGCCGCGGCGAGCGGATGGACCCAGAGGTCCGGCTTGCCCGATTGCGCCGCGAAGCGCACGCGCGCCGGCACGTCGAGCGGCGGGTTCTGGTCAGGCATGAGCGCCGCGCGGGTGATGCCGCCGAAGTGGAAGGCGGGCTTGTCGATGGCGAAGACGCCGATGTCGACGAGGCCGGGGGCGATCAGCCGGCCGCGGGCGTCGTGAACTTCGTCGCCCGGCTGGGGCGTGACGTCAGCGCCGACGGCGGTGATGAAGCCGCCTTCGCTGCGCAGCGCGCCCGGGGCGATGGTGCCATCGGGCAGTACCAGCTGGCCGCCGGTCACGGTGAGGGGGGTATTGTTGCTCATGCCCGGGCCTCCCCAGCCCATCCGGGCATTCCGCGCCCTCGTCGGGTCAGGACATCGAGGCAGGCCATGCGCATGGCCACGCCCATTTCGACCTGGGTGGTGATCTGCGAGCGGCCGACGAGATCGGCGACATTGCTGTCGATCTCGATGCCGCGGTTCATCGGGCCGGGATGCATGACCAGGGCATTGCCTTCCGCCTTGGCGAGACGGTCGAGCGAGAGGCCGTAGAGATGGCGATATTCGCGCGGCGAGGGGATGAACTGGCCTTCCATGCGTTCGAGCTGAAGGCGCAGCATCATCACCACGTCGGCGCCCTTCAGCGCGGCATCGAAATCGTGGAAGACCTTGACGCTCATGCGCTCGATATCGGCGGGCAGCAGGGCCGGCGGTGCGCAGACGCGGACTTCGGCACCCAGCGAATTGAGCGCCAGGATGTTGGAGCGGGCGACGCGGCTGTGCAGGATGTCGCCGCAGATCGTCACGCGCAGGCCGTTGAAGGCACGCTTGGCCTGGCGGATGGTGAGCGCGTCGAGCAGGGCCTGCGTCGGGTGCTCGTGCTGGCCGTCACCGGCATTGAGCACCGGGCAGTCGACGAGGTTCGAGATCAGGTGCACGGCGCCCGAGCTGGCGTGGCGAATGACGATGGCGTCCGCGCGCATGGCGTTCAGCGTCATCGCCGTGTCGATCAGGGTTTCGCCCTTCTTCACGCTCGAATTCGCCACCGCCATGTTGACGACGTCGGCGCCGAGGCGCTTGCCCGCGATCTCGAAGCTCAGCAGCGTGCGCGTCGAATTCTCGAAGAAGGCATTGATGATCGTCAGGCCGGAGAGCAGGTCGCGCCGCTTCTGCGTGCCGCGGTTGAGGTCGACCCATTGCTGGGCCTCGTCCAGCAGGAACATGATCTCGTGCGGGGCCAGGCCGCCGATGCCCACGAGGCTGCGGTGCGGGAAGGCTGCGGAGCCTTCCGGATATGTGAATTCTGGAGCTGTCATCGAAGACAAGGCCTTAGGCTCGGCTCGGAGTCGGCTCAAGGTGTTTTTAGCGCCAAGGCGGATCTTATGGGCACGCGCCCTTTCGCATGGGCAGGAGACCGGATTGGCCGATGGTGCCCTCGCTATGGCCGCGCCCGGATAAGGGCGTTATGGCAGGGGATCGAAAGGCTGGTGAATTCATGACGTTCGCGCGCAAGATCTGGAAGCTGCTGGTGGGCGTGAAAGATGCCCTGGCCTTGATTTTCCTGCTGTTGTTCTTCGCGCTGCTCTATGCCGCGCTTTCATCGCGCCCTTCGCCGGGCAAGATCGTGGACGGGGCCTTGCTGCTCGAACTCGATGGCAACATCGTCGAGGAGAAGAGCAACGTCGATCCGCTCAGCCTGCTGATGAGCACGGAATCAACCTCGAGCGAGTTCCAGGCCCGCGATCTTGAACGCGCCCTGCGTCTGGCCGCCAGGGATTCGCGGATCAAGGCCGTGGTGCTGGACATGTCGCGCTTCCTGGGCGGCGGCATGGTGCATATCGAGGAAATCGGCAAGGCGCTCGACGAAGTGCGCAAGGCGGGCAAGCCGGTGCTGACGTTCGCGAACGCCTACGCCGATGACGGCGTGCAGCTGGCTTCCCACGCCAGCGAGGTCTGGGTCGATCCGATGGGCGGCGCCTTCGTGGCGGGCCCGGGCGGCAACCAGGTCTATTTCAAGGGATTGCTCGACCGCTTCAAGGTCAATGCCCACGTCTATCGCGCCGGCACCTACAAGAGCTTCGTCGAACCCTATCTCCGCAACGACATGTCGCCGGCCGCGCGCGAAGCCTATCAGGACATCTACGGCGCGCTGTGGAGCGGCTACAAGGCCGACATCCAGCGGGCCCGACCCAAGGCCCGGCTCGACCAGATGACCGGTGATCCGATGGCCTGGTCGCAGGCGTCGGGAGGCGACTTCGCGCAGGGCGCCAAGGCCGCCGGCCTGGTGGACCGCATCGGCGACATCACCGAATTCCGCAATCGCGTGGCCGAGGTTGCCGGGAAGGATGAGAACGGCGACCTGCCCTTCAAGGCGAATCGCCTGGCCGCATGGCTTGCCGCCAATCCCGAGAAGGGTGAGGGCGCGAAGATCGGCGTCATCACCGTGGCCGGGGAGATCGTCGACGGCGATGCCGGTCCCGGACAGGCGGGGGGCGATCGGATTGCCGACCTGCTGGACGACAATATCGACGAAGGCTTCAAGGCCCTGGTCGTCCGCGTCGATTCGCCGGGTGGCTCGGCCATGGCGGCCGAACGCATCCGCCGTGCCATAGACCGCTACAAGGCGCGCAAGATCCCCATCGTCGTATCGATGGGCAACATGGCGGCAAGCGGCGGTTACTGGGTATCCACCCCCGGTCAGCAAGTCTTCGCGCAGCCCGAGACGATCACCGGTTCGATCGGCGTCTTTGCAGTTGTCCCCAGCTTCGAGAAGACATTGGCCGACTACGGCGTCACCAGCGACGGGGTGAAGACCACGGCGCTTTCCGGCCAGCCTGACATTCTCGGCGGCTTCACGCCTGAAGTGGAAGGCATGCTCCAGGCCTCTGTCGACAATACCTACCGCAAGTTCGTGGGCATTTCCGCCGCGGCGCGAAAGATGACGCCCGAGAAGCTCGATTCGATCGCTCAGGGCCGGGTCTGGCCAGGGCAGGAAGCGCTGCGGATCGGTCTGGTGGACAAGATCGGCAATCTCGACGCGGCGCTGGCAGAAGCGGCTCGTCTCGGCGGCGTCGGGAACGGCAAGTATCAGGCGGTCTACCTGAAGGACGAGACGGATTCGTTCTCGAAATTCCTGGGCGGGCTGACATCGGATTCCGAAGGACAATCCGCCGCCGCCCTCGATTTCGCCAGCTTTACGGCGCTGCGCCGCCAGCAGCAGTTCGCTCGCGTGACGGAGCAGGTCAGCGCGATGTTCACGGCGCGCGGAACCCAGGCCTATTGCATGGAATGCCCGATCGTTCCGGGCCGGACCAGGCCGAACGATTTGCGCGAACTCTCGGCTCTGGAAAGCCTGGCGCACTGGCTGGGCAAGGACTGAGCAGCAAAAAAGGCGCCGTGTTCCTTCCCGGGGATGGAACGCGGCGCCTGAATTTCCTGAATGGAATCAGTCAGGTGGTGGAAGTTCGACCGGGCCTCTTTCAGGGCGGTCGAAATCGGGTCCGGTCTCGGGAATTTCCGTGGGGGCCGTGGGTTCGTTCGGGTCGCTCGGGGGTACCGGAGTCTCGGGGGGAGTGTCGCCGGGGTTGTCGGCAGGCTGGGTTGCCATGTTCGCCTCTCTCTTGCTGATGCTGTTGCAACCCGTGGCGGAGAGGCTTGGTTGCATGGCCGGTGCAGGCCGACTGGCGCATCGGTTCTTCGCATGCGATGCCGTCGCGGCGGGCCGGAACGCCGCAGCGGATCCGTGCGCGACTTGCTCCGGTGCGACTCGCGGCGCTTGCCCTTTTCCGCGTGTCCTTATAAGGGCACGTCCCTTGAGTTTCAGGCTTGATCTTTGCGGGCGTGGCGGAATGGTAGACGCGCTGGTTTTAGGTACCAGTATCGAAAGATGTGGGGGTTCGAGTCCCTTCGCCCGCACCATTACGCCGCCCTGGGGGAGATGAGTCGCGAGAATTGGCCCCGTAAGGCCCGTTGAATTGCACAGGAAGGCATTTGAAATGCAGATCGTCGAAACCACCAACGAAGGCCTGAAGCGCGCCTACACGGTGACCATTCCCGCCAAGACCATCACGGCCCGCGTCGAAGGCGAAATCAAGAAGATCGCGCCGCAGGTGAAGATGCCCGGCTTCCGCGCCGGCAAGGTTCCCGCCAATCTCGTCAAGAAGATGCACGGCGAAGCGATCCACCAGGACGCGCTGAACGCGACCATCCGCGAAGCCATGGACAAGCTGGTCGCCGACCACGCCCTGCGCCCCGCGATGAACCCCGACGTCGCTCTCGGCGAAGGTTACGAGCAGGGCAAGGACGCCGAGCTGACCGTCAGCCTGGAAGTGCTGCCGACGATCGCTGCGCCCTCGCTGGACGGCCTCAAGCTTGAGAAGCTGGTCGTGCCCGTCGCCGAAGACGCCGTGACCGAAGCGGTCGAGCGCATTGCCTCGCAGCAGCAGCGTTTCGAGACCAAGGACGGTGCGGCCGAAGACGGCGACCAGGTGATCATCGACTTCACCGGCAAGCTCGACGGCGTCGAGTTCGAAGGCGGCAAGGCCGAGAAGGCTCCGCTGGTGATCGGTGCCGGTCGCTTCATCCCCGGTTTCGAAGAGCAGCTCGGCGGCATCAAGGCCGGTGAAGAGCGCACCATTACCGTGACCTTCCCCGAGGACTACCAGGCCGCGAACCTCGCCGGCAAGGAAACCACCTTCGACATCGTCGCGCACGAAGTGAAGGCGCCTGCCGAATCGAAGATCGACGACGATTTCGCCAAGGAACTGGGCCTCGAGAGCCTCGAACAGCTCCAGGGCCTGCTCAAGGGCCAGCTTGAGCAGGAAACTGCCGGCCTGACCCGCACCGCGATGAAGCGCCAGCTGCTCGACCAGCTTGCCGCCGGTCATGACTTCGACGTGCCGCCGACCATGGTGGAAGCCGAATTCTCGCAGATCTGGCAGCAGCTCACGCACGAAGCCAGCCACGAGGAAGACCCCGCGGCCGCTCTCGCCGAGATCGAAGCCGAGAAGGACGACTACCGCAAGATCGCCGAGCGCCGCGTGCGTCTGGGCCTGCTCCTGTCGGAAATCGGCCAGGCCAACAGCGTCGAAGTGACCGCCCAGGAAATGCAGATGCTGGTCTCGCAGGCCGCTCAGCAGTACCGTCCGGAAGATCGCCAGCGCTTCTTCGAATATGTCCAGCAGGACCCGATGATGGCCGCCCAGCTGCGCGCCCCGCTCTACGAAGACAAGGTCGTCGACTTCCTGATCGAGAAGGCTGACGTCACCGAGCGTGAAGTGACCCGCGACGAACTGCAGGCCGCTATCGAAGCCGACACCGACGGCGACAAGCCGGCGGAAGCCAAGAAGGCTCCGGCCAAGAAGGCCCCGGCCAAGAAGGCAGCTGCCAAGAAGGAAGACGCTGCGGAAGACGCCGCTGCCGACGCCGACGAAGCCGCTGCCGAGGAAAAGCCGAAGAAGGCTCCCGCCAAGAAGGCTGCCGCCAAGAAGACCGAGGAAGCCGCTGAAGGCGAGGCGGAAGCCAAGCCCGCCAAGAAGGCTCCCGCCAAGAAGGCAGCTGCCAAGAAGGACTGATCCTTCTTTCAGGCTGATGCGCGAAGCGGCCCGGTGCAGAGATTGCGCCGGGCCGTTTTCTTATCGAGGATGGAGAATGTTATCCCACATCCCATCCGCGTTAGATCGTTAAAGCCCTTGAACATCGGCGAAGGGCACGCGACATAGGCGGTCCAAACCAGAAGAGGACTCCCATGCTCGACCTGTTTGGCGCCGCGGGCGCCCAAGGAAAGTTCACTACCGATCCCGTGACCGGCGCGCTGGTGCCGATGGTCGTCGAGCAGACCAGCCGCGGTGAGCGCAGCTTCGACATCTACTCGCGCCTCCTGCGCGAGCGCATCGTTTTCATCACCGGCCAGGTCGAAGACCACATGGCCTCGCTGATCGTTGCGCAGCTTCTGTTCCTCGAGTCGGAAAATCCCTCGAAGGACATCTCGATGTACATCAACTCGCCGGGCGGCGTGGTGACGGCCGGCATGGCCATCCACGACACCATGCAGTACATCAAGCCGCGCGTCTCCACGGTCTGCATCGGCCAGGCCGCCTCGATGGGCAGCTTCCTGCTCGCCGCCGGTGAGCCAGGCATGCGCATCGCGCTGCCGAACGCCCGCATCATGGTGCACCAGCCTTCGGGCGGCGCGCAGGGCATGGCGTCCGACATCGAGATCCAGGCGCGCGAGATCCTGCGGATGCGCAAGCGCCTCAACGATCTCTACGTGAAGTACACCGGCAAGTCGCTCGACGAGATCGAGAAGGCGATGGACCGCGACACCTTCCTCGAAGCCGAGGAAGCGCTGGCGTTCGGCCTCGTCGACAAGGTCTTCGAAACGCGGCCCGACGGCGACAAGCCGACCGAAGCCTGAGCATGACCGCAAGGTCGGGGCTCCAACGGAGTCCCGACCTTCAGTCCTTTGCAACGGTTGCGGGGATACCCATATCGGTCTCAGGATTGCAAAACCGGCCCCGTCCAAGGTAGACTCGACGAGTCGCCTCGAATGGGCCTAAAGACGGAAAATGACGAAATTGAGCGGATCTGACGCGAAAAGCACCCTCTACTGCAGCTTCTGCGGCAAGTCGCAGCACGAAGTGCGCAAGCTGATCGCGGGACCCACGGTCTTCATCTGCGACGAATGCGTCGAGCTTTGCAACGACATCATTCGCGAAGAGACCAAGGCCGGGATCGCGGGCAAAAAGGACGGCGGCGTGCCGTCTCCCCGCGAAATCTGCGAGACGCTGAACGACTACGTGATCGGGCAGGAACGCGCGAAGCGTGTTCTGTCGGTGGCGGTGCACAACCACTACAAGCGGCTGAAGCACAGCGGCAAGCAGGGCGACGTGGAACTGTCCAAGTCGAACATCCTGCTCGTGGGTCCCACGGGTTCGGGCAAGACGCTGCTCGCGCAGACGCTCGCCAAGACCTTCGACGTGCCGTTCACCATGGCCGACGCCACCACGCTGACCGAAGCCGGTTACGTGGGCGAGGACGTGGAGAACATCATCCTCAAGCTGCTCCAGGCTTCCGACTACAATGTCGAGAAGGCGCAGCACGGCATCGTCTACATCGACGAAATCGACAAGATCAGCCGCAAGGCCGAGAACCCGTCGATCACGCGCGATGTTTCGGGCGAGGGCGTGCAGCAGGCGCTGCTGAAGCTGATGGAAGGCACGACCGCTTCGGTTCCGCCGCAGGGCGGCCGCAAGCACCCGCAGCAGGAATTCCTGCAGGTGGACACGACCAACATCCTGTTCATCTGCGGTGGTGCCTTCGCAGGTCTTGAGAAGATCATCGCCGACCGCCTTCAGAAGCGCTCGATCGGTTTCGGCGCGCATGTCGCCGATCCGGACAAGCGCCGCGTGGGCGAACTGCTCCAGAAGGCGGAGCCGGAAGATCTGCTCAAGTTCGGCCTGATCCCCGAGTTCGTCGGCCGCCTGCCGGTGATCGCGACCCTGAACGACCTCGACATCGAGGCGCTGGTCAAGATCCTGAAGGAGCCGCGCAACGCGCTGATCAAGCAGTATGCGAAGCTGTTCGACCTTGAAGACGTGGAACTGACGTTCACCGACGAGGCGCTCGAAGCGATTGCCCAGAAGGCCATCGACCGCAAGACCGGCGCACGCGGCCTGCGCTCGATCGTGGAAGGGCTGCTGCTCGACACCATGTTCGACCTGCCGACCGAAGGCGATATCGCCGAAGTCGTCGTCGATAAGGACGTGGTCGAAGGCCGCAAGGAGCCGGTTCGCGTGCTCAAGGGCGACAAGGCCGAGGCCGCAGCCTGATCCCTGCGAAGCAGGTGCAGACGAAAAAGGCCCGTCCGGTTCTCCCGGGCGGGCCTTTTCGTTGCCCGGAACGTGCCGGTCAGGTCTGACCATGCTCCGGTGTGGGGCGATGACGCGATACCTCTTCGTCTGCAGCCGCAACAAGTTGCAAGGGAACTCGTCCGTTGGGCCGATGTGATCGTGGTCATGGAAAAGGTTCATCGGCGTAAAGTGCAGCAGACCTTCCGGCGCCGCCTCAACCGGCAACGCATGATCTGCCTCGACATTCCCGACGACTATGCCTTCATGGATCCCGACCTGGCCCTCTTGCTGGAAACCAGGATGGCGCGCCATCTTTCTCACCTGCCGATGCATCACGACGAGTGAGGCTCGGAAGGACCGGGGCCGAAAGGCGGACCTTAGGCTCAGTCCTCGCCCACGGGACGCGGCGGCCCCATCGTACCGCGGGCGCCCGGACCCATCCGTCCGCGCCGACCTTGCGGAACCGGATCGCCCTTCTTGATCGTGCGCAAGGCAACGCCGTCGCGGGTAATCGTCGTCGATTGGGCGTCCGTGGCCTTGAGCAGCCAGCCCTTGTCGCTCTGCACCCAGGTGTCGCGTGAGAGCGACGTGGTGCCGAACGTATGCATTTCTCCGTCGCGCCCCTGGCGCTTGTCGCTGGCGACTTGCTGCTGGACGACCTCAACGGTCTTGCCGTTGACGGTCACCGACTGGATGGTCGTCTTCGACGTGCGATCCGGATCGACGGGGATTTTCGCGAGCCCTGCGATCAGTTCGTCCGCGCTCATCTTGTTCTCGCCCAGGTCCGTGCGGACGAAATCGCCGGCGAGCAGGGGCTTGATGCGGTCTGCCTCGCGGCTGTCCATCGCGGCGCGAAGCTGCTCGTAGCGAGCCTCGATATCGCTCCTGGTGTCGGCCTGGGCCAGTCCCGGGACGAAGGCCCAGCCGAGGGCCAGGGAGAGCAGGAGGCGGGTAGAGGGTTTGCGGGTCATGTCGATCGTGTCCCCATGTCGCGGGTGGAGCAGTGGCTGGTGCAAAGTCCTAGCGGCAGGCTGCGATGCCGCAATCACGATATTGTACCCGATTGTCGCGCTCATGCTTGGCAGTTCGGCGCGCCTTGCCCACGCTGCGGCCCGATGGGCAGTCGGATCGACGCCGGGCAGGGGAGAGCACATGGGCGGACCTATCGCCGTTTCGCGGATCATCCACACTATCCACGCCACCACCGATATTCATCGCAGCCGCGCGCTCTATCAGGATGCGCTGGGCGGGCTGGTTTTCGCCGAGAACTTCTTCCCCGCGGAAGATCGCGATGCGGCGCTGCTCTATGTGACCGATCATATGGTCGAGCCGATGGCGGCCCGCCATCCGGAGGACCTGACGAAGCCTTTTGCACGCCAGGCCGCGCGGATCGGCCAGGGCTTTCACTCGTTCGAGATCAAGGTGGCGGATGGCAAGACGGCCAGCGCGGCCTTCCGCGAGGCGGGCTGCACGGTCGCCAGCGACTATGGGGTGTTCTTCTTCGTCCGGCCCGAATCGACCGGCGGCGTCCTGCTGGAAGTCTGCGAGCTGCCGATGCCCAACGATCCGTGGGAGCGGGGCAACTGGGACCCCAGGCTCGGAGCCGGGCACCCCTGCCGGGTCACGGGCCTCGATCATATCGCCTGCGTCACGCGCGACATGGCCGGAGCTCTGCGGTTCTTTACCGAAGTGGTTGACGGCGAAGTCCTCAGTGACGAGCGCATCGTATCGCCGCAAAGGGCGCGCCGCGTGCTCTTGCGGCTGGGCGATACGCAAGTGGCGTTCCTGGAGCCTGAAGAACCCGAGGCCGGGGCATTCGGGGCTTTTCTCGCGAAGGCGCAGAACGGCATTTATGCGCTCGTCTGGAAGGTGGACGATCTCGCGCAGGCCCAGGCGCACTTCGCCGGGAAGCTGAAATTCCGCGTGGGCCAGGCCCATTGCGTGCCGGCAGGCCTGGCAATCGAGCCGGACGACTTCCTGGGCGCCCGGCACGAGTTCACCGAGGCCTAGACGACGGTTTCGCTCTCCAGGGCGCAGGGCGATTCGGCATCCGTTTCGATCTGCACGGTCGGGTGGCCGATGCCGAAGCGGTGCTCGAGGTCGTGGGCCAGGGTGTGAAGGAAGGCGTCGCCGCGTTCGGCGCCGGGCATGACGAGATGGGCGGTGAGCGCCGTTTCGGTGGTGCTCATCGGCCAGATGTGAAGGTCGTGCACGCGGGTGACGCCCGGCAGCGCCGCCAGGAACTGGCGGACGGCGGCGATGTCGATGCTCTCGGGCACGCCCATCATGCCCATGCGCAGCGATTCGCGCAGCAGGCCCCAACTGGACCAGGCGATGACGGCGGTGATCACCAGCGAGGCGATCGGATCGACCACTTGCCAGCCCGTGAACATGATGACGATGCCCGCGATCACCACCCCGGCCGACACCGCCGCGTCGGCCATGAGATGCACGAAGGCCGCGCGCAGGTTGAGGTCGGACTTGCTCCCCTTGGCGAAGAGCAGCGCCGACAGCGCGTTCACCGCGATGCCGAGGGCCGCGACGACGATCATGGTGGTTCCGGCCACCGGCGCCGGTTCCGTGAAGCGCCGGATCGTCTCCACCAGGATCGCCCCGATCGCCACCCATAGCAAAGCGGCATTGGCGATCGCGGCGAGGATCGAGGAACTCTTGAGGCCGTAAGTGAAGCGCTCCGAGGGAGGACGCGCTGCGAGCACGCTGGCGGCCCAGGCGAGGAGCAGCGAAAGCACGTCGGAAAGGTTGTGTCCGGCATCCGCCAGAAGCGCCATCGAGCCACTGAAGAAGCCCGCCGCGCCCTCGGCAATGACGAAGGCGACGTTCAGTCCTACCGCAACTGCGAATGCCTTGCCCACGTCGCCAGGAGCGGGCGGACCATGGTGATGATGCCCGTGACCGTGTGCATGTCCGTGACCATGCGAATGGCCATGACCATGCCCCTTATCGGCCTGATCGTGATGATGCTGATGTGCGACGCCCATGACAATTTCATCGCATGCGCCGGACCTTAACAGCAAGCTATGACGTATCATCACATGCCGAAACGCAATTGGGGCGCCGAACATGGATGCCGCGCCGCGTGACATTTATGCCGCACCAAAGATTGTCATATTGGCGCATAAAACCCGGAATTCTCAGGAAAAATAGGCGATCTCTGCAATCGAACGCAATTTGAGTCAGAAAATTGCGCAACAAAGATCGGAAATGAATCCCGTGCGTCAGAAGATTGTCATATTGCGCTGCTCTTAGCAGCCGCAGCAAATTTTGCGGCAGGGCAACTCTTCCGCATTTGGCGAAAACACTCTGAAGGTTTCCAGGGGGCTAAGATGAAGTTTCAATCCATTCTCTCCACCGCGACCAGCTCGCTCGCCGTCGGCGCAGCGTTCCTCGCCGTTCCCGCTTTCGCACAGTCGACCGGTTCGGTAGACTTCGAAGAAGGCACCATTGTCGTTACTGGCCAGACCCAGAACGGCGTCGCCGGCGTCAAGCTGCCCAACACCTCGAAGGCCAAGCAGGTCCTGACGCAGGACATCATCCAGACCCAGGTTCCGGGTCAGACGATCAACGACACCATCAACCTGATGCCGGGTGTCAGCTTCCAGAACAACGACGCCTTCGGTTCGTCGGGCGGTACGCTGACCATTCGCGGCTTCGACGATTCGCGTATCTCGCAAACCGTCGACGGTATCCCGCTGAACGACACGGGCGGCTACGCGCTCTATTCGAACCAGCAGATCGATCCGGAAATCATCGAGCAGGTCAACGTCAACCTCGGCACCACCGACGTCGACTCGCCAACCGCCGCTGCTTCGGGGTCGACCGTCAACATTCGTACGCGCAACCCGTTCGACGATTTCGGTGTGCGCTTCCTGGGTTCGGCCGGTGACTTCGGCTTCTTCCGCATGTTCGGCGAAATCGATACCGGCGTGCTGAACTCGAGCGGCACCAAGGCGTTCTTCTCGGCATCGAAGGCGGTCAACAACACCGTTTACGGCGGCATCGGCCAGATCGACAAGACCCAGTTCAACGCCAAGATCTACCAGCCGCTGGGCGACAACGGCGACTTCATCTCGGTCGCGGGCCACTGGAACCGCAACCGCAACAACTTCTTCGGTTCGACCCCGCTGCGTGTCGACCCGACCCGAGTTGTCGGCCCGGATTCGAGCAACCGCTTCCCGCTGACCAAGGACGAGCGCTTCTACAAGATCGCCGACTGCCAGATTCCGGCTGGTGTGACGGGTGTAGCGGATTCCGCCAGCAGCTGCGGTTCGCTCTACGACTATCGTTTCAACCCCTCGGACACGGGTAACATCCGTATTAACTCGCGTTTCACGCTCAGCGACAAGCTGACGCTGAACGTCGATCCGAGCATTCAGTACACCAAGGCTAACGGTGGCGGCACGGTGGTTGCTCGCGAAGGGGGCTACACGAACGCGGCAACCGGTATCACCACGCCGATCTCCGGCTATATCGGCGGCGCGCCTTACTTTAACGGCGTCGATCTCAACGGTGACGGCGATACGCGCGATCAGGTCCGCATCCTGGCGCCGAGCAACACGGAAACCTGGCGTATTGGTGTCATTGCGTCGCTGCGCTATGACATCAACGACTTCAACCGCGTCCGTGTCGCCTATTCGTATGACCGCGGCCGTCACCGCCAGACCGGTGAAACCAGCCTGCTGAAGTCGAACGGTTTTGGTTCGGACGTGTTCTCGGACAACGCTTTGGCCGATGCGGATGGTAACATCCTGCAGAAGCGCGATCGCCTGTCCTACGCCATCCTGCATCAGGTCTCGGGTGAATACTCGGGCGACTACATGAACGACCGCGTTCACCTGAACCTCGGTGTTCGTGCGCCGTTCTTCAAGCGCAACCTGACCAACAACTGCCTTGCGACCAGCGCCGGTGGCTTCGTGGATTGCTTCACGACGAACACTGCCGACCAGGCTGTATATGCTGGGGCGAACCCCACCTACAAGTTGCCGCAGCAGCGCACTCTCAACTACAACCGGGTCCTGCCGACCGCAGGTGTGGTATTCGATGCGACTGACCATGCGAGCGTGTTCTTCAACTACTCGAAGGGCGTGCAAGTCCCCGGCACCGACAACCTTTACCAGTCGTTCTGGTATGCACGTGATGAGGATGCGGCCAACCCGAAGCCGGAATCTACCGATAACTTCGACCTTGGCGTCCGTTATAGCTCGGGCATCATCCAGGCCTCGGTCACCGGCTGGTATACCCGTTACACCAACCGTCTGGCTTCGGCTTATGACCGTGACCTCGACGTGACGATCTACCGTAACCTCGGTCGCGTGGACAAGTACGGCGTCGACGGCAGCTTCGCCGTGCAGCCGATCCCCGAATTCTCGCTCTACGTCTTCGGTTCGTACCTGAAGTCGAAGATCAAGGAGAACGTCGAAACCGGTGTGACCGCTGCTGGCGATCCGATTTTTGCAGCCACCAAGGGCAAGCGCGAAGCCGGTGCACCTGTCTACACGCTGGGTACTCGCGCCCAAGGTAACCTCGGTCCGGTCGAGCTGGGCGTGCAGGTGAAGCGTACCGGTCCGCGCTACGTGAACGACCAGAACCTGCCGATCGTGATCAGCGGCGCGCAGGTCTATGCCAAGAAGACCCCGGCCTACACCCTCGTCGACCTCGACGCGAAGGTGAAGCTGGACTTCATCGGTCTGGGCGATCGCACCTTCCTGCAGCTCAACGTCGTCAACCTGTTCGACAAGCTTTATGTCGGTGGTTTCGACGGTGCAGGTACCTCGCAGACCAACGTGCCGAACGCCTTCATCGGCACCCCGCGCACGTTCATCGGTTCGGTCAGCTTCGGCTTCTAAGACCGCTTCCGATTTCGGAACAAGGAAGGGAGGAAGCGTCAGCTTCCTCCCTTTTCTTTTGTCCGCTCGACACGCGATGGTATTCTTCGCTCGCTTCACGGAGAGGATACATGAGCGAGGAAAAGGCGGAGCAATCCGCGTCGCAGCAGATCGATGCCCGCATCGCGGAGCTGGGCGATTGGCGGGGGGCTCTGTTGGCTCGGCTGCGCGAGGTTGTCCTGGCGGCCGATGCCGGTGTTGCCGAGGACTGGAAATGGCGGGGGGTGCCGGTCTGGTATTGCGGCGGCATGATCTGCACCGGGGAGACCTACAAGGCGGCGGTGAAGATGACGTTCGCCAAGGGCGCCGCGCTCGACGATCCGGCGGGGCTCTTCAATGCCAGCCTCGACGGCAACCAGCGCCGGGCCATCGATTTCCATGAGGGCGACACGGTAGACGAGCCTGCGCTGACGGCGCTGGTCCGCAGCGCCATAGCGCTCAATCTGGCGAAGAAGCCTGCGCGGTCGAAGACACCCCGCTAGGGGCGAGGTGCCTCAGTCGTAGACGCAGGCATCGAGGCCCTGGGTCTTCACCGTGCCGATGCGGGCGGCGATGGTGTTGCCATAGCGCCGGGTGAAGCCGGAGGGGCTCTTCACGCTGCGGGTCTTGGGGCTGGGCAGGGCGGCCGCCATGCGGCCGGCCTCCGTGGTCGTGAGGTTCGAGGCGGACTTGCCCCAGTAGCGCTGTGCCCCGGCTTCCACGCCGTAAGTGCCGATGCCGGTTTCCGCGACGTTGAGATAGATCTCCATGATCCGCCGCTTGTCCCACAGGTTCTCGATCAGGAACGTGAACCAGACTTCCAGACCCTTGCGCAGATAGCGCGTCCAGCCATCGCCCTGCCAGAGGAAGACGTTCTTGGCCGTCTGCTGGCTGATCGTCGATCCGCCGCGCAGGCGGCCGCCGGCGGCATTGCGCTCGAAGGCCTTTTCGATGGCGTTGGTATCGAAGCCGTTGTGCGTGCAGAACTTGCCATCCTCGGCGGCGATGGCGCCGGCGACCATGTTGCGGTCGATCCGGCTGAGCGGCTGCCAGTCCTTGGTGATGCCGTTGCCGTCCACCAGCATCGTCACCGTCACGGGCGGCGGAACGAAGCGGTAGAGCACGGTCAGCCCCACGCTGATCGCAACGAACCAGAACACGATCTTGGCAAGGATGCGCAGCAAAGGAAGGGAGCCCCATATGACCGGCGCGCGGGAATGCCGCCGTCCGGCGCCATGCCTAGCGATATCGCGCGCGGCGGAAAAGGTGCCTGCGTTCGGGTTCCCCCGTCGAGATGCGGATCGTGACCGGGAATCAGTCGCGCGCGTCGAAATCGGCGCGGGCGTCGGCCACCGTTTGCAGATTGGCTTCGGCCCAGAGCCAGACGCTGCAGAACGCCTCTCCCAGGCCGTGACCCAGCGGGGTCAGCCGGTAATCGACGTGAGGAGGGATGACGGGATGAACCGTGCGATGGACGAAACCGTCCCGCTCCATTTGCCGCAGTGTCTGCGTGAGCATCTTCTGGCTGATGCCCGGTACGGCGCGGGCGAGGGCGCTGAAGCGGGTTTCGCCGTTTTCTTCCAGCGCTTCCAGCACCAGGAGCGTCCACTTGTCTGCCACGCGGCCGATCAGCTCATTGACGAGTGCATCGACGCCCGGCACGGTCGAATAGCTGGTGATCGGCGGATTTTCCATTTCTTACCCTTGGGTGGCTACAGCACTTTCAGGTGCCTACTTTCCAAAAGAGAGTATAGATCTACATTCCGCTTCGCAATCTTTCTCACAGGAGCGTTCCCATGAAGACCAGCGGCAACATTATCCTTCTGACAGGCGGCGGCACCGGCATCGGGCGCGAACTGGCGCAGCGGTGGCACGATGCCGGCAACCAGGTGATTGTCACCGGGCGGACGCTCGCCAGCCTGGAAGAGACCGCGAAGGGGCGACCGGGCATTCATCCCATGGCGCTCGACGTTACCGATGCGGGCGCGATCGCGGCTTTCGCGAAGGACATTCTCGCGCGGTTTCCGGCACTCAACGTGCTTGTCAACAATGCCGGGGTCATGCCGCTGGAAGACATTTCCGTGCCCCGCGACCTTGCGCGCGCGGAAGCTTGCGTGGTGACCAACCTGCTTGGCCCGATCCGCATGACCGATGCCCTGGTGGCGCATTTGCGCGAGCAGGAGGGCGCGGCGATCGTCAATGTCAGCTCTGGTCTCGCTTTCGTTCCGCTGGTCGGCGCGGCGGTCTACTCGGCCACCAAGGCGGCGATCCATTCGTGGACCGATTCGCTGCGCTTTGCCCTGAAGGGTTCGGTCGAGGTGATCGAGCTGGCGCCCCCGGCCGTGCAGACCGAATTGACGCCAGGCCAATCGACTCGCGAAGGCTACATGCCGCTGGACGCGTTCATCGACGAGGTCATGGGGCTCATCGCGCAGCAGCCGACGCCGGAGCTGATTGGCGTCGAACGCCTCGGTTTCCTGCGCAATGCCGAAGCCGAAGGGCGCTATGCGCAGACATTCGCCGCGCTGAACGCGGCGCCGCACTGACCGTCGCTCCGCCCGGGGCCCTGAAGGTCTCGGGCGGAGCACCGCCGCTGGTCAGGGCGCGGCGCGACTGCTATGGCTTTTGATGTTGCATTGCAGCATGAGTGAGCAGTGACATGGCCCGCAAGGACAATTCACCCCACAGGCTGGACCTCGCGCTTCAGGGCGGAGGCGCGCATGGCGCCTTCACCTGGGGCGTGCTGGACGGTTTGCTGCAGGATCCCCGAATCTCGATCGGCGCGCTCAGCGGTGCCAGCGCGGGGGCCATGAATGCGGCGGTCCTCGTCTCGGGCCTGGTGGTCGGCGGCCGGGAAGGGGCGCGGGAACGCCTGCGCTCGTTCTGGAAGGCGTTGAACCGTTCGGGGCGCGAGGCCGGGCCCTTGATTCCGATGATCGAGGCCTTCCCGGAAGCCACGCGCGCGATGAGTTCATGGTGGAGCACCGTGTTCGGCGATCTCGGCATGGCGCATGCGTCGCCGGAAATGGGCCGGGACATGCAGGAAATCCTGCGCAAGGTCATCGAGGATCACGTCGATTTCGCCGCCATCGCCAGCGAGGATGCGCCGCCGCTGTTCATCTCGGCCACCAATGCGCAGAGCGGCGCGGTGCGCATCTTCCGCAAGCATGACCTGACGGCCGACGCCTTGCTCGCCTCGGCCTGTCTGCCGCTTTATTTTCCGCCGGTCACGATCGACGGGAAGGACTATTGGGACGGCGGCTACAGCGCCAATCCCCCGCTCGTGCCCCTGGTGCTGGAAAGTCCGAACGACGATCTGCTGCTCATCACGGTCAATCCGCAGTTGCGGAGCGAAACGCCGCGCAATGCTGCCGGTATTGCGGACCGGATCACCGAGATCGGCTTCAACCAGTCGATGCGCAAGGAAATGCAGGGTCTGTTCCTGCTGCAATCGTCGATCGGGCGGCACCGCGAAACGGACGGACTGATCGCCCGGGTCGACCGGCTGCGTTTCCACGAGATCCACGACGAGGCTGCGCTTTCCGCCATGCCTGCGCAAAGCAAACTCCTGCCGGTGCGACAGATCCTGCTGACCTTGCGCGACGTGGGAGAGGCGGCGGCGAAGCGCTGGTGCGAGGTTTCGATCGAGAGCCTCGGCCAGGAGAGCACTGTCGACCTGGCGAGCCGGTTCGGACCGGGTTAGGGCTCGAGGTCTCTCGATCGGATCGTCAGAGAATACCCGGCAGGTCCAACCCCTTCTCCCGCGCACAATCCAGCGCGATCTCATAGCCGGCATCGGCATGACGCATCACGCCCGTCGCCGGGTCGTTCCACAGCACGCGCTCCAGCCGCCTGGCTGCCGCTTCGGTGCCATCGGCGACGATCACCATGCCCGAATGCTGCGAATAGCCCATGCCGACGCCGCCGCCGTGGTGCAGCGAAACCCAGGTCGCGCCGCTGGCGGTGTTGAGCAGGGCATTGAGCAGCGGCCAGTCCGAAACCGCGTCAGATCCGTCGCGCATGGCCTCGGTCTCGCGGTTGGGAGAGGCTACCGAGCCGCTGTCGAGGTGGTCGCGGCCGATCACGACCGGTGCCTTCAGTTCGCCCTTCGCCACCATCTCGTTGAAGGCGAGGCCAAGCCGGTGGCGGTCACCCAGGCCGACCCAGCAGATGCGTGCGGGCAGGCCCTGGAACTGGATCTTCTCGCGCGCCATGTCGAGCCAGTTGTGCAGGTGCGCGTGGTCGGGCAGCAGTTCCTTCACTTTGGCGTCGGTCTTGTAGATATCCTCGGGATCGCCGGAGAGCGCGGCCCAGCGGAATGGCCCAACGCCGCGGCAGAACAGCGGGCGGATATAGGCGGGCACGAAGCCGGGGAAGTCGAACGCGTTTGCGACGCCTTCGTTCTTCGCCATCTGGCGGATGTTGTTGCCGTAGTCGGTGGTGGGCACGCCCGCCGCCTGGAAGTCCAGCATGGCCTGGACGTGGACCGCCATCGAGGCCTTGGCCGCCTTGGCGACCGCCTCCGGTTCCCGCTCGCGCTTCTCGATCCATTCGGCGACGGTCCAGCCAGCCGGGAGGTAGCCGTTGACGGGATCGTGGGCGGAAGTCTGGTCGGTCAGCAGGTCCGGACGAATGCCGCGCGCGAACATCTCCGGCAGCAGTTCCGCCGCGTTGCCGAGCAGGCCGACCGAGACCGGCTTTTTCTCGGCAATGGCCTTGTCGATGATCGCCATGGCTTCTTCGATCGTGCTGGCGGCAACGTCGAGGTAGCCGGTGCGCAGGCGCATTTCGATGCGGCTGGGCTGGCACTCGATGGCAAGGCACGATGCGCCCGCCATCACCGCCGCCAGCGGCTGCGCGCCGCCCATGCCGCCAAGACCTGCCGTCAGCAGCCACTTGCCCGAAAGGTCGCCATCGTAGTGCTGGCGGCCCATCTCCACGAACGTTTCGTAAGTGCCCTGAACGATGCCCTGCGTGCCGATGTAGATCCATGAACCGGCGGTCATCTGGCCGTACATGGCAAGGCCGCGCTTATCGAGTTCGTTGAAATGCTCCCAGTTCGCCCATTCCGGCACGAGGTTGGAATTGGCGATCAGCACACGCGGCGCATCGGCATGGGTGCGGAATACGCCCACCGGCTTGCCGGACTGGACCAGCAGCGTCTCGTCTTCATTCAGGCGGCGCAGGGTCTCGACGATCTTGTCGTAGCTTTCCCAATCGCGCGCAGCGCGGCCGATGCCGCCGTAGACCACCAGTTCCTCGGGCCGCTCGGCCACGTCGGGGTGAAGGTTGTTCATCAGCATGCGCAGCGGGGCTTCCGTGAGCCACGATTTCGCGGAAAGTTCGGTGCCGGTCGCGGGCTTGATGACGCGGCTGTTATCGAGGCGGGTCATTGTGTTTCCTCAGGTCAGGATTGCGCGAAGGCGATTGCGGCCTTCAGCATGTCTTGCAGGATCGGGGTGAGGGCGGCGGCGCGCGCGGCCGAGAAGGGGACGGGCCAGTTGGCTTCGTCCGGCGCTTCAGGCTCGTCCATGTAGCCGCGAATGGCGAGTTCCATCTGGATCGCGTGGACGCCGTTTTCCGGGTGGCCGTAGTGGCGCGTGGTCCAGCCGCCCCGGAAGCGGCCGTCGAGGACGTGGCCGAGGCCACTTCTGGCGCAAACCTCGACGATGGCGGCGGAAAGCGCCGGATCGCACGTCTGGCCGAGGTTGGTGCCGACGTTGAACTGCGGCAATTCCCCGTCGAACAGGCGCGGCACATGGCTGCGGATCGAGTGGGCGTCGTAGACTACGACTTTGCCGTGAATGACGCGCAGTCGTTCGATCTCGGCGGCGAGGGCGGCGTGGTACGGATCGAACCAGAGCGCGCGGCGGCGGGCGATCTCGGCCGTATCCGGCGCGTCGCCTTGGTAGAGCGGTTCGCCGTCGAAAGTCGTCGTCGGGCAGAGTTCCGTCGTCGCCTGCCCCGGATAGAGCGAGGCGCCCGAAGGATTGCGGTTGAGGTCGATCACGCTGCGCGAGACGCGCCCGGCAATCGTCGTTGCGCCCATGTCGCGCGCGAAGGCGTAGAGTTCGTCCACACACCAGTCCGCATCGCGCCGGGCGAGCCATTCGGAGCGGAACGCAGGCGCGACATCGGCCAGGGCAGTGCCGACATGGGGGAAGGCGACGATGAGCGGTGCTTCGCCGCGATGGAGAGTGAAGCTTGGGCTCATGTGCGTTGCTCCAAGTATCGGCCGTTACCCATCACTTCGTCATTGCGAGCGTAGCGAAGCAATCCAGGGCGGTTCTGCGCCGCTCTGGATTGCCACGTCGGCTTCGTCTCCTCGCAATGACGAAAGTGAGGGAGAGTGGCCGCCCTCATGCGATACCCGGAAGCAGGTCCGCAGCCGTATCGGCCAGCGCGCCCGAGCGGACCAGCAGGTTGGCCGCTTCCATGTCGGGGTGGAAATGGCGGTCGTCGTCCAGTGCGGGAACTTCGGCCCGCAGCGCGGCGCGCGCGGCATCGAGCCAGGTGCTGGAGGCCAGCGGCGCGTGGAATTCGATCCCCTGCGCAGCGGCGAGCAGTTCGATGCCGATGACGGCAGTGGCGTTCTCGACCATCGACAGCAGGCGGCGCGCGCCGTGAGCGGCCATCGAAACGTGGTCTTCCTGATTGGCGGAGGTCGGGATCGAGTCCACCGAGGCGGGATAGGCCTTCTGCTTGTTCTCGGATACCAGCGCCGCAGCGGTCACTTGCGGGATCATGAAGCCCGAATTGAGGCCGGGACGCGGCGTCAGGAAAGCGGGAAGGCCGGACAGCGCCGGGTCCACCAGCATGGCGATGCGGCGCTCGGAGATCGAGCCGATCTCGCAGACGGCGAGCGCGATCATGTCGGCAGCGAAAGCCACCGGCTCGGCGTGGAAGTTCCCGCCGGACAGCGCCTCGTCGGCGCCGCCCCCATCGGCATCGACGAAGATCAGGGGATTGTCGGAAACGCCGTTCGCCTCGATCTCCAGCGTCGTCGCGGCCTGGCGCAGCACGTCGAGCGCGGCGCCCATGACTTGCGGCTGGCAGCGCAGGCAATAAGGATCCTGCACGCGGGCGTCGTTCTCGACGTGGCTGGCGCGGATCGCAGAACCGGCCATCAACCCGCGCAGGGCGTCAGCCACCTCGATCTGGCCGCGATGGCGGCGCAGGGCGTGGATGCGGTGGTCGAACGGTGTGTCGGAGCCCTTGGCGGCTTCGGTCGAGAGCGCGCCGGTCACCAGGGCGGAGCGGAACAGCAGTTCCGCCTCGAACAGTCCGGCAAGCGCATTGGCGGTGGAGAACTGGGTGCCGTTGAGGAGGGCGAGGCCTTCCTTCGGGCCGAGTTCGAGCGCCGAGAGGCCCGCGCATGCCAGCGCATCGGCGGCAGGCATGCGCTGGCCGTCCAGGACGATCTCGCCCACGCCGATCATCGTTGCGGCCATGTGCGAAAGCGGTGCCAGGTCGCCGCTGGCGCCGACCGAGCCTTGCGAGGGGACCACCGGCGTCAGGCCCTTGTCCAGCATCGCTTCGAGCAGGGCCACGGTTTCAGGGCGGACGCCGGAAGCGCCTTGCGCAAGGCTGGTGAGTTTGAGCGCCATCATCAGCCGGATGACCGGCACTGGCGAAGGCTCTCCCGTGCCCGCTGCGTGGCTGAGCACGATGTTGCGCTGGAGCGTGGCGAGGTCCTCATCGCCGATGCGGACGCTGGCGAGCTTACCGAAACCGGTGTTGATGCCGTAGACCGGCTCGCCCCTGGCCAGGATGCGCGCGACGGCAGCGGCACTTTCGGCCACGCGCGGGGCGCAGGCCGGGTCGAGCTTCACATCCGCGCCGCGGTAGATCGCGCGCCACTGGGCCAGGGTTACCTCGCCGGGCGTGAGCGTGTCGCTCACAGTGCCAGGTGTGAGCGTGTCGCTCACGGTGCCAGGAGTGAGCGTGTCGCTCACGGGTGTCGGCGTGAGCAGGTTGTCGGTCATTGTCCACTCCAAATGCGTGCATGGAGCGGGTTGAACCCCATGCGGTAAACGAGGTCGGCCGGGCCCTCGATGTCCCAGATCGCAAGGTCGCAAGCCTTGCCCTGTTCGAGCGTGCCGAGCCGATGAGAGAGGCCGAGCGCCTGTGCCGCGTTGCGCGTCACGCCCGCCAGGCATTCGGGCACGGTGAGGCGGAACAGCGTGGCGCCCATGTTCATCGTCAGCAGCAGCGAGGTCAGCGGCGATGTGCCGGGGTTGCAGTCCGTGGCGAGCGCGATGGGCACGCGGGCCAGGCGCAGCGCTTCGATCGGGGGCAGCACTGTCTCGCGGCAGAAATAGTAGGCGCCGGGCAGCAGGGTGGCGACCGTGCCGGAAACGGCCATCGCGGCGATGCCGGCTTCGTCCAGATGTTCGAGGTGATCTGCCGAAAGCGCCCCGTGGCGTGCGGCCAGGGCGGCGCCGTGAAGGTTGGAAAGCTGCTCGGCATGGAGCTTGACCGGCAGGCCCAGCGCCGTGGCGGCGCGGAACAGGCGCTCGGTCTGGTCGGGCGAAAAGCCGATCCCCTCGCAGAAGGCGTCCACGGCATCGGCAAGGCCGGCCTGCGCGGCGGCGGGGAGCATGACGGTGCAGAGATGATCGATATAGGCGTCGGCATCGCCTGCGAATTCCGGGGGAAGCGCATGGGCGCCGAGGAAGGAAGTGACGATCCGCACGGGCCGAACCTCGCCGAGGCGGCGGGCGGCGCGCAGCATCTTGAGTTCGCTGGCAAGGTCGAGGCCATAGCCCGACTTCACTTCGAGTGTCGTGACGCCCTCGGCCAGCAGGGCGTCGAGACGGGGAAGGGCGGCAGCGACCAGTTCGTCCTCGCCGGCCGCGCGGGTGGCCTTCATGGTGGAGACGATCCCGCCGCCGGCCCGCGCGATCTCCTCGTAGGAAGCGCCTTCCAGCCGCAGTTCGAACTCACGCGAGCGATCGCCGCCGAAAATGAGGTGGGTGTGGCAGTCGATCAGTCCGGGCGAGATCCAGCGGCCTTCGCAATCGATCACTTCGGCGGCATCGAATGCGGGAGCATCGGCCTCGGGACCGGCGTACAAGATCACGCCGTCCTGCGCCGCGATCACGCCCTGCTCGACAATGCCCAGCGGCTCCCGGGCCGACCCGGCACTGGCCATCGTGGCCAAACGGGCGTGTTTCCAGAGCCTGTCGCAGCGCATGACGAGTCGATCCTTGTTGCTTGCCCCGGTTATTGCATCGGTCGTTTTTAATGTATAGACAAAATAGCGAAGGAGCCCTGAAAGCGATGTCCGCCATTTCGCCCGAAGCCACGTCCTCCGCGATATTTGCCGACTTTGCCTTGCTGGAGCAGGGCTGGGCCAGCGACGTGCGATTCATACTCCGGGGCGGGCGGATCGCCGCCATCGAGCGCGATACGGCGGTGCGCGCGGGCGACGAGCGCCATGGCTGCGTGCTCCCGGCGCTGGGCAACCTGCATAGCCATGCCTTCCAGCGCGGCATGGCCGGTCTGGCCGAACGCCGCGGGGCGACCGACGACAGCTTCTGGACCTGGCGGGACGTGATGTACCGCTTCCTCGACCGCATGGACCCGGACGACCTCCAGGCCGTAGCCGCCATGGCCTACGTGGAGATGCTGGAGAGCGGCTTCGCGCGGGTGGGCGAGTTTCACTACCTCCATCATACCCCGGACGGCAGGGCTTACGACGATCCGGCGGAAATGAGCGCCGCCATTGCCCGCGCTTCGGCGGAAACCGGCATCGGGTTGACCTTGCTGCCGGTTTTCTACGCCCATTCCGGCTTCGGCGGGCAGGCTCCGAGCGAAGGACAGCGGCGTTTCCTCCACGACCTCGATGGCTTCGCGCGCCTGCTGGAAGGCGCCCGATCGGCGGTCAAGGGACTGGATGAGCCGGTGGTCGGCCTTGCTCCGCACAGCCTGCGCGCCGTGTCGCCGCAGCAGCTTGGCGCGCTTGAAAGCATGGCAGGCGGCCTCCCCATTCACATCCACATTGCCGAGCAGGTCCGCGAAGTGGAGGACTGCCTTGCCTGGAGCGGGAGCCGTCCGGTCGCCTGGCTTCTGGACAATGCCGCGGTGGACCATCGCTGGTGCCTCGTCCACGCCACGCACATGACCCCGGAGGAAACGCGGCGGATGGCCCGCAGCGGCGCCGTGGCGGGGCTCTGCCCGGTGACCGAGGCCAATCTGGGTGACGGCCTCTTTCCGGCGCGAGAATTCCTTGCCGAGGGCGGATGCTGGGGCGCCGGCAGCGACTCGAACGTGATGATCGATGCGACCGAGGAACTGCGCCTTTTCGAATATGGCCAGCGGCTGCATCATCGCGGGCGCAATATCCTCTCCAGCCCCGCCATGCCCTCCACGGGCGAGGCGCTCTGGGGCCAGGCGCTCCGCGGCGGCGCGCGGGCGCTGGGGGTAAAGGGCGGGCTTTCCATCGGCTTGCCGTTCGATGCCCTGTCGCTGGACCTCGACCACCCCTCGCTCACGGCGCGCGGCGCGGATCGGCTGCTGGACGGGTTGGTCTTCGCGGCCGGGCGCGGGGCCGTGGATTGCGTGTGGCGCTTCGGCGCGCAGGTGGTAAGCGGTGGCCGGCACCGCGCGCGACAAGAGGTCGTCCGGCGTTACAGGGACAGGTTGGGCAGGCTGATCGGGTGAATAGACCGCTCCACGAACGCATCCGCCAGGATTTCGAGACGCGGATTCTCGCGGGTGCGCTGGCGCCTGGCGAACGGCTGCCGACCGAGCAGGCGCTTATGGCGCATTACGACTGCGCGCGCATGACGGTGAACAAGGCGCTTTCCGCGCTGGCCACGGCTGGCCTGGTGGACCGCCGCAAGAAGGCCGGCACTTTCGTCGCCCGCCCGCGCGTGCATTCCATGGCCATGGATATTCCCGACCTCGGCGCGCAAGTGGCCGAGCGCGGCCAGGCCTATCGCTTCGATCTGGCGCTGCGGCGCGAAATGCACGTGGCAACGGGCCGGGCGCAGGCCCCGATGGAATGGAAGGTCGATGGTTCCGTGCCGCTGCTGGAACTGGAGGGCATTCACTTTGCGGACGGGGCGCCTTTTGCGCTGGAGCATCGCTTCGTGAATCTGACCGCCGTGCCGGAGATCCTCGACGCCGACTTCACGGGTTCCTCGCCCGGAACCTGGCTCCTGGAGCATGTGCCCTGGACGGAGGCCGACGCCCGCATCACCGCGACGGGTGCCGGTGCGACGGAGGCGCGCCTGCTGGCGGTCGAATCCGGCGCGCCGTGTCTTTGCGTGGAGCGCAAGACGTGGCGCGGCTCCGAGCCGATCACTTATGTGCGGCAGCTGTTCGTCGCCGGGGCTTACGAACTGACCGCCCATTTCGGACCCGGCGCGCGCCGCGACACCTGACGCGGCACTCTGACCTTGCCGTGGCCCGACAGGCTTATGCGGCAGGGGGCAGGGTTCGGGCGGAAAGGGTTATTCTGACGGTGGCGGTCTGGCCGGGTTCGAGCCAGGCCAGTGTTTCCGGGGCGCGGTTGATGGCGTCGGTAGCGTGGCTGACGGGCTCCACGCAGAAGTAGTCCTGACCCTCGGGCGTGAAGACCACCGTCGTCGTCAATTCCTCGGAAGGCGCGATCGTCAGGCCGAGGCCGCGTGCCGGCCAGTCGATTTCGAGCATGCCCTCGCGGCCGGTATAGGCGGTGTCGACGGCGCGGGTGTCCACGGGTTCGCCCTGCCACCAGTCGATCGCTTCCTCATGCTCGTCAAGCGAACTCGGCAGGCAGTCAGGCGTGTTGTACCATTCTCCGCGATGCAGTCCGCGATAGACGGTTTCGGCGTCGCGGGGGAAATAGGGGTGGAAGCCCAGCCCCGCCGGCATCGGCGCATCGCCCAGGTTGGTGATGCTGAGCCTGTTGGTCAGCCCTTGCGCACCGAGTTCGAAGGTTTGCCGCGCGCGGTAGGGCCAGGGCCACTCGCCGCCGGGGTAAGTGTGCTCCAGCAAGGCGTGGTTGTCGTCTTGTTCGATCACCGACCAGGCCGTGAGCCAACCGAAGCCGTGCAGCGGATGCGGGTGGTCGGACCCCGGGAAGTTCGGCGCAATCGTGCCTTTGCGCGCGCCGGTGTTGAATCGGCCTTTGGCGATGCGGTTGGAGAAGGGGACCAGCGGAAAGCTCCCGACATCGAAGATCGTGCTGCCGCAGGCGGGGCGCATCAGGGGTTCGCCATGCCAGTCCAGCCGCAGCACGGCGCCGCCGCGTTCCGGTGCCAGTTCGAGTCGATAGCCTTGCGCTTCGAGGATGATCATCGCTTCCGGTCCACTCCCATGGGACGCGCCTACCTTGTGTTTCGGGCCTGAACGTCCAGGTCTGAACTTACAGGCCCGATCTGCCTGCAAGATCGCGCGGCGGGTTTTCGGCGGGGTGGAGGTAGCGCTAACAAAGGGGACGTGGCAAGACCCTGCCATGATCGGCAGCGATCATTCTCCCGCTACACACGCCTTCCGCTGCGAAACCCAGGCCAGGGCGTTCTTCACCATCGTGCGGTATTCCGGGGTACGGTACGTTTCCGGCCGGTGCCCGATCGCTGAGTAGAACATCCGGCCTTTGCCCAGGCACTTGCTCCAGGCGATCGGGTGGTCGCCCATGCGCAGGTCCTGCCCGCCCACGCCCTGGGGCGCGTAAGTACTTTCGTCCAGAGTGGCCAGGACCTTGGCGCCGGTTTTGCGCGGATTGGTGGTGAACGAATACCACTCGTCGTTCATCGTCCATTGCGCGGGAAGCCCCTTTGCGAGCGGCGAGGAAGGCGTTTCCAGCCGGACTTTCGCGTCCTGGAACTGGGGCGACATCGGATGGCCGGCGAAACGCGCGCCGATCAGGGTATCGGCGTACCAGTCCCAGAAATAGGCCGGATCCCCCGCTGAGCCATGAACGGCCAGGAAACCGCCGCCATTTTCGAGATAGGCCTGCAGGGCTTTGCGCTGGGTGAGGGTGAGCACGTCGCCGCTGACGTTGTTCCAGATCACCGCGTCGAAATTGCGCAGGGTCTCGGCGCGGATGGCCCCGCCCTTTTCGGTGGAAGTCACGCTCCAGCCGTTCTCCCGCGCGAGGTCAACGAAGAGGGCATGCGCGGCTTCCACGCCGGGGGTATCCTTGAAGCCGTTGATCTTTTCGAAGATCAGCAGGCGCGGTGCCCCGGCTGCAGATTTACCTTCTGCGGATTTGCCGCCTGCGGATTTCCTGGCGGCGGGAATCTCCAGACGGTCGTCGTCGTAGCGCGCGCAGCGGGCCCTGCGATCGGCGTCGGTGACCGCCAGCTTGCGCAATTCGCCGTCGGCGCGGTCCACCGCATCGGCGGGCATTCCGAAGAACCCGGCGGCCTTGCGCAAAGTGAGAATGGCGGCGAAGCTGGGCGTCTGGGTGCCCATGAAACGCGGCGGGGCACGGTCCAGCGCGGCACCCATGTCACGCGAGACGATGGCTTTGGCCTCCGGGCTGAGCAGCAGGTCTATCAGCGGGGAATCCGCGGAGAACGGGGCATCGCGCAGCGGACAATCGAGCACGGCGGTGCCAGCCATCGTGGCTGGGGCAGGCCCTGCCATTGTCGAGACTGTAAATATCGACGCAGCAAAAAAGGAAGCGGCCAGCGCAGCGCAGGCTTTCAGGGTCCGTCTCATCATGGTTTCCAGCTCTCCCGGTCTGGTCCATCCTGCCTAAAGCAGGGCCATGATTTGGCAAGTGCCAGGAAGAGACCGATAGATCCGTTTCCGCCCCTATTCTCCGCGATAGCGCAAGGCGTCCACCACCAGCCGGAACGCCGCCGAAGGCTGGCGGCGGCTGGGGTAATAGAGGTGGTAACCGGAGAAGGGCTGGCACCATTCGTCCAGCAGCGGCACGAGGTGCCCGGATTCGATGTGCGGCCTGGCGTAAGTGTCCATCATCATGGCAATCCCCGCTCCGTCGAGCGCAGCGCGCAGGATCATCGCCATGCTGTCGAAGGTCAGCTGGCCGTCGACGCGAACGGTCAATTCGCGCCCGTCCTTCTCGAACTCCCAGGCATAGAGATTGCCGCGCGAGCGGAAGCGCAAGTTGATGCATTGATGGCCGGCGAGGTCGTGCGGCGTTTCGGGGATGCCGTGCCGTGCGACATAGTCCGGGGAGGCGACCGGAACCAGCCGCGCGTGCGGGCCGATGCGGACGGCGATCATGTCGCGCGCGATGGATTCGCCCAGCCGTACACCGGCATCGAAGCGCTCGGCGACGATGTCCACGAAGCCTGCGTCGATATTCAGTTCCACGTTGATGTCGGGATAGAGCGGCAGGAATCCCCTTAGCGCCGGCCAGATCACCGAATTGGCCGCGTGTTCCGAGGCTGTCAGGCGGACGGTGCCGGCCGGCTTGTCGCGCAGCTCGCTCACCGTGGCCAGCCCCATCGCGATCTCGTCCATGGCGGGGCGCAGGGTGCCGAGCAGCCGCTCGCCCGCTTCGGTGGGGGATACCGCGCGGGTCGTGCGAGACAGCAGGCGCACGCCCAGTCGCGATTCCAGGCGGCGGATCGTATGGCTCAAGGCCGATTGCGAGGACCCGAGCTTGGCGGCGGCGCGCGTGAAGCTGCCTTCGTCGGCGACGGCGATGAAAGCGGTGAGATCGGCGAGGTGTTCGCGTTGCATTGATGAGCGCTTATCATGACTGTCATGCGCTTGGCGACGGATAACGCACGGGCGCCGGGGATGGCGACAGCCGATGAAATTCCGTCGGAAAGCCGCGTCCCGTCGGAACGACGGTCGAGCTGCGGCGCCAGTGGCGATAGTCGGGAACCGCGGGCGATGACAAGACTTTGTAATTGCCGAAGCTTCTTCTTGACCTTTGTTCCCGAAACAGATCATCTTCGCCCTGGTCGAGGGATCACCTGGAGCCCGATGATTTTGCGAGCTGGATTCGATCGTTTCCTAATCGTCCCGCTCGCGGCAAGCCTGCTTGCCTCTTGCGCGGTCGGTCCCGATTACAAGGTCCGTGGCGCGCCGGAACTTGGCGTGCCGGACCAATGGTCCGTGACGGCGCCCCCGCAGGCCGAAGACCTGACGCGCTGGTGGCGCAACTTCGACGATCCCATCCTGACGCAACTGGTGGAGCAGGCGGCCGCCGCCAATCTCGATCTCGAACAAGCTGTGGCGCGCCTGCGCCAGGCGCGGGAATCGCTGGTGGTGAGCCGGGCCGCGCTGTTTCCATCAGCGAGCGGATCGGCCGGTGTCAGCCGGACCGAGGCGCTGCGCGGCGGCGGCACCGTCATCACCCTGCCGGACGGCACGGTCACGCAGACCGGCGGCGGGGGTAGTTCCAGTTTCTCGCTCGGACTGGATGCCAGCTATCAGCTCGACCTGTTCGGCGGCAATCGCCGGGCGGTGGAAGCCAGCAAGGCCCAGTTCGAAGCCTCCGGGTTCGACTATGCCGCCACTCTGCTGACGGTGGAGAGCGAAGTGGCGCGCAACTATGTGCTGGCGCGTGCCTATCAGGCCCAGCTTGCCAATTCGCGGGCCAGCCTTGCCATTCAGGACGACAATCTGCAGATCGCCGGCTGGCGCGTCATGGCCGGACTGGTGTCCTCGCTCGACCAGGAACAGGCCCGCGCCAGCCGCGCGCAGACCGCGGCGGGCATTCCGCAGATCGAGCAGCAGTATAACGCTGCCGTCTCGCGCATCTCGGTGCTGACCGGGCAGGCGCCGGGGGCGGTGAAGCCGCTGCTGCAGACCGTCCAGCCGATCCCCAAGGGCCCCGGCCAGGTCGGCGCCGGCATTCCCGCCAACGTCCTGCGCCAGCGGCCCGACGTTCGTTCGGCGGAGCGCCAGCTTGCCGCCACCACCGCCCAGATCGGCGTCGCCAAGGCGCAGCTGCTGCCCCAGCTCAACATCAGCGGCAGTCTCGACACCAATGCGTCGAGTTTCAGCAATTTGTTCGACACGATCACCGGCGGCCTGTTCGGCGGCATCAGCCAGGCGATCTTCAACGCCGGCCGGTTGAACGCACAAGTCCGCTCCAGCCGGGCGGCGGCGGACGGTGCCTTTGCCGCCTACCGCTCTTCGGTGCTGACGGCGCTGGAGGATATCGAGAACGCCGTGGTCGCCCTGAGATCGGCCGAGGAGCGAGAGCGGCAATTCGCCATCGCGCTCGATGCCTCGACCAATTCCGCCCTGCTGGCCCGTGCCCAGTATCGCAGCGGACTGACCGACTTTACCACGCTCAACACGCAGGAAAGCGCGCTGAACTCCGCCCGCAACGGGTTGGTGCAGGCGCATTCCGACCGGGCGACCGCCCTGATCGCGCTTTACGATGCGCTCGGCGGCGGCTGGGATCCGACATCCGACTACACCGTGCTGGCAACCGAGCCCCGGGGAACCAACTGAGATGGCCGACGAAAAAATCGACGAATTCCTGGGTGCGGAAAAGAAGCCGGTATGGCGCCGCAAATGGGTGTTCTGGACTGGCCTGGTGGTGCTCGTCCTGTTCTCGCTCCTGCTGGTGCGCTGCTTCGGGACGACCGAGAAACAGAACTACGCCACCACCAAGGCCGAGAAGGGCCGTCTCGTCACCAGCGTCTCGGCCACCGGCAAGCTGGCGCCCACCACGCAAGTGACCGTGGGCTCGCAGCTTTCCGGCCTCGTCGTGAAAGTGCTGGTGGACGTCAATGACCGGGTGAAGGCCGGGCAAGTGCTGGCCGAGATCGACCCCGAGCAGATCGAGGACCAGATCCGCCAGGGCCAGGCCCAGTTGAACGCCAATCGCGCGCAAGTGGACCAGGCCAAGGCGACGCTGGTGGAATCGCAGGCCCAGCTGGCGCGGCTTGAGGAAGTCTCGCGCCTGTCCGGCGGGAAGGTGCCGTCGAAGACCGAGCTTCAGGCCGGACGCGCCGACATGCAGCGCGCTGCCGCAGCGGTGAAGACGGCGCAGGCCAATGTAGTGGCGGCCGAGGCCTCGCTGGCGCAGAACCAGACGCAGCGGGCGCGGGCGCGGATCATCTCGCCGGTATCGGGCGTGGTGCTGGCACGGCAGGTCGATCCCGGCCAGACCGTGGCCTCCTCGTTCAACACGCCGACCCTGTTCGTGATCGCCGAGGACCTCAGCGAGATGAAGCTGGAAGTGGCGATCGACGAGGCCGACGTCGGCACCGTGGCCGAGGGGCAGAGCGCCAATTTCACCGTGGACGCCTTCCCCGGCCAGACGTTCCCGGCGAAGATCACCCGGGTGGAAATCGCCTCCAACCTCACGGCATCTTCGGCCAGTTCCTCCAGTTCTTCCAGCAGCTCCACCACCAGCACGAGCGGCCAGGTGGTGTCCTATGCGGCCGATCTTTCCGTGGCCAACCCGGATTTCAAGCTGCGCCCGGGCATGACCGCCACGGCCGATATCGTCACTTCGGACAAGAAGGACGTCATGCTGATCCCGAACGCGGCTCTGTCCTATAGCCCGCAGGCGACGGGCAATGCCAAGAAGAAAGGCGGCGGCGTGACCGACGCGATCGGGTTCCGCCCGCCCCGCCGCGGCCAGCGCGCGGCCAAGAGCGCCACGCTCGACCGGGGGACGCGCCAGACGATCTACGTGCTGACGGCCGAGGGCAAGCCGCAGGCGATCGAGATCGTCACCGGCAGCACCAATGGCCAGCAGACCGAAGTAGTTTCGGGCGATCTAAAGCCAGGCATGCCGGTCATCACCGGCGAGCTTGCCGGGACCGGGAGCTGAGGGCAGGGCACATGGCCGGCAGCGCTCCCGTCGCCACCCCGATCATCTCGCTGCGCGGGATCACCAAGGTGTTCGGCACCGGGGCCACCGCGTTCCGGGCGTTGAAAGGCGTCGACCTCGACATCGCGGCGGGAGACTTCGTGGCCGTCATGGGGCCGTCCGGTTCGGGCAAGTCGACGATGATGAACATTCTCGGCTGTCTCGACGTATCGACCACCGGCGAATTCCTGTTCCATGGCCATCACGTTGAGAGCCTTGACCGGGACCAGCGCGCCCTGCTGCGGCGCCGCTATCTCGGTTTCGTGTTCCAGGGCTTCAACCTCCTGGCGCGCACTTCCGCACTGGAAAACGTCGAACTGCCGCTGCTCTACCGGGGCGATGTCAAGCAGGACCGCCGCAAGGAGGCCATGGCCGCGCTCGACAAAGTGGGGCTTGCCGACTGGGCGGGGCATACGCCGGGAGAGCTTTCCGGCGGGCAGCAGCAGCGCGTGGCGATCGCGCGCGCCATCGTCACCAATCCCGAGGTCCTGCTGGCCGATGAGCCGACCGGCAACCTCGACAGCCAGCGCTCGGTGGAGATCATGGAATTCCTTTCGGTGCTCAACCGCGAGTCCGGGATCACCGTGCTGATGGTCACCCATGAGCCCGACATGGCCGAATATGCGCGGCGGATCGTCCACTTCAAGGACGGCCTGATCGACCGGATCGAGCAGGGGAACGGGGCGCCGGCGGCTGGGCTATCGGCGGCTGGGCTATCGGCGGCCGGGCTATCGGCCGCAACACCCGATGGCGTGCCGGGCTGATGCTGGGCACGATCTTCCTTCTCGCGCTGCGCTCGATCCGGCGGCACATGTTGCGCTCGCTGCTGACCATGCTGGGCATCGTCATCGGCGTGGGTGCGGTGGTCTCGATGGTGACCCTGGGCAAGGCGACGACGGCGGCGGTGACGCAGCAGATCGCCGCGCTGGGCACGAACATCCTCCAGGTGCGTCCCGGCCAGGGCTTCGGCCGTGGTGGCGGCGGTCCGTCGCCGCGCGATTTCGACCCTTCGGATATCGTGGCCATCCGCCAGCAGGTGGGCGGGGTCATGGCCGTGGCGCCGCAGGCTTCCTCCAGCGGAACCGCCATCTACGAGGGCGCGAACTGGTCCACCACGATCAACGGGACGACCTCGGACTATTTCAAGATCCAGCCCTGGCCCTTGCAGGAAGGCCGCCTGTTCAACGAGGACGAGGAAACCGCCGGCAAGTCGGTGTGCATCATCGGCTCGACAGTGAGCACCAACCTGTTTCGGAATGCCGACCCGATCGGCAAGCGCTTCCGCATCGGCAACGTGTCCTGCGACGTGATCGGGCTGCTGACCACCAAGGGACAGGCCGGCTTCGGCGGCGACCAGGACGACATCGTCATCATGCCGATCAAGACGGTGCAGCGCCGTTTCCTGGGCACGACGTCCATCCGCACGATCCTCGTCGGCGTCGATGACAACTATTCCACCGAGCAGGTCCAGCAGACCCTCACCAGGCTGCTGCGCGAGCGCCGCCACCTGACCGAAGGCAAGGACGACGATTTCAACATCTTCGACACCAAGCAGATTTCCGACACGCTGACTCAGACGACGACGATGCTCACCCAGATCGTTGCCGCCGTCGCTGCCATCAGCCTGGTAGTGGGCGGGATCGGCATCATGAACATCATGCTGGTCTCGGTGACCGAGCGCACGCGCGAAATCGGCATTCGCCTCGCGATCGGCGCGGTGGCCAACGAGGTGCTGCTGCAGTTCCTCGTGGAGGCGGTGGTGCTCTCCTGCCTCGGCGGGGTCATCGGTCTGCTGCTGGCACAGCTCGTGGTTGGCGTGGCCACGCCCCTGATGGGCCTGCCCTGGATATTCGATCCGGTCGTCAACCTGGGCGCCTTCGCGGTTTCGGCGGTGATCGGCGTGGTCTTCGGCTATTTCCCGGCGCAGCGCGCGGCCAGCCTCAACCCGATCGACGCACTTCGTCACGAATAAGGAGAGCGGCGCATGGCCGGATTGCCGTTACGCGGACTGATCGTGGGCATGGCGAACGACCAGTCTCTGGCTTGGGGCTGCGCCGAGGCGCTGCGCGCGGACGGTGCGGAGCTGGCCGTGACCTTCCAGGGCGACAAGGCGCGGTCCCATGTCGAGCCGCTGGCACAGGCCCTTGGCGCGCCCATCTTCCTGCCGCTCGACGTGACCGCGCCGGAGCAGATGGAGGCGCTATTCACCGAGATCGCCGCCCGCTGGGGACGGCTGGACTTCCTGCTCCACTCGGTGGCCTTCGCGCCCAAGCAGGACCTGCACGGCCGGGTCGTGGACAGCTCGGTGGAGGGCTTCACCAAGGCCATGGACGTGTCCTGCCACTCGCTGATCCGGCTTGCGCGCTTTGCCGAACCGCTCATGGCCGAAGGCGGCTCGATCCTGACGATGAGCTTCTACGGTTCGGAGAAAGTCGTGCCGGGCTACGGCCTGATGGGGCCGGTAAAGGCGGCACTGGAGGCCAGCGTGCGCTACCTGGCCGACGAACTGGGGCCGACCGGCATTCGCGTCAATGCGCTGTCGACCGGGCCTGTCCGCACCCGTGCCGCGTCCGGCCTGTCGCATCTGGACGAACTGATCCGGCTGGCGGCGGAAAAGGCGCCGCTCCACCAGTTGGTGACGATCGAGCAGGTCGGCCACATGGCGGCCTTTCTGCTCGGCCCGAAGGCCCGTTTCGTGACGGGCCAGACGATCTACGTCGACAGCGGCTACAACAGCGTAAGCGGTTAGGCGGCCTTTCGAGGATGCCGCCGCGGAACCGAAGCGGTGAAATTCGCGCGTCGTGAAATATCGCCAGGGTTCCGAATGCGCCGCGGTCGCGGCGCATTCGGTAGAAACGCCTATGTATCTGTTGACGTTTTGAACAGACGGGCGCAGCTTCCTGTCTGACGGGTTCAAGGTTCGGATAAGTCGCCGATTTCATTCTCTTGGGCCCGGTATTTAAGATCTTCGCAGTCATTTCTACAGAGCAGTTGTCCCCGCGCGTCGCGAGGAATTGGTCGGGAGAACGTCATGGGCTGGATTATCGCATTGATCGTTGGCGGCATCGCCGGCTGGCTTGCCAGCCTGGTCATGAACCGCGATGCCTCGATGGGCATCTTCTGGAATATCGTTGTGGGCTGCGTGGGCTCGGTGATCGGCAACCTCATCGCCAACCAGTTCGGCATTGGCGGATCGGTGAAGGAATTCTCGATCGTGGGCCTCCTGGTCGCTTTCCTGGGGGCGGTGGTCCTTCTGGCAATAGTGAACCTGGTCCAGCGCGGCCGCGTGCGCTGATCGAATGCCGACCTGCTTCGGAGCAGGTCGGCACCGGTCCAGGCGGCGCGAACTCATCTGCTACAGGGATTTCGATGCGACTATTGAAGGTGCCGGTGCTTTGCGCATCGGCGGTCTGTTGGATGGCCCTGGCGGCGGCACCCGCTCATGCGCAGGGCGCGAAAGCGACGTCCCCGCCTGAATTCGCGCGGCGCATGGAGCACCTCAAGCCCGGCGAATGGGTCTGGGCGCCTGACGTTTCGCCAACCGGGCCGATCATGGTCTACGTGGACCTCTCAAGGCAGATCGGCATCGTCTACCGCAACGGCGTGCGGATCGCCGCGACCACGGTCTCCAGCGGCAAGGCGGGCCATGCCACGCCCACGGGCGTGTTCACGATCCTCCAGAAGGACGCGAAGCACCGGTCCAGCACTTACAACAACGCACCGATGCCCTATCAGCAGCGCCTGACCTGGGACGGTGTTGCGCTCCATGCCGGGGGACTTCCGGGCTATCCCGAAAGCCATGGCTGCGTGCACATGCCCTATGGCTTCGCGAAGGAGCTTTTCGCCATCACCAGGCTGGGCGTGACGGTCGTGGTGGAAGGCGATGCCGAGAAGCACGTCCGCACCAGCGACAACAGCCTGCTCGTCCCCTTCGACGACAAGGGCCGGCCGGTCGACCGCACTCCGCTGTCCGGCGGGGAGCAATATCGCTGGCGCCCGCAACTCGCGCCCAGCGGGCCGCTGTCGATCATCGTCTCCAAACTGGACCAGCGGGTGGTCGTGCTGCGCAACGGCATCGAGATCGGCCGCAGCGTGGCCGAAGTGAACGACGACGATCCCGGCTCCCACGTCATCACGATGATCCTGCGGGACGGCAAGCCGCGCTGGGTCTATGTCGGCCTGCCCGGCCACGGCGATGACGAAGGGCGCGAAGTGGACGAGGCGATCGTCAATCGCCTGCGCCTGCCGCGCCCCTTCTACGAGAAGGTCAAGGCGCAGCTCGCGCCGGGCACGACGATCCTGGTCACCAATTCGCGCGTGGCCGAAGGACCGCCCGAGCACCTGACGGTGATCGACGCGGTCATGCCCAAGCCCTGAACCTTACTGGTCTCGCTCCACGCCTCGGGATGGGGTGTGCATGCACCGGGCTGACCGGAGCGGCGCAGTCTGCCGAACCCGGCTCTTCCGGTTGTGCGGACCGATTGCAGTGGTAATCTGAAAATTGTCCTGATGACAGGAGGACTTCCTTGAAAGTTGCGGTCTTCAGCACGCGTCCCTACGATCGCGAATTCCTTGACAAGGCCAATGACGAGGCCGGTGCCGGTCACACGTTGTTCTATCTGGAGCCGCGCCTGAATTCGCACACCGCCCATCTGGCGCGGGGCCATGACTGTATCTGCGCTTTCGTGAACGACCAGCTTGGGCGCGAGGAACTGGAAATCCTGGTCGCCGGCGGAACGCGCATGATCGCGCTGCGCAGTGCCGGGTTCAACAATGTCGATCTCGACGCCGCCCGCGAACTGGGCCTGCGCATAGGCCGCGTTCCCGCCTATTCGCCCGACGCCATCGCCGAGCACGCCGCGGCGCTGATCCTTTCGCTCAACCGCAAGATCCACAAGGCCTATGCCCGCGTGCGCGAGGGCAACTTCGCCCTCGAAGGCCTGCTCGGTTTCGATCTCAGGGGCAAAGTGGCCGGCGTGATCGGCACCGGCAAGATCGGCATCAACCTGGCCCGCATCCTCAAGGGCTTCGGCTGCGAGGTGCTGGCCAGCGATCCTTTCGAAACCCCGGAACTCACCGCCATCGGCGGCCGCTATGTTCCGCTGGACGAACTGCTGGCCCGCTGCGACGTGATCAGCCTCCATTGCCCGCTGACGCCGGACACCCATCACCTGATCGGCCGGGAGGCGATCGGCCGGATGAAGCGCGGGGTCATGCTCATCAACACCAGCCGGGGCGCAGTGATGGATGCCCGCGCGGTGATCGCCGGGCTGAAGAGCGGGCAGGTCGGCTATGTCGGGCTGGACGTCTACGAGGAAGAGGAGGACCTGTTCTTCGAGAACCTGTCCGACCAGGTGATCCGCGACGACGTGTTCGTGCGGCTGATGACGTTTCCCAACGTGCTCATCACCGGCCATCAGGGCTTCTTCACGCGCGAGGCGATGACCGCCATCGCCGGCACCACGATCGACAATATCAGCACGTTCGAGCGCAGCGGCGCGCCGCGCCATCCCGTGCCGCCCGAGCCGGACCTCGTGCCGCAGGAGCCGCTGGCCGCCGGGCAGGGGGACTAGCCCCGCCGATGGCCGCGCTGGCGCTCGTTCCGATCCTGGCGCTCGTGTTCCTGATGACGGGGCTGCGCTGGTCGGCGGCGGCGGCCGGTACGGCCTCGGCCGTGATCGCGGCGATCGTCTCGGTCGCGGCCTTCCAGTTCGGAGACACGCCCGCCGATCTTGCCGGGCCCGTGCTGGAGGCGGGCTTCACGGCAGCGACGATCCTGTGGATCGTGTTTCCCGCGCTCTCCATCCACGAATACCAGATGCGGACCGGCGCCACCGGGGTGATCGGGGAGTGGTTGTCGTCGATCTCGTCCGATCCGGCGGCCACGGCGCTGCTGGTGGGCTATTTCTTCGCGATGTTCCTGGAAGGCGCCTCGGGCTTCGGCACGCCGGTGGCCATCGTCGCGCCGATGCTGGTCGCGCTGGGCGTGGCGCCGGAGCGGGCGCTGCTGGTCGCCCTGATCGGCCATGTCGTGGGCGTTTCCTTCGGGGCGGTGGGCGCGCCGATGGTGCCGCTGGTGGAGGCCGGGCCGGTCGACGAGCGGCGGCTATCGCTGGCCATCCTGCTGCTTCATGCCTGCATCGGCTGGAGCTTGGCGCTCATCGTCGTGAGGCTCGGCAGTGTGACGCTGCGGCACGGCGGCGCCGCTTCGTGGCAGGTGGCGGCAATGGCGGCGGCCTGCTTCTTCCCGGCGGCCGCCTTGATCGCGGGGCTGGCGGGACCGGAACTGCCGACGCTGGGCGGTGCGCTGCTGGGCGGGGCCCTGTTCATCGTCTGGCTGCGCCGCGGAGCGCCGCCGACAGCGCGGGCGCAAGGGCCGGAGACGAAAGCCCTGCTGCGTGCCGGATTGCCCTATCTTCTGCTGGTCGCGCTCATCCTTGCCAGCCGCCTGATCGATCCGCTGCGCACGGCCCTGCGGTCCTATCATGTCGAGTGGACCTACCGGCAGGGCTTCGGAGACCAGATGCTGCCGTTCTACCACCCCGGCACGATGCTCTTGCTGGCCTTCCTGCTGACGGCGCTGATCAACGGCTTTCGCCCGCGCCTCGTCGCCGGGTCGATGCTCGCCGCGCTCCGCCGCCTGCCGCAAGTGGCGATTGCGCTCGTCTCCGTGCTGACCCTGGCGCGCTTCATGGTTCACGGCGGGCTGATCGATGCGCTGGCCGTTGGGGCGACCGGCCTGTTCGGTCAGGCCTGGCCGCTCGCCGTGCCCCTGGTGGGGGCGCTGGGGTCGTTCGTGACGGGATCGGGAACGGCCTCCAACATCATCTTCGCGAACTTCCAGGTGGCCGCGGCCGATGCCGTGACCCTGCCGCACTGGCTCGCGCTGGCGGGGCAGAGCCTCGGTTCGGCTATCGGCAACATCATGGCGCCGCACAACATCGTGGCGGGCACGGCGACGGTCGGGCTGGTCGGGCACGAGGGGAGGGCACTCGCCCGCACGGCGCCGATCTGCCTTGCCTATGCGCTGGCGGGCGGGGTGATCGTGCTGATCGTGCGCTGGGCCTTGGGCCTGCTCACCTAGAATTGTTCGGGGAATTTCAGTCATGTTGCAGTGATATCTTGGTATGCTGCAGTCATGTCATTTGCTGATATCTTGGTTAATTCAGTAATTCTTCACCGATATCGCCTGAGACGATGTTGAGTATTATGTCTTGCGGGTGTAATAATCCCGGCTGATAGCGAGCGCGACATGATCACGAACCTCTCTTCCTCCGGCATTGCCACGCGGGCTTCCCGCCGCAGCAGGGCGGCAGGCCGGGGTTGGGAGCAGCGACGTGATCGTCCCAGAGATGCGGGAGGGCTGCGGCCTTCCCCCCAGGCGTGCAACGGCGGGTCCTGACCTACCTTTGCCACTTCCGCCTCCTGTCCACATGTCCACCGAGAGCGACAGGAGGCGGAAAAACGCCCGGCCCGGCATCTCGTTCGATCGGCGCCGCGAACTTCGCGGGTCACGATTTTTCAAACGAACTCTCATCACTTTCCCCCCGATCGATGATCGGAATTTTGCGTGAGTCGGCAGGCGTGCGGCGCTTGATCGTGGCTGCATATCTGGCAAGCTGCAGGCGGTGCCGAAGGGCGCCGGGAGAGTGGCCTTGCCGGGTTTCAGGCCTGGTTGGAGACGACAAGGGTATTCAGGATCGGTCTGGAGCGGGCGCGCCCGTGGCCAGTCGATAGCGCGCCGGATGATGCGGCGCGGACAGTTCCAAACCGTTCGATGACAGGACGGAATCGACAGACCCGACCGGAAGGAGAATGACATGGACGCGAAGACCAGCGGCTGCCCGATGCACGGCGAGCCGGTAAGATCGCTGCTTGGCCGCACCAACCGTGACTGGTGGCCCAACCAGCTTTCCCTCGACATCCTCAGCACCAGTAGCGCCAGCGCCAATCCGCTCGGCGACGACTTCGACTATGCCGCCGCCTTCAAGTCGCTCGACTATGCGGCGCTCAAGGCAGACCTCACCGCGCTGATGACCGACAGCCAGCCCTGGTGGCCGGCGGATTACGGGCACTACGGACCCTTCTTCATCCGCATGGCCTGGCACAGCGCGGGCACTTATCGCACCGGCGACGGGCGCGGCGGCGCCTCTTCCGGCAACCAGCGCTTCGCCCCGCTCAATTCCTGGCCGGACAATGCCAATCTCGACAAGGCGCGGCGTTTGCTCTGGCCAATCAAGCAGAAGTACGGGGCCAAGCTGTCCTGGGCGGACCTGCTGATCCTCACCGGCAATGTCGCCATCGAATCGATGGGCGGCCCGACTTTCGGCTTCGGCGGCGGGCGAGAGGACATCTTCGAGCCTGAAAAGGACGTCTACTGGGGCACCGAGGAAGAATGGGTGGGCCAGGGCGCCGAGACACGCATCCAGCCCGAAAAGGAGATGGCGCTCGAAAACCCGTTGGCCGCGATCCAGATGGGCCTCATCTACGTCAATCCCGAAGGTCCCGGCGGCGATCCCGACCCGGTCGGCTCGGCTCGCGACATCCGGGAGACGTTCGCGCGCATGGGCATGAACGACGAGGAAACCGCCGCCCTCACGGCGGGCGGCCATACTTTCGGCAAATGCCATGGCGCCGGGGATGCGGCGAAGGTGGGCGCCGAACCGGAAGGCGCGGACATCGCGCAGCAGGGCCTTGGCTGGCAGAGCGGACACGAAAGCGGCTTCGGCGATCACACGATCACGTCGGGTCTCGAAGGCTCGTGGACGCCTACGCCGATCCAGTGGGACATGAGCTTCCTGCACATGCTGCTGGATTACGAATACGAACTCGTGCGCAGCCCTGCCGGCGCGCAGCAATGGCAGCCTGTCGCCCAGAAGCCCGAGGACATGGCGCCCGGCGCACATAGCCCCGAACGCCGTGTGCCGACGATGATGACCACGGCCGACATGGCCTTCAAGGTCGACCCCGAATATCGCAGGATCCTGGAAGGCTTCCGTGCCGACCCGAACCACTTCGCGGATGCTTTCGCGCGCGCCTGGTTCAAGCTCTGCCACCGCGACATGGGCCCCAAGGCGCGTTACCTCGGGCCGGAAGTTCCGGCGGAAGACCTGCTCTGGCAGGATCCGATCCCTGCCGCCGACCATGCCGCGATCGAGACGGGGGACGTGGCCGCGCTCAAGCAGAAGATCCTCGCTTCGGGCCTGACCGTGGGCGAACTGGTCTCCACCGCCTGGGCTTCGGCGTCGACATATCGCGGGTCGGACCACCGCGGCGGCGCCAATGGCGGCCGTATCCGCCTTGCCCCGCAGAAGGATTGGGAGGTCAACGAACCCGAGAAGCTCGCGAAAGTCCTCAAGGTCTACGAAGGCGTCAAGGCTGAATTCGACGGTTCGGCCGGAGGCAGGAAAGTAAGCGTGGCCGACCTCGTCGTGCTGGGCGGCAACGCCGCGATCGAGAAGGCCGCGGCCGATGCGGGAACGCCCGTGGAAGTGCCGTTCCTGCCCGGTCGCACCGATGCCACGCAGGAGCAGACCGATGTGGAAGGCTTCGCGGTGCTGGAACCCCGCGTCGACGGCTTCCGCAATTACCTGCAGGTGGCCTTTACCGTTCCGACCGAGGAACTGCTGATCGACCGGGCGCAGCTCCTTGGCCTCAGCGCGCCGGAAATGACGGTTCTGGTCGGCGGCCTGCGGGTGCTGGGCGCCAACCACGGCGGCTCGAAGGACGGGGTCTTCACCGATCGCGAAGGGCAGCTCACCAACGACTTCTTCGTCGGCCTGCTGGATATGGGCACGGCGTGGAAGCAGGTGGACGACCAAGCCGACGAGACGTTCGTCGGTACTGACCGCGCCAGCAACACGCAGAAGTGGACGGCAACGCGGACGGACCTGGTGTTCGGCTCCAACTCCCAGCTCCGCGCGCTCAGCGAAGTCTATGCCTGCGCCGATGCAGGACCGAAGTTCCTCAAGGACTTCGTCTCGGCCTGGACCAAGGTGATGAACGCGGATCGGTTCGATCTGGCCGGAAAGGCGTAAGATAGCGGAGCCCCCGCGACGGCGGGGGCCCCGCTGCCTTCTGCGAGCGAACCCGCTGCCTTCTGCGAGCGAATTTGCCCCCTCGGGCGGATTTGGCGAACAGGCGGGAAGCCATATAAAGATATCTTTATATTTGCGTCGCGAAAGCTGACGGGGTAGGGACCATGCATTCGAGACGCCGGGCTTTGCCGTTCGGCGTCTCCACGCAACGTCCAACGTACCAGGAGCTTCCCGTGGCCACTGCCCAGATCGCCCACGACTACGCCATTACCGATATCTCGCTTGCCGATTTCGGCCGCACCGAGATCAACATCGCCGAAACCGAAATGCCGGGCCTGATGGCGCTGCGCGAGGAATTCGGCGCTTCGCAGCCGCTCAAGGGCGCGCGCATCACCGGCTCGCTGCATATGACGATCCAGACCGCCGTGCTGATCGAGACGCTGGTCGCGCTCGGTGCCGACGTGCGCTGGGCCACCTGCAACATCTTTTCGACCCAGGACCACGCTGCCGCCGCCATCGCTGCTGCCGGTATCCCGGTCTACGCGATCAAGGGTGAATCGCTGGCCGATTACTGGGACTACGTCGGCAAGATCTTCGACTGGTCGACCGAAGAGAACCCTGACCTCACTGCCAACCTCATCCTCGACGATGGCGGCGATGCCACCATGTTCGCGCTCTGGGGCGCCCGCGTCGAAGCCGGTGAGCCGCTGTTCGAGCCCACCAACGCCGAAGAAATCGAATTCGTCCGCGCGCTGAACGCCTTCCTCAAGGCGAAGCCGGGCTACCTGACCGCTTCGGTCAAGGCCATCAAGGGCGTTTCGGAAGAAACCACCACCGGCGTTCACCGCCTTTACCACCTCGCCAAGGACGGCAAGCTGCCGTTCCCCGCGATCAACGTGAACGATTCGGTCACCAAGTCGAAGTTCGACAACCTCTATGGCTGCAAGGAATCGCTGGTTGACGCGATCCGTCGCGCCACCGACGTGATGCTGGCCGGCAAGGTCGCTTGCGTCGCCGGCTTCGGCGACGTCGGCAAGGGTTCGGCCGCTTCGCTCCGCAACGGCGGCGCCCGCGTGATGGTCACCGAAATCGACCCGATCTGCGCCCTTCAGGCCGCCATGGAAGGCTATGAAGTCGTCACCATGGAAGACGCTGTGAAGCGCTGTGACATCTTCGTCACCGCCACCGGCAACGAAGCCGTCATCACCGGCGAGCACATGGAAGCGATGCGCGACAAGGCGATCGTCTGCAATATCGGCCACTTCGACAGCGAGATCCAGATCTCGGCGCTCGACAACTACGACTGGAAGGAAGTCAAGCCGGGCACCGACCTGGTCACTTTCCCGGACGGCAAGCAGATCATCGTGCTCGCCAAGGGCCGCCTGGTGAACCTGGGCTGCGCCACCGGCCACCCCAGCTTCGTCATGTCGTCGAGCTTCACCAACCAGACGCTCGCGCAGATCGAACTCTTCGTCAAAAACGACGAGTACAAGAACGAAGTCTATGTGCTGCCCAAGCACCTCGACGAGAAGGTCGCCGCGCTGCACCTCGAAAAGCTGGGCGTGAAGCTCACCAAGCTGTCGAAGAAGCAGGCCGACTACATCGGCGTGCCGGAAGCCGGTCCGTTCAAGCCGGACCACTACCGTTATTGATGCTTTCGGTAGGGAATGCCCATTTGGGCATTCCCTATGCGGCACCGGCCCACGCCCCCACCCGACCTCCCATCAGGATACGCTAATGGGAGGTCGGGTGGGGGCGTGGGCCGGTGCCGCAAGCCTTCGACGGATGTCGAAGGCGTACTAAACACAGACGTTCTCCCCATTGTCTTTGCGAGCCGGGACAAGCATAGCCGTTGGTGAATGGACCAGGATCGCCTCGTACCCCTCCTGATCGGTCTCCTGCTCGCTGCCTGGATGCTGGCGGCGGCCTGGGCCGTGCTTACGGCGCGCAGCCGACAGAAGCGGGCTGAAAACCAGCTTCGCTCCGCGCGGCGCCTTGGCCGCATGGTCGAGGAATCGCCCGCATCTCCGCTGCTTGTCCGCTCCGACGGGCGAATCGAAGCCAGTCCGCGCCTGGCGCAGTGGCTGGGGCTGGACGAAGTGCCGCAGTTCCTGTCCGAACTCGACACGGGCGAGCGGGGCTTGCCGGCAGAGAAGCTGGAAGAGCTGACCGAGGCCGTACGCCGCACCCAGAAGACCGCGACGCCCTTTCGCATGGTGCTGACCCCGCGCGGGTCCACCCGGTCGCTGGCGCTGCGGGGGCATCTGGCCGACCCGCAAGTCTCGCCCGGCGGCGCCGCGCTGGTCTGGGTCTTCGACTTTTCCGACAGCGAGACCGAACTCACCCGCCTGCGCGACGAAGCTTCGCGGGCGAGGGGGGATTTCACCGCGCTGGTCTCGCTGATCGAGGCGGCGCCGATGCCGATGTGGTTCCGCCGTCCGGACGGCGAACTGCAACTGGTCAATTCGGCTTATGTCGCCGCGGTCGGCGGCGACAGCGCGCAAGGCGTCGTGGCCAGCGGGACCGAACTGGTCGAGAACGTCGATGGCCTCACCCCGGCGCAAGTCGCGCGCGTCGCGGCCGACAAGGGCTCGCCGATCCAGCGCATCGTCTCGACCACGATCAACGGCCAGCGCCGCGCGATGCGCGTCAGCGACCTGCCCCTGGGCGAGGACGGGGTCGCGGGATACGCGGTCGATATCGAGGATCTTGAGGAAATGTCGCGCTCGTTCCGCGCTTTCCGCGAGGCGCAGCGCGGGTTGCTCGATCAGCTTTCGGCAGGCGTGGCCCAGTTCGACGCCAAGAAACGCCTGACGTTCGCCAACCAGCCGTTCCAACGTCTGTTCAAGCTCTCGGCGCAGGCCATGCAGGATCTTCCTGCCTTCGAGCGCCTGCTCGATGCTGCGCGCGATGCCGGGCGCGTGCCCGAAGCGCGCGATTTCCCCGCATGGCGCCGTGAGAAAGCCGCCTGGTTCGCCAGCGGCGAGGCCAGCGAGGAAGCCTGGACCCTGGCGGACGGCACGCATCTGCGCATCGTCGCCCAGCCGGTGCCCGATGGCGGGCTGATGCTGATCGCCGAGGACCGCACCGAGCAGCTGCGTCTGTCGGCCGTGCGCGATACCCTGCTGCGCACCCGCACGGCCACGTTCGACAGTCTGTTCGAATCGATTGCGGTCTTCGCGCCGGACGGGCGCATGCAGATCTGGAACCGCCGCTTCGCCGCCGACTGGGGGCTCGACAGCGACTTTCTCGACACCCATCCGCATATGCAGGACCTGCTCAAGAAGATCGCGCCGCGCCTCAAGCGGCCGGCCGAAGCGGAGACGGTGGGCAGCGTCATGCGCACCGCCACGCTGGACCGGGCGCAGAAGGGCGGCCGCATCGCTCTGGCCGACGGGCGCATGCTGGAGTTCGCGGGCGTGCCGCTGCCCGATGGCAACGGGCTGCTGGCCGTGCTCGACATTACCGATTCGCAGAAGGCCGAGGCCGCGCTGCGCGAGAGCAATGCGGCGCTGATCGAGGCGGATACGATCAAGACCCGGTTCCTTGCCAAGATGAGCTACGAACTGCGCACGCCGCTCACCTCGATCGGCGGTTTTGCCGAACTGCTGGAGGCGGGCGTCGGCGGCGAACTTTCGGACAGCGGGCGCGAATATATCGAGGCGATCCTCACTTCCGTGGAAGCGCTGGGCGATCATATCGACAGCCTGCTGGACCTTTCGCAGGGCGAAGCGGGGCTGCTGCCGCTGAAGAAGGAAGAGATCGACCCGATGCCCTTCATCCGCTCCGTGGTGGAGGAGCGCGCGTCGCGGCTCCAGAAGGCAGGGCTAGTGCTGGATCTTCAGGCGAGCGGCCTGCTGCGGCCGATTTCCGGCGATCGCAAGCGGCTTGCGCGGGCCGTCGGCCATCTCGTCGACAATGCCATTGCCGCCTCCCGGCAGGGCCAGCGCATCCTGGTGCAGCTCGGCCGCCGCAAGTCGGGTGACGGGGAATGGCTCCAGATCCTGGTTCAGGACCAGGGAGCGGGGATGGACAGCCGCAGCGTGGCCCTGGCGCTTGACGGCATGAAGGCCAGCGCCGACGGCAAGTCGGTGGAGCGCAGCCAGGGCCTTGGCCTGCCGCTCGCGCGCCAACTGGTCGAGGCGCATGGCGGCGCGCTGCGCCTCGCTTCGGAGCCCTGCCAAGGTACCAGCGCGCTGGTGGAGCTTCCGTGAAGATTGCATTGCCCGACCTTGCCGCGATGGAACGCTTCGGCCGCGCCATTGCCGACCGGCTGCGCCCCGATGACGTCGTCGCCCTCACCGGCGGTCTCGGTGCGGGCAAGACAACGCTCGCCCGCGCCATCATCGCCGCCCTCGGGCACGAAGGCGAAGTGCCGTCGCCGAGCTTCGCCATCATCGAGGTCTACGATCCGCCGCAGGGCGACGTATCTCCTGCAGGCCAGCCCGATTCCGGCCGTCCGGGCGTGCGCCTGCCGCTGGTCCATGCCGACTTCTACCGGCTCCAGGATCCGTCCGAGGCCGATGAGATCGGGTTGGACGACTATCGGCAGGGCGCCGTGCTGCTCGCCGAGTGGCCCGATCATGCGGGCGGCTTCGCCCATGAGCCGGCCTGTCTCTCGATCACGCTGGAAGTTGCGGGCGACGGGCGGACCGCCATTGTCGAGCCGGGGCCCGATTGGCGGGATCGCCTTGGGTTCTGATTTTATCGGAACAGCGATCACCGTTGTTTGTTTGTCGCATTTTCCGAGTCGTCAGGTGTTTCCACCCGACTTGAAAATGCTCTAGGGCGAATCCCGAAATGAGCACGAACCCAGCGAACCTTCCCGAGGACCTCGAACCCTTCCTGGCCGACGCCGGATGGGCAGGCGCCGCCGTCGAACCGCTTGCCGGGGACGCTTCGTTCCGGCGCTATTTCCGCGTTACCCGCGCGGATGGCGAAACGGCGATGCTGATGGATGCGCCGCCGCCCAACGAGGATCCCACGCCGTTCCTGCGCGCCGCGCGCTGGCTCGATGCCAATGGGTTGCGCGCGCCGCGCATCCTGGCGGACTGGGCGGAACGCGGGCTCGTGCTGATCGAGGACTTCGGCCACGCACGGATGCGCGACTATCTCGACCAGTGGCAGGACGACGAAGTGGCCGTCTACCGGGGCGCCGTGGACGTGCTGGCGCAGCTCCGCCAGCTGCCGCCGGGGCCTTTCCTCGACTATTCGATGAGCGAGTATCAGCGCGAGGTGCGCCTGTTCATCGACTGGTACTGCACGGCGCAGAACCTCTACGTCGATTCCGCGGGCTTCACCGCCGCCTGGGAAGCGGTGATGGGTGAACTGCTGCCTCGCCAGCGCCCGGGCGTGACCGTGCTGCGCGATTACCACGCCGAAAACATCATGCTGCTCGGCGCGCTGGAAAAGCAGGGCCTGCTCGATTTCCAGGACGCGCTGATCGGCCATCCCGCCTACGATCTGGTCTCGCTGCTGCAGGACGCGCGCCGCAATGTCTCGCCCGAACTGGAGGCCGAGATGTTCGACCATTACATCCAGGCCACCGATGCCGATCCCGAGACGTTCCTGGCGGACTATGCCCGCCTCGGTGCGCAGCGGAACACCAAGATCATCGGCATTTTCGTGCGTCTCTGGCGGCGTGACGGCAAGTCGCGTTATCTGGAACTGATCCCCCGCGTCTGGGCGATGCTCGAACGCGACCTGGCGCATCCGGCACTGGAGCCGGTCGCGCGCTGGTTCGATGCCAATATCCCCGCCCATTTGCGCGACGCCAATGGCGGGAGCTACGCGGCATGAACGAAGTGAAGCTGGCCAGCGATACGGCCATGGTGCTCTCTGCCGGCCTCGGCAAGCGGATGCGGCCGCTGACCGCCACCCAGCCCAAGCCGCTGGTGCGCGTCGCCGGCAAGTCGCTGATCGACCATGCGCTCGACAAACTCGATGCGGCCGGGGTCGAGAAGGCGGTGGTCAATGTCCATTACCTTGCCGACGCGCTGGAAGGCCACTTCAAGGCCCGCCACAAGGGGCCGCAGGTCACCGTGTCGGACGAGCGCGAACGTCTGCTGGAAACCGGCGGCGGCATGGTCAAGGCTGCGCCGCTGCTGCCCGAGACGTTCTTCTGCCTCAACAGCGACAATATCTGGCTCGACGGACCGGAAGACGTGTTCCACGAACTTTCGCGGGCCTGGAACCCGGAAATCATGGATGCACTGCTCTTGCTGGTCTCGCATCCGCGCGCGGTGAATTATCGGGGCGAGGGCGACTTTCACCTCGATCCCGCAGGGCGCATCGCCCGCCGCAAGCAGGGCCGCATCGCGCCCTTCATCTATTCGGGCATCCAGATCGTGTCGAAGCGCCTCCTGCGCGATGCGCCGGAAGGACCGTTCTCGACCAACGTGCTGTGGAACCGCGCCATCGAGGAAGGGCGCCTCTACGGCATTTCCCATACCGGCCTCTGGTTCGAAGTGGGCGAGCCGACCGCGATCAGGCCCACCGAGGAATGGCTGACCCGTGCCTGACAGGGCGGGGCCCGACAAGAGAGGGCCACGCGTATTCTCGATTGCTGCTCACCGCGGCTTCGCAGACGCCCTGGTGGCGGGATTGGTGCCGCGTTACTCCGAAGGTGAACTCGGCCTGGCGCGGCTGACGCTGCTGCTGCCAAGCCGCCGCACGGTCCGCACGGTGACCGAGGCTTTCGTGCGCTTTTCCGGCACGACCGACAAGCCGGGCCTGCTGCTGCCGCGCATGGTGGTGGTGGGCGATCTCGATCTGGACGAGACGCTGGGGCCCTTGCTCGATCCGCTGGGTGCCTCGGACATCCCGCCCGCGGCTGATCCGACCCGGCGCTGGCTCCGCATCGCTCACTTCCTGCGCGAGGTCGAGGGCGCCGAGGCCGGAAAGGGCGCCGCCCTGCTGCGCCGCGCCTGGGAACTGGGGCGCACGATGGACCGCCTGCTGGTGGAAGGCATCGCTCCGATAGACCTGATGAGCGAGCGGGTGATCGGCATCGTCGGCGATCTGGCCGGCCACTGGACCGACAATACGCGCACATTCCTGAAAGTGCAGCAGCACTGGATCGCGGAACTGGCCGAGCGCGGCGAGATCGACGCGCCGGAGCGCCGCAACCTCCTGTTCGAGCACGCCGCCCGCGAATGGCAGGCCTCGCCGCCGGCCTATCCCATCGTAGCGGCCGGTGTGACCAGTGCCTCACCTTCGCTGGCAAGATTGCTGCGCGTGGTCAGCGAATTGCCCGGCGGCAGCGTGGTCCTGCCCGATTTCGATCTTTCCCTGCCGCCGGAAGTCTGGGACGAACTCGGCACGGCGGGGCGTCCCGACAGTCCGGACGATCCGCCGTTCGGCCGGGGCGATGCCGTCACCCATCCGCAATATCACCTCAAGCTGCTGCTTAATCGCATGGGCATTTCGCGCGAGGAAGTAGCGCATTGGCACCGTTCGGGGCTGGGCGCCTCGCCGGCCGAGCGCAGCACCGTGATTTCCAACTTGTTCCTGCCCCCCCGCGCATCGGCGGCCTGGGTCGCGCTTGGTCCCGAGAAGCGACGGCTGGCCGGGGTGCGGCTGATGGAAAGCACTCATCCCGAGCAGGAAGCCCAGGCCATCGCGGTGCTGGTGCGCCAGGCGCTGGAAGTCCCGGAACGCCGCGTGGCGCTGATTACGCCCGACCGCGGGCTTGCGGGGCGGGTCGTCGCCCATCTCACCCGCTGGGGCATCGAGGCGGACGACACTGCAGGACGCCCGCTCGCGCAGACCGCCTCTGGCCGCCTGCTGCTGCTGCTGGCCGAAGTGATGGCGGAGCAGGCCGCGCCCGTGCCGCTGATCGCCCTGCTGGTCCATCCGCTGGCAGGGGGCGGCGAAGGCCGTGCCCGCTGGCTGGAGAATGCCCGCCGACTGGACCTGGCACTGCGCGGGCCGCGCCCCGGGGCCGGTCTTGCCGCCCTGGCCGAATTGGCGGTGCAGGAGAAGCTGGAAGGCTGGTGGGGCGAGGTCGAGGCGATGCTCGCGCCGCTCTTCGCGCTGAGCGAAGGCGATCCGCTGGACTTCATGTTGGGAAGGCTTGCCGACGCGGCCGAGGCGATGTGCGGCGAAGCGATCTGGGGCGGTCCCGACGGCCGGGCACTGAGCGCCCTGGTCGAGGAACTGCGCGCGGCGGCCGGTTCGGCGGGAACGCTGTTCGATCCGCGCGAACTTCACGCCATGCTGCGCGATGCGATGGACCGTGTCTCGGTGCGCCCGCCCTGGGGCGGCCATCCGCGCGTGGCGATCTACGGCCTGCTGGAAGCGCGGATGAGCCGCGCCGACCTGGTCATTTGCGGCGGGCTGGTGGAAGGCGTCTGGCCAGCTTCCCCCTCGCAGGACGCCCTGTTGCCGCCTGCCGTGCTGCGCGCGCTCGGCGTGCCGGGGGCCGATTTCCGCATCGGCCTTGCCGCGCACGATCTGGCCGCCGCGCTGGGAGCGCCGGACGTGGTGCTGAGCTGGGCCCTGCGCGATGCCGGGGGGCCGGTGATCCCCTCGCGCTTCGTGCTGCGGGTCAAGGCGCTGCTCGGCGAGCAGGGCGAGCGTCATATCGAGGCCGAGGCGCTGCGCCTGGCGCGCATGCTGGACGATGCCGCGCCGGTGCCGCCGCACCCACGGCCGCAGCCCATGCCGGCGCCCGAGCAGCGCCGCGTGGACCTGGCGGTCACCGGGCTGGACCGCCTGCGGGGCGATCCCTACGAGTTCTACGCCAATGCGATCCTGCGCCTCCGCAAGCTCGACGCGCTCGATGCCGAACCGAGCGCGGCGTGGAAGGGCGAAGTGGCGCACAAGATCCTGGAGGACTGGCACAAGGCGGGTGAGCCGGTCGACGGGCTGCACACGATTGCCCAGTCCGTGCTGACCGAGAAGAACGCCCATCCGCTGATGCGCGCGCTGTGGTGGCCGCGTCTCTCGGCCGCGCTCGACACCTTTCGCGACCTCGTGCTGCGGCACAAGACCGAGGGGCGGCGTGTGGTGGCGAGCGAGGCCTGGGGCGACATGCGCCACCGCGACATCCGTATCCACGGCCGCGCCGACCGCATCGACCGCCAGGCTGACGGGACGCTGGCCGTGGTCGACTACAAGACGGGCTCGCCGCCCACTCCGCGGCGAGTGGAGGAAGGTTTCGCGCTGCAGCTTGGCCTGATCGCGCTGATCGCCGAAGCCGGCGGCTTCAAGGACATGCAGGGCCGCGAGATCGAAGGCGAGGCGGGGGGCTTCGAATACTGGTCGATGGCCAAGGACAAGAACCAGTTCGGCTACGCCGCCACCCCGCTCAAGGTCGGCAAGCGCCGCTCCGGGATCGAACCGGACGATTTCCTGCCGGAAACCGAGCGCTACCTGAACGATGCACTGGACCGCTGGATCCTCGGCAACGAGCCTTTCACCGCGCGTCTCAACCCCGAACTCGGGTCCTATGCCGATTACGACCAGCTGATGCGTCTCGATGAATGGATCACCTCGCTCGGCAGCCGTGAACGCGCGCAGGGCAGTGCCACGGAGGAGGGGGCATGAGCGGTCCTGCCGCCGTCCATCCGCTGCACGGCAACCAGATGCTGGCGGTCAATCCGCGCGATACCGTCTGGCTTTCGGCCTCGGCGGGCACGGGCAAGACGCAAGTGCTGTCTTCCCGCGTGCTGCGCCTCCTGCTGCAGGAGGGGGTGGAGCCGTCCCAGGTATTGTGCCTTACGTTCACCAAGGCCGGCGCCACCGAAATGGCCGCGCGCATCAACGGCACCCTGGCCGAATGGGTGCGGCTGGAAGATACCCAGCTGTTCCAGCGGCTCGACGCGATCGGCGCGCCGACCGATCCGGACACGCGCGCCCGTGCGCGCACGCTGTTCACCGCGGTGCTCGACAGTCCGGGCGGGGGGCTTCGGATCGACACCATCCACGCCTTCTCGCAGTGGCTGCTGGCGACGTTCCCGCTGGAGGCGGAGCTGGTGCCGGGCGCCCGGCCGATGGAGGACCGCGAGCGCGCCCTGCTGGCACGGCAGGTCCTGGCCGATCTGCTGGTCGCGGCGGAGAACGATCCTTTCGACGGTGCGCCGCTGCTGGAAGCCATCGCCCAGCTCTCGCTGCGGCACGGGCCGGATTCGGTCGTCGAGTTCCTGTTGCGCTGCGCCGGTGCGCGCGAGGCCTGGTTCGGCCCGGGATCGTGGCAGGCGGGCGACATCCGCGGCCATGTCCTGCGCCTGCTCGGCCTGCCTGCTGACGCCGGGGACGACCTGCTCGCGGAAATGTGTGCGGACGATGGCTTCGATGTGCGCTCGCTGCGCCGGTGCTGCGAAGTTCTGGCCGATTGGAACACCGCCACCGCCCACAAGGCAACCGACGTGCTGGTGCCCTGGCTCACCCAGTCTCCGGCGCGCCGGGCGGAGGGTATCGACGATGTCCATGCCGCGCTGTTCACCAAGGACGATTCGGTTCGCAGCCTCAACCACTTGTCCAAGCGCGATCCCGACTATGAGGGTTATGCCTTGCGCGTCGGTGAGGGCCTTGCCCGCATTCGCGAGGTCAAGGCGCTGCTCGGCCTGGCCGAGCGGCTCGTGCCGGCATTGCGGCTCGGCCGGGCTTTCGCACTTGCCTGGGACGAGGCCAAGCAGCGCGAAGGCCTGATCGACTTCGACGACCAGATCCGCCGCGCCGCCGATCTTCTGCGCGGTCAGGCTTCGGCGGACTGGATCCGCTACAAGCTGGATCGCCGTTTCGATCACATCCTGGTCGATGAGGCGCAGGACACCAATGCCGCGCAGTGGGACATCGTCTTCGCCATGGCGGAGGAGTTCTGGGCCGGGCTGGGCCAGCACGAGCGTCAACATGCCGTGGAACATGGGGATCGACACGGGCAGCCCCCCTTGCTGCGCACCCTGTTCGTCGTGGGCGATTACAAGCAGGCGATCTTCCGGTTCCAGGGCACCAGCCCCGAGAACTTCCGCCGCGCGGCCGACCGCGTGCGGGGCAAGATGCGCGAAGCGGCTGAAAATGCCGATATGCTGCGCAGCAACCTGTCCGCGCGGCCGCTGGTGGAACTCGGGCTGGACCGCAGCTTCCGCACGGCGCAGCGCGTGCTCGACTTCGTGGACGAGGCCATTGCCGGCATCGGCCATGCCAGCTTCGGCCTCGATCGTCCGGCCGAGCCCCATGTCGGGCAGGAGCGTCCGGGCTATGTCGCCTTGTGGCAGTCTGTGTCGGAGCAGATCGGCGAAGACGACGACGCGCCGCTGGCAGATGACGAGGGCGCGGAGGAGCACGACGGGCAGCAGCCCAACTGGCTCTCCCGCCCGGACCGGCAGATGGCGGAACGCATCGCGCAGCAGGTCCGCGAATGGCTCGATCCCTCGGGGCCGGGCTTCACGCTGAACAAGGGCAAGCCGCGCCGTGCGGGTGCGGGCGACGTGATGGTGTTGGTGCGCCAGCGCAAGGAACTTGCGGGGCTCATCGTTGCGCGGCTTCACGCGGCCGGCGTGCCGGTGGCCGGTGTCGACCGTCTGCGCCTGGGTGCGCCGCTGGCCGTGAAGGACCTGATTGCGGCGCTGCGTTTCGCGGTGCAGCCGCTTGACGATCTCAACCTCGCCGCGCTGCTGGTATCCCCGCTGGTCGGTTGGAGCCAGGAGCAATTGCTGCGCCACGCCTATCGCGACCGGCACAGGCATCTCTGGGAACACTTGCGCGCCGGTTCCGGTCCCGAGATCGCGGCGGTGCTGCAGCAACTCGGCGATCTGCTGGCCCTGGCCGACTTCGCGCCGCCGCAGGCCATGTTGCACTGGCTGCTCGTCGGGCCGTGGCAGGGGCGGCGCAAGCTGGTCGCCCGGCTCGGCAGCGAGGCCAACGATCCCATCGACGAACTCGTCAATGCCGCCCAGGCCTACGTCGCCACCGATACGCCCAGCCTCGCCGGGTTCCTGGCCTGGTTCGATGCCGGCGACGGAGAACTGAAGCGCGAGGCCGATGCCGCCTCGGGCCTGGTGCGCGTGATGACCGTCCACGGCTCGAAGGGCCTGCAGGCGCCCATCGTCATCCTGGCCGACGCGACCGGCAACCCCGAAGCTGCGCGCGAACGCGGTTTCGACCTGGCCGATCCGCGCGACGAGCGGCGCAAGGTGCCGCTGCCGCCCCTGTCGAAGGACGAGAAGGTCGGCCGTATCGCCGCCCGGATCGCGGAGAACCGCGAGGGCGACGAGCAGGAGCATTGGCGCCTGCTCTACGTCGCCATGACCCGCGCCGAGGAGGCGTTGTTCATCGGCGGCGCGCTGGGGCGGCGCGACAAGGACGGCCCGGCCGACAAGAGCTGGTACGCCCGGCTGCGTGCCCTGTTCCCCGCCGAGGCGGACGTCGAGGACGCGATCTGGGGCACGCGGTGCGAGAACGGGCAGCCGCCGGCGCCGCTCCCGGCGGAAGTTCGCGCGGTCGAACTGCCCTTGCGCGAACCTCTGCCGCGCTGGCTGGAGCGCGCGCCACCTGCGGAGCCGCGCCCGCCCCGTCCGCTGGCGCCGTCTTCGCTGGGCGAGGACGACGCACCCGATCCGCCGTTCCCGCCGGGGGCCGGGCGCGATGCCTTGCGGCGTGGCACTCTGGTGCACAAGCTGCTCGAACGCCTGCCGCAAGTTGCTGCCGACTTGCGCGAGGAAGCGGGCTGGCAATGGCTCGCGCGCAACGCTGCCGATTTGCCCGAAGACGCCCGCGAGGCCATGTTGGCCAGCGCCATGGCGGTGCTCGGCAATGCCGAGTGGGCCGAGATATTCGGCCCGGCCAGTCTTGCTGAAGTCCCGGTGGCCGCCGTGGTCGGCGGGCAGGTGGTGGCGGGCACGATCGATCGTCTGGTGGTCGAGCCAGACCGCGTCCGGCTGGTCGACTACAAGACCGCGCGCCGCCCGCCCGAAAGTCTGGAACAAGTGCCGCGCGGGGTGCTGCGCCAGATGGGCGCCTATGCTGCCGCGCTGGAAGTGGCCTTCCCGGGAAAGCGCGTGGAAGTGGCCTTGCTCTACACCGCCGTGCCGCGGCTGATCGCGGTTCCCGCGGACATTCTGGCCGCTCACAAGCCGGACTTTTCCCCGCCGCAGTAAACCTATGGCCGTGCAAGCGTTGCCTCATGGCAATTCGTCCCTAGATTGCGTTCAACCGAGATACCCGAGGAGTTTCAATTCATGGCGACCATCGCTGTTACCGACGCCAGCTTCGAACAAGACGTTCTCAAGTCCGACAAGCCCGTGCTCGTCGATTTCTGGGCGGACTGGTGCGGCCCGTGCAAGATGATCGGCCCCGCTCTGGAAGAGATCAGCGAAGAGCTTTCCGAGCAGGTGACCATCGCCAAGATGGACATCATGGCCAACACCGGCATCCCCGCCGAGATCGGCGTGAAGTCGATCCCGCTGATGGTGCTGTTCAAAGACGGCAAGCCCGTCGCCCAGAAGCTCGGCGCCGCTCCCAAGAGCGCGCTGAAGGGCTGGATCGAAGGCGAACTCTAAGAGTTCGCGGCTTCGGCCGGTTCCAAGACGGATAGCAAAACCCCTTCCGCCGCGAGGCGGGAGGGGTTTTCCTTTGGGCGGGAGACGTCGATGGCGCGCCAGTCCCAAGCTATTGTGTTCTAGAGATTATCGGCCATGATCGGCATCTTCATGCGTGTCGGAAACCGGCCGGACCTGTCCCGGTGGCGACACTGGAGATGCCGAATGGGCCAGCGAACGAAATGGGCGATATTCGCCTTTGCCCTGAGCGCGGTGTCTTGGGCGGACCTGGCGCAAGGCGGTGACGATCCGGGCGATATCGTCGTGGAAGGCGCCCGCGAGAACACGGTCTTGGCGGGCGGGGAATGGGCGGTCTCGCTGACCCGCACGTATCGCTTCGGCAAAAGTCTCGATAAGGATACGTCCTTCGGCGCGGGCAAGGATCGGGAATGGCACTTCTGTCTTGCCGATACCCAGGTGGAATCGTTCGTTCGGCTGCTGGTGGGGCAGGGCCGTTCGCAGGCTGCGGGGACCACGATCTGTCGGCCCTTGCAGATGCGTCTCGGCGGGGGCCGCTTGCGGGCGCGGCAAACATGTCAGGGCGGATCGGTGCCCATCAAGGACGCGGTCACTGGTCGTGTGAGCACGCAGCAGACACGGCTGACCATGTATGTCACGGGTGAATATGGCGCTTCCGAGCTGACATTGGACTTCGAGAATCAGCGAGAACTTCTCGTCGGCCCGTCGTCTGGAGCGGCGCCGGACCTCATGCGCTGGTCGGTCCGCGGCGCGCGCATCGGCGATTGCTCGCCGGACCGGACGCGGTGACGGCGAGTGTCCCTCAATTTTCCAGTGCGGACAAGCGGTTGGCGAGCGCTTCGAACAGGCCGGGCGAGGCGGCGCCGATCAGGCCTTTGCGGTCGAACTGGTCGACGCGGTAGGGGGTGCCGTCCGGGCGGGCGCATTTGCCGCCGGCTTCGTTGAGGAAGAGGGCGCCCGCCGCGTGGTCCCAGGGCAGGGTGCGTTCGAACACCGCCACATCGTTCTGGCCGAGAGCGAGGCGGGGGTATTGTTCGGCGGCGCAGCGGGGGATGTCGACCATGCGGTAGTGCGGGGCGACTTCGGTGCGCAGGCGCTCGCGGCGCGATTCTTCGGTGAAGATCAGCGAGATCGCGGCGACGGGCGGCTGCTCCCCGGTGGCGCGGACGGTGAGGCGTTCCTCGTTGACCCAGGCGCCGCCGTTCAGCGAGGCGCGGCAGAAGCGGCCGGTGAGACAATCGAGGATCCAGCCGCCCAGCGTCTCGCCCCGGTCGGCCAGCGCGATCAGCATGCCGAAGGGCGGCTTGCCGGAGGCGAAGTTGTTGGTGCCGTCGAGCGGGTCGACGATCCAGCAGAGCCGGTCCTTCAGCTTCAGCAGCTCGTTCTCGTCTGCGAAAGTGGCTTCCTCGCCCACCACCGAGGCGTCGGGGAGCAGGGCGGTGAGGCGCTCGGTGAGGATCGCCTCGCTCTCCTGGTCAGCCACGGTGACCACGTCGTTCACCGCCTTGCTGACGATCTGCGCAGCCGTAAGCGACTGGTAATGCGGCAGGATCACATCCCGCGAAACCTCGCGCATGATCGTTTCGACGGCGGCGTTGAGTGTGGGCGTAATCATGCGGGAGGCCTTTTGCGTGAATCAGGTGAGCGGGATCATGACCTGCTGGACATAGCCCTTGCGCTCACGGATGCGGGCGTACCATTCGGTAAGCGCAGGGAATTCCGGGCGCTCCAGCCCGAACTGGTCGAGCGGCAGGCTGAACCAGGTAAAGGCGTAGACGCCCATGGGAATGTCGCCCAGGCCGAACTGGCCGCCGGAGAGCCAGGGCTTTTCGGAGAGGGCGCGCTCCAGCACGGTTAGGTGGGCAATGCACGCCTGCACGTCGCGCGCGATGGCGGGCATGTCCCACTGTTCGCGCGGTGTGCGGGCCATGGCCAAGAAGGGCACGCGCTGGGCGTCGGCATACGTGATCTGCCAATCCATCCAGCGGTCCGCCAGCGCCCGGTCGATGGGATCGCGGGGAAACCAGCGCTCGCCGCCATATTCGGCCGCCATGTAGCGCAGGATCGCGTTCGATTCCCAAAGCGAGAGCTTGCCGTCCTCGATCATCGGCACCAGCCGGTTCGGGTTCTTGGCGAGGTACTCCTCGGTATAGCCGAACTGGCCGCCGATATCGTGGCGCACGTAGTTCAGGCCCAGTTCCTCGGCGAACCAGGCGACTTTCTTGACGTTGTGGGAGTTGAGGCGACCCCAGATCGTGAACTGCGGAGCGGCCATCGTCAGCTCCTGTAGTCGGCGTTGATCGAGATGTAGCCGTGCGTCAGGTCGCAGGTCCACACGGTGGCGGCGCCTTCGCCAAGGCCGAGATCGACCTCGATGGTAACGTCCTGCCCCTTGAGGTGGGCGGCGACGGGGGCTTCGTCGTATTCGGCCAGCGGCAGGCCCTCGCGCGCGGCCCAGGTGCCGCCGAAACCGATCGAGAGCTTGTCGCGGTCGGCCGGTTCGCCCGCCTTGCCCACGGCCATGACGACGCGGCCCCAGTTGGCATCCTCACCCGCGATGGCGGTCTTCACCAGCGGCGAGTTGGCGATGGCCATGCCGACCTTCCGGGCGCTCTCGTCCGATACGGCGCCGGAAACGGCCACTTCGATGAACTTCTGCGCGCCTTCGCCGTCGCGCACGACAAGGTGCGCAAGCTGGCGGCAGACGTCATGGATCGCGGCGGCAAAGGCATGGGCGCCGGGCGAGGCGATGGTCGAAAGCGGCGCATTCCCGGCCTTGCCGGTGGCGAAGGCGAGCACGGTGTCGCTGGTGGACGTATCCGAATCGACCGTGATGCAAGAGAAGGTGCGGAAGTTCGCGGCGGAGAGGCATTCCTGGAGGAAGGCGGGCTCCACGGCGGTGTCGGTGAAGACATAGCCCAGCATCGTCGCCATGTCCGGCGCGATCATGCCCGAGCCCTTGATGACCGCGGCAAGCGTGACCTTGGTGTCGCCGATCATCGCAGTGGCCGTCGCGCCCTTGGCGAACGTGTCGGTGGTGGAGATCGTGTTGGCGACGTCCTCCCACGAGCAGGGCCCGGCGGTGAGGGCCTTCTCCACGCCTTCGCGCGCCTTGTCCTTGGGCAGCGGCACGCCGATCACGCCGGTGGAGGAGACGAAGACCTGTTCGCGCGGGCAGCCGATATGGGCCGCGACCTGGTCCATGATCTGCTCGACGGCCTCGCGCCCGCGATAGCCGGTGAAGGCGTTGGAATTGCCCGCGTTGACGACAAGCGCGCGGGCCTGGCCCTGCTTCACGTTGTCACGGCCAAGTTCGACTTCGCTGGAGCAGCAGAGGTTCTTCGTGAACACCCCGGCGACGGCCGTGCCTTCGTCCAGTTCCACATAAGTCAGGTCGCATCGGCCCCAGTCCTTGTACCCGGCGCGCACGACGTGCGGCGTGACGCCGGCGATCGGCGGCATGGCGGGGAAGGGCGAGGCGAGCGGGGAGGTGGGATAGGCCATGGCGGGTGCGTAGCGCGTGGGTGTGACAGGTCAAGAGTCGCTGCATCAGGGAAGTAACGGAGAAGCCTTGCGGCGATCTTCCGTGCGTAATTTGGGGCGCGGCGCTCTCTTGTGTGGACACGGGGACAAGCGGCCCCTATCTGGTCCGCCATGGCAAATCGCCTGCTCTTGACCCTGCTGGCCCTGTTGACGGGCTTTGCCGCGCAGATCGGCCCTGCCGAAGCGCGCGCTTCGCAGGTGGCGAGCCTGCAGGTCGTGCTGACCGAAGCCGCCGTCGCCGCCAAGGCGCCGCGTGCCCCGGTGGCCCTTGCCCAGCTTCCCGAACCCGGATTGCGCAATACCCGCCGTCATGCGCCGCCGCTGGTGGCCGCGCCGGTTTCGCGCATGATTCCTGCGGTTCTCACCGGGATAGACCGCGCGCGCGAATAAGCGCGCTGCCCATTCGCTCTTTTGCGAAACCTTTCCCGTGCCTGCGCGCTACGCAGGCGCGCTCATCCGACATACGCATTCACGAAAAACAGGGATCTCCGCCATGTTCGGCGCCATCGCCAAGTCCATTTTCGGTTCGTCCAACGAACGCTACGTCAAGTCGCTCGACAAGATCGTCGCCCAGATCAATGCTTTCGAACCCGCTTTCGAGGCCATGAGCGACGAGGAACTGGCCGGGCAGACCGGCAAGTTCCGCGAAATGCTGGCCAGCGGAAGCACGCTCGACCAGATCATGCCCGAAGCATTCGCCACCGTGCGCGAGGCTTCGAAGCGCGTGTTCGGCATGCGCCATTTCGACGTGCAGATGATCGGCGGCATGGTGCTCCACCGCGGCGAGATCGCGGAAATGCGCACGGGTGAGGGGAAGACCCTGGTGGCCACCACCGCCACCTACCTCAACGCGCTTGAGGGCAAGGGCGTCCACATCGTCACCGTCAACGACTACCTGGCCCGCCGCGACGCCGAGCAGATGGGCAAGCTGCACAATTTCCTCGGCCTCACCATCGGCGTGATCGTGCCGAACCTCAACGAGTACGAACGCCGCGAAGCCTATGGCGCCGACATAACCTACGGCACCAACAACGAATTCGGCTTCGATTACCTGCGCGACAACATGAAGCACGAGCGCAGCCAGATGGTGCAGCGCCCCTTCAACTTCGCGATCGTCGACGAAGTGGACTCCATCCTTATCGACGAGGCGCGCACTCCGCTCATCATCTCGGGTCCGACCGACGACAAGTCGGAACTCTACATGCAGGTCGACGCGGTCGTTAAGCAGTTCGTCCCCGAAGACTACGAGATGGACGAGAAGACCAAGAACATCAATCTGACCGAGGACGGCGTCGAGAAGGCCGAGCGCATGCTCGAAGCCGCCGGCCTGCTGGTGGGATCGAACCTCTACGACGTCGAGAATACCCAGGTGGTCCACCACCTCGACCAGAGCCTCAAGGGCGTGGTCATGTTCAAGCGCGACATCGACTACATCGTCAAGGACGGCAAAGTCGTCATCATCGACGAGTTCACCGGGCGCATGATGGACGGCCGCCGCTGGTCGAACGGCCTGCACCAGGCCGTGGAAGCCAAGGAAGGCGTCCGCATCGAGCCCGAGAACCAGACGCTCGCCTCGATCACTTTCCAGAACTACTTCCGCATGTATCCCAAGCTTTCGGGCATGACCGGCACGGCCGCCACCGAAGCCCCGGAATTCTACGACATCTACAAGATGAACGTCGTCACCATCCCGACCAACGTGCCAGTGCAGCGCGTCGACGAGGAAGACGAGTTCTACAAGAACACGCACGACAAGTTCGGCGCCATCGCCAAGCTGATCCGCGAGCGCTACGAGACCGGCCAGCCAGTGCTCGTCGGCACCGTGTCGATCGAGAAGTCGGAACTGCTGTCGGACTTCCTCAACAAGGAAGGCGTCAAGCACTCGGTGTTGAACGCGCGTTTCCACGAGATGGAAGCGCATATCGTCGCACAGGCGGGTTCGCTGGGCGCCGTGACGATCGCCACCAACATGGCCGGTCGCGGCACCGACATTCAGCTCGGCGGCAACGTCGAGTTCCGCGTCGAGGACGAGCTGCGCGACATGCCCGAGGGGCCGGAGCGCAACGAGGCGATCGCGCGCATCAAGCTGGAAGTGGCCGAGCAGAAGCGCCTGGTGCTCGAAGCCGGCGGCCTCTGCGTGATCGGCACCGAGCGCCACGAAAGCCGCCGCATCGACAACCAGCTGCGCGGCCGTTCGGGCCGTCAGGGCGATCCCGGCCTGTCGAAGTTCTACCTCTGCCTGGAGGACGACCTCCTGCGCATCTTCGGCCCGGACACGCTCTTCGCCAAGATGATGAACAGCAACCTGGCCGATGGCGAGGCGATCGGTTCGAAGTGGCTGTCCAAGGCGATCGAGACCGCGCAGAAGAAGGTCGAGGCGCGCAACTACGAAGTGCGCAAGCAGGTCGTCGAATACGATGACGTGATGAACGACCAGCGCAAGGTCATCTACGAGCAGCGCGCCGACATCATGGATTCGGAAACGGTCGACGAAGTCGTCGTCGACATGCGCAACGACACCGTCAACGCCATCGTCGCCGACACCTGCCCGGCCGGCTCCTATCCTGAGCACTGGAACCTGCCGGAACTCAAGGCGCGGGCGCTGGACATCCTGGCGGTGGACGTGCCGATCGAGGATTGGATCGAGGAAAACGGCATCGATCCCGAAGTGGTCGAAGAGCGTATCGCCGCCATGGCCAACGAGCACATGGCCGCCAAGATGTCGCAGGACGATCCCGCGATCTGGCGCCAGGTCGAGAAGTCGATCCTGCTCGACCGGCTCGATCACTACTGGAAGGAGCACCTTTCCACCCTCGACGCGCTGCGCCAGGTGGTGTTCCTGCGGGCCTATGCGCAGAAGACCCCGATCAACGAGTACAAGACCGAGGCCTTCAGCCTGTTCGAACGCCTGCTCGACCAGATCCGCGAAGACGTGACGCGCATTCTCTCGGTGAGCGAACTGCGCATTCCGGAACCTGCCGGGCTGCCGGAACTCCCGGACTTCCTGACCGGCCACATCGATCCGCTGACCGGCCTCGACAATTCGAACGATGGCGATGGCTCGGCCTTCATGCCGGAACTGTTCGGCTCGCTGGCAGGAAGCCCGCAGGCCAATGTCGGTGCGGGTGCCGCGGGAGAAAACCCCTATGCGGACCTGCCGATCAGCCGCAACGCGCCGTGCCCCTGCGGTTCGGGCCAGAAGTACAAGCACTGCCACGGCGCCCTGGCGTAACGGGTAGAGTTAAAGGAAACCGTCGTCCCGGACTTGATCCGGGACCACGGGCAAAGCCACGCGCGCTTTCAGAAAGGCTGAAAGCGCGCGTTTTGCTGTGAAGGTTGATCTAGCGGCTTCGGTTTAGCGCGATGGGTTTGTCATCCTCGCCGTTGCAACAGCCGCTCGCGGTTATCCAAACCGCTCGCGGTTATCCAAACCCCTTTCGCAGTTATCCCCCTCGTCATTGCGAGCGTAGCGAAGCAATCCAGAGGCGCTCAGAGCCGCTCTGGATTGCTTCGCTACGCTCGCAATGACGAAAGGAGGGGAAGGCGGCTAAGGAACGAGAGGGGGCGGAATGCCGAACTCGCCCCCCGACCCCCGTCAGTCCTTCGGCTTCTCGCCGCCGACCCGCGCCAGCTTGGCGAACATCGCCACCGACATCGGCTGGGCGCGCAGGAAGCCCTGGTAATAGGCGCAGCCCTCGCGCGCGGCGACGACGCGCTGTTCTTCTTCCTCGATGCCCTCGGCAATGACTTCCAGGTCCAGCGCCCGCGCCATGGCGACGATCGCGCGCAGCACCGCCACGTCGCGGCGGTCGGTGGCGACGCCCTCGATCATCGTGCGGTCCAGCTTGAGATAGTGGATCGGCAGGACCTTGAGATAGCGGAAGTTGCAGAACCCCGCGCCGAAGTCGTCCAGGGCGATGCGAATGCCCTGCGAGGAGAATTCCGCCATCATCTGCGCGGTCTGGGTAATGTCACTGATGAGCGATTGCTCGGTGATCTCCAGCGTCAGTCGGCGCGGCGGAAAACCGCTCTCGCGCACGAGGTCCAGCATCTGGCGCACATACGTGCCGAAGGCGAGGTCGGCCGGGGTGACGTTGATCGAAAGGCGCAAGTCGCCCGGCCACTGCCCCGCCGCCGCCATCGCCTTGGCGGCGATGTGGCGCGAGAGCGGGCCGATGTGGTCGGCGCGCTCGGCAATCGCGAAGAGGGCGCCCGCGCCGATGCGGCCGAGGACGGGGTGATTCCAGCGGGCGAGGGCCTCGGCGCCGGTGAGCGATTCGTCCACCAGGCTGAACTGCGGCTGGAACAGGATCTCGATCTCGTCACCGTCGATGGCGCCCAGGAGGTCCGCTTCGAGCTGCGCGGCCGAGCGGCCCGGCACGGTGACTTCGCCGTCCGCCCAGCCCAGCCGCGTGGCGGACTGGTCCTGCAGGCCTGTCAGCGCATGGCCGAGCCGGTCCAGCATCGAATCGACGCTTTCCCCGGTGAGGGCGCGAATCAGGGCGATGCGCGGCGAAAGGCGCAGCACGCCGGTGGGCAGCGCGATCGGGCGGGCAATCGCGTCGGCCAGCTGGTCGGCCACGAGGTGCCAGCGCTCGCGGCTGCAGGCCTCGTTGGCGACGAGCACGAAGGAGCCGCCCCCGGCGCGGGCTACCAGCCAGGGTCCGTCGAGTTCCTCGCCCGCGAAATGGGCAATGCGGCCGGCAACTTCCTCAAGGGCGCCGTCGCCCGCTTCGGCGCCGTAGGCCATGTTGATCGTGTCGAGCCGCCGCAGCGCCACCAGCATGGCATGGACATGGGCATGTTGCGGCGCGCTTTCGGCATCGCTGCGCCACCCGGCGATGCGTTCGCGCACGGCTTCGAGGCCGGGAATCCCGGTCAGTCTGTCTTCAAGCCGGCGGGCATGGCCTCGCGGCAGCCCCTTGCGTCGTTCGCCCATCGCGAGTGCTATAGCCAAAGGCCTTGCCAAACGATGCAAAATTCGAAAGGTCCGCGGCATGAAAAGGGCTTCAAAATGAGACGGGCGCTGATGCATTCTTCGGAACGGGCGTCCCTTTCGGTGCGAGCGCCGCTTTACGCCGGGGATTTCAATGGCTGACGTACCCACGCTGGGACTGATCGTATCGGACAGCGCCAAGGCCCAATATGGCGCGGCGGAGCTTCGGCGCGCGCACGCCTGGGTCGATCCGGCGGAGGCCGAGGTGCTGGTGGTGGTGGGCGGCGATGGCTTCCTGCTGCATGTCCTGCACGAAATGCTCGACCGCGACGTGATAAAGCCCGTCTACGGCATGAACCTCGGGACCGTGGGTTTCCTGATGAACGGCCCGCACGACGGGGTGCCGATCGCCGATCGCATTGCCGAGGCGCATGCCGTGCCGGTGCGGCCGCTGCAGATGCATGCCACCAGCCACGATGGCCGCAGCTTCGTCTATTACGCGATCAACGAGGTCTCGCTGCTGCGCGAGACGCGCCAGACGGCGAAGCTGGAAGTGACGATCAACGGCAAAGTGCGGATGGAGGAGCTTGTCGGCGACGGCGTGCTCGTGGCCACGCCGGTCGGGTCCACGGCCTACAACCTGTCGGCCAATGGGCCGATCCTGCCGCTGGGTTCGCGGATGCTGGCGTTGACCCCGCTCAGCCCCTTCCGCCCCCGCCGCTGGAAAGGCGCGATCCTTCCCGAGAGCGCCGAAGTGGAATTCCGTATCCGCGAGCCCGGCAAGCGGCCCGTCGCCGCCGTGGCCGACCAGAAGGAAGTGCGCGACGTGAAGACCGTGCGCATCGTTGCCAATGCGGAGAAGGAGCTGACCCTGCTGTTCGACCCGGGCTTCACGCTGGAAGAACGCATCTTCGCGGAGCAGTTCCAGGTCTGACCGCGGGCATCGGCCTGTGGAAAAGTTTTCTCGACATTTTCATTACAGAGTGCTTGCCAACCCCGAATACCCCTTTTATAGGCGCACTCCTGCCCGGCGGTGGTAACACTGACAGGCTGCTCCCCGATAGCTCAGCGGTAGAGCATTCGACTGTTAATCGAATGGCCGTAGGTTCGAATCCTACTCGGGGAGCCACTTCTTTCTCGGAAGTGGCGGAAACATTGGGGGTAGCGTCCCCCCAATGTATCACCCCGGAACGGGGTGATACATTCACGACGCATCCCCCACCATCAAATCGCTCTTTTCGCCATCGCCTAGGGACCGCTCCCATGCGGCCAGTTGCGAGATTGCCGAATCGGCGAGACGGGTCTGATCGGCCTTCTCGATGTACTTCGCCAGCGTCTTATCGCTGCGCTGACCGCTGACCGACTTCATCGTCTTGTTCGACATTTGCAGCTCCGCCATGCGGCGCAGCGTTGCCTTGCGCAGGCCGTGTGCGGAGCAATGTGGAAGTCCGGCCGCGACACATGCCTTCTTGAACCAGTTGCCGAAGCTCTCCTTGGTGAAAGGCTTGCCGCGCAGGGTGATGAGGAAGCAGAACGGATTCGTGTGCTTCGGCGGCATCGCAACGATCGCCTCTAAGAGCTGGCCCGGTACGGCAAGCCAGAGCGTCTCGCCTGTCTTCTCCTGTTCGACGGGCAGGCGGCCATCCTTGATCTGCGCCTTGCCCATCTTCACGACGTCCGAGCGGCGCTGGTCGGTCCAGAGAATCAATTCCATCGCGAGGCGTTCACGCGTGCCCAGGCGATGGTGATCGCGATATCGCGTGATCTCCTCCTCAGTCCACGTGTGGAAGCCATGCGAGCGTTCGCCGGCTGGGGTTTTCACTTTCTCCGATAGGCGCACAGGATTCGCATCGATCATCTTGGCCTTCACAGCGAAGTCGAACAGGCGGATCAGCTCCTTGCGCAGCTTGCGAGCGGCGTGGATGCCGCCTTTCGTCTTATTGCCGGTGCCGGTCTTGACCATCTTCTTCGCCACGATCTTGTCGATCGCTTCGAACGTGACGATCGCGACGGGGTATTCGCCACGGCCCTCACGGAAATCCTCGAGGATTGCGCGGATCTTGCCCTGGGTGACTTCGCTGGGGCCCAAGCGCTCCGGGACGCTCATGTAGCGATCCAGCAGCTCGTTCACTGTGCCCGGCTTCGCCCGTGTGATCGGTGGCGCGACGACCTCCGCCTCTGTATTGAGGAAGCGGTGATACTCGGCAAGGAAATCCTCGCTGCCGAGCGCCGACTTGAAGTATTTCGTCGGCAGGCCCTTCTTGCGGAAGACGAAGCGTTCGGTGCCGTGCTGGTTCATGCCACGGCTTACGTACTTCGGCAGGAAGCGGTTCATCGAGATCCGTTTGCGCGGCATTACTCGTTATCCCACGGATTGGCGACGACGGGTGTGCGGCCGCCAGTCTCGCCGATGATGATTTCAATGCACCCGGCCTTCAAGTCCATGATGATCCGCGCCCGCTCAATCTTGGCGGTCGCGATGGCCTTGGTGGCGCGGTCCATGTCAGCCTGGGTAATGCGGGCGGGGGCGGTCATGCGATAAGGTCCAGCTCGAGCAAATAGGGGAGGCAGGCAGGATCACGCGGCTTCACGCACGCGGCCATCACGTGCGGATCGAGCGGCACTTCGCGGCGCGCCGAGACGAAGCTGGCGATATCGCGTGCGCATTCGAGCGGCCGCGTGATGAGATCCTCGAACGGCAGATTGAAGTACATGCCCGTGCCGAGCTGGATAAGCGCCTTGTGCGCCTGCCGGTGTTCCGTCTGTAGCTGCACTTCCATGGTGCGGCGATCGGCGCGGCTGGCAGCAGCGCCCGCGAACTTGAGCGTGCTCTTGGCCTGCTCGGCGAAGTCGCGCGACAGGTAGATGGTGCGATAGCTGCCCTGGGCGGGCGGCGGGTTCAGGTGCGGGTTGAGGATCTTCACCGCCTTGCCAGCCGCCAGCTTGGACCAGCGCTCAGGATAGGCGCGTAAGGCCACCTCGGCGGGCTCCTCGAACGCGGGGAAAGCGCCGATCGTCGGCCCCCCGGCCGCGTCGAGCATCTGCATCACCAGTGACGTGCCGCAGCGGCCAAGGCCGGTCACGAGGATCGTGGGCGCGGTCATATCCAGCCCTCCACGATGTAGGCAATATCCATCGGATCACGGCCGAGGTTGACCATGTACGGGGGGATCTTCTCGCGCGCCGCCTCGAGGGTGTCGGCGATGTGGTGCTCGTCCGCGGGGCCGCCGGGCACCATGTGCTTGCGCGCCACATACTTGCCGGGGACGTCGAGCGGGTTGAACGTGATCGTCCAGATATCGACGGCGTGGGCTTGGGTCACAGTGCGATCCACTCGCCCGGCAGCATCACGTACAGCGCGGCCCACGCGGCGGCGCCAAGGAGCACGATCGCCAGTCCGGCGACGAACGACGGTTCGCCCGCCTCGCGCGCTTCGCGACAGATCTCGCGCCACTGCGCCAACAGGCCAGGGCGATACTCACGCTTCATCACCGTTTCCACCTTGAGGGGGTGTGCTGGCTCGGTCCCGAGAGCCAGCACGGGGCATTGGTCGGCGCGCATGGGGTAGACGCCCGGGACCAGACCGAGGGCGCGCATGGGGTACACGCCCTGGGGGAGGGAAAAATCAGTGAGCGGACGCATAACGGTCCCCGCAGGCGCGGATCGCGGCGATCGCCGTCGTCATGCTTTCGAGAAACGCGAGGCACGCGCTCTCGTTGAGGAGCGCAAGGCGCTGCCCGCCGTTCGCACTGTGGATCGCGACGATAACCCACGGCTGGCCGTCAGGGCCAACCGTCGAGCCAGCCGCGATCGCGGGATAGTCTTCGCCGGGCGAAAGCTCGGCGGTGATCTCGCAGTCCGTCGCAACGACGCACGGGATCAATTCTAGATCGGCAGTGCCTTGGGTCATCGGCGCAAATCCCTCTTCATGCGGTCTTTTTCTGCACAGGCGAAGGCACGCCACTCGCGCGGCACGCCGTTGTAGTGCTCGGACCAAAATTCGATGCTGGTGCCGCGCCGGATGGCGTCAGGCAGGCCGTGCAGCAGAGCCGCGACCTCTTCGGGCCACGGGTTCTCGGGAAGCACGGCCGCGTCCTTGAACGCCTGCAGCGATGCTTCGGGGGTGGGATCAGGCGCAGGCAGCAGCGCGGGGCGCCGATCGGCGATCGCCCGGCCGCCGATCGGCTGGCCGCCGGCCTCCGCGATTGCACGTCGCAAAGCGGCATCGAGATCCCGGAGCCCGCGAGACGTCCAGCATTTCCATACGGGTTTGCCGTTGCGCAGGCGCGGCTGGCCGGCCTCGTCGCACACGACGTCGCATTCCGCCCAAGTCGCGGGGATGGCGTAGAGATAGCGCCCGATGCCCCACATGACGGCAGCGCGCTTGAAGGCGTCCGACAGGCCGCCCTTTTCGCCTTCCATGGCGGTCGCGCCGGCGCCGTCGCTCTTGGACACCCAGCGGGCGCCCATGTCGATCGAGATAGATGCGATGACGCGGCCGCTTGGCGTCTCGTTAAACGTGCTTTCCCAGCCGGCGACGCCGCAAACATCGTCCAAGCGCGTCTGCACGGTGCGGGCATCGATGTAGCAAAGCGCCTGCGCGCGGCGGCCGTTACGGGCCACCGATTGCGCACGCCACTTATGTTCATGTGACGCGAAAGGCGCCTGTAGAGAGATCAGATCAACCATGGCTCTCCCCCTGGCTGCCGGCGCCGTAGCGCCATGGTGAATTGCCTTGCGGCAAGCGCACCGCCCAGCGCGCACCTCCATCTCTCATTTAATGCAAAACGTGGCAAGGAAAATATTTGCATCTAATGCAAGACGCTGCCACTGGCGCCGGCACGTCAACCGATTTGCGCGAATTTTCCGGGTTCCGTTAACATCCTGCAATAACGGGGTTTGTCATCGAGTCTTCAACTTCGCCCAATCCGCACGGGAATGTAAACGAAGGTTAATAAACATGGCTGACCGGCCGTCGATGCACGGTGGGGCGGCCCAAAAATATGATCGCGAGCCCCGAAGCAGGGGGCCTAACCCACGGGGCGCACGTTCGAGAAAGTTAGAGTGATGATTCTGAAAAAGCCGGCCTGTCCGGCGCAATGCGACGTCTGCCCGCTCAGTTGTGCGGTACTACCCAAGCGGATCAAGTTTTGGCGAGATGAAATTGAAAGGCTGGAAGGCTGCGAGTGCTACGACGAACATGAAATGAACCGTATGGCTCTTCTTGCGTCGGCACAGAACGTCTATGAATCGATGTTCGCTCAGCTTCTGCGATCAAATTGGGCCATTGCTGCGGCCCTAGCTATAATTAACTAGCTGTTAGTTTGGGGGGAAAGAGCCCGGTGGGGAACCCAGGCTCTTCCGTCGCCTACTTGCGCTTGATGCGCCCCATGGTGTCGAGATTTAGCGGCTGGTCATCTGCTTTGCGCTCTAAGCGTACGCCACCAGCGCTCTCGATGGCCTTAAGCTGATCCCACAAACTGCTGGCAACCGCCTTGGGCCAATCGGCAAAGGTTGTGCCAGCCGACATTTCAGCCTGAGCGTTCCGCACCATCTCTTCCAGCCCGTCGGGCGTCAGTTCGTATCCGCCATCATTGAAATCGAAGATCTCCGCGACGTGAATCCTATAGGCTTTGGCTACGTCCAGCATCTTGCCGCTCGGGATATTACTCTTTCCGGTTTCCCATCGCGAAAGCTGACTGACCGATGACCCAAGCCGCTCTGCCATCTCTTCCTGCGACAGGCGCAGGCGCTGACGGTGCTCAGCAAGTCTTGTCCTCATGACGCGGTATCTTGCACGGCGTCTTGCAAACGACCACGGCGTGAATCGATAGACGCATATTGCTTGCATCTTGCAAATGATGCAAAGCGCGATCCATGAACCTCGCCGAATACCTCCAGACACCCGGCGCGACAGCGACCGCACTTGCGGCCGAAGTCGGCTGTTCCGTCTCGACAATCACGCGTGCTGCGAAAGGCGAGACTTTGCCCAATCGCAGAACGATGGACCGCATCTACAAAGCGACGGGCCGCCGGGTGCATCCGAGGAGTTATCTGGAAACGATTCCATGATCGCGACACGGGATGGTCTTTCTAAGAGAGGTAGCCGGCCAATCACTGGCGGGCATATCGCGCCACGTTTAGCGCCGATGCTTCGATTTCTCTCTGAAATCATCCGCCTGAGCAATGGGAATTACGGCCAGTTTGGAGGCGTTCACGTCTCGATTTCGGACATATTAGTTAATGCTGGCGCCGTTTCCGGCCAGATTAACAGCGTTTTTCACAAAATCCCCTTCCACCCCGCATTGCTTGGGAGAGAAGCACATGACGGCCTCAACCCGCTCGGCCAGCCGCCGCACCGATAAGCTCTATACCCGCATGGTCACAATCGGCGACGCCACGCTCTACCAAGGCGACGCCTACAAGATCCTCCACACGCTCGGCTGGTTCGACGTGCTGGTGCTAGACCCTCAGTACAAAATGGAAACCAGCGGTGGCGGCAAGTTCCGCGCCGAGCGCAAGCATTTGGATCAAATCGAAGAGGAAGAGCTTCACAAGGGCTTTGATCTCTCGATTATCAATGCGCTGTTGTGCGGCGCCGTCGTTTCGTTCTGCCACAATAATCAAGTGCCGGAACTGAGTACCTATTTGGCAGGCAGTTTCGAGAAGTTTGCGATTTGCACGTGGCACAAGTCAAACGCGATGCCTGTTGCGAACAAGTCGTACCAGCCCGATACCGAGTTCTACATTCACGCGTGGAATAGCGAGTTCCCGGTGCAAGGCACGCTGGGCGAGAAGAAACGGCACATCACCACGCCCGTCGGCAAGAGCCCGTTCGACCATCCCACGGTGAAGCCGGACGCCGTGATGACCAAGATCATCACCAACTGCGGGGGCCGCTCGATCTGCGATCCGTTCATGGGCACCGGCTCGACCGGCGTGGCGGCGATCAAGGCGGGCAAGCGGTTCGTCGGGATCGAGAAGAACCCTAAGCACTTCGCCACCGCCGTGGAGCGTCTGACGGCCGCGCACGCCGAGGCCAAGCGGCTGGCAGCGGAGTGCGCGGCAGCGTGATCAAATGCCCGTTCACCCGCGAAGCGGTGATCCAGATGATCCCGATCTACCCGGATGACGCGCAAATCGCGCGCCGCGTCTCGAACAGCGCGTACCGGATCAGCGAAATCGACGTGCGCCGGCTGAGACAGGGCCGGCGCCGCAACTAATCAGGAGGGCCACATGGCAGAATGCACGGACGACAGACTACGGCTCCTCATGGAGCGCATCGATCGGCTGGAAGATGAGAAGAAGGCGATCGGCCAAGACGTTTCCGCCGTCTACGCCGAGGCCAAAGCGGTCGGTTACGACGTGGAGGTCATGCGCGCGCTGCGCAAGCTGCTCAAGATGAAGCCCGACGATCGGCGCGAAATGGATATGCTCCTCGACACCTACAAAGCGGCGCTGGGCATCGAGAGCTACACCCAGGCGGACATGTTCGCCGAGCACGACGGCCGCCCGAACCCGAAAATGCCGGCGGCGGCGCCGTCGGACAAGTTCGATGACCTCTACGTCAAAGCGCTCGAGCTGGTGACGACGCACAAAACACCGTCGGTCAGTTGGCTGCAACGGCAATTGGGGATCGGCTGGAACATGGCGTCTAAGATCCTTGAGCGCATGGAAGCGAACGAGATCGTCTCGGCGCCGAACCACGTCGGCCGCCGCGAGCTGCTCGTGCCCAGCGTCGCAGGCGACATAGCCAGGATGAAAGCGAATCTGGCCTCCAAGGGTATCTCCATGTCCATCGAGATCCCCGAGGACGGCCGCCCACGGCTGACGCTGGTTGCAGACGACGAAGGCGCCACTCAGTGAGCCGATCGATCGACGAATCATTCCTTGATCGAGCGCGGCAGCGCGGCCTTGCCGTGCATGACCAGTTCGCGCCCAAGACCGCCCCGCCGCCGATACCCGCATCAGTGCCCGCGTCCGTGCTCCAGCCGGGCGTACTGGCGGCGCGCGAGCGCCTTTTCGCGCTCGGCCGCATGGCCGACGGCGCCATGAACAAGACCGAGGCCAAGTTCGCCGCGCACCTCGACATGCTCAAGCTCGCCGGCGACGTGCTCTGGTATGCGTTCGAGAGCATCAAGCTCAAGCTGGCGCCCCGGACGTTCCTGACCGTCGATTTCGCTGTGCTGCCAGCCGCTACGATGTGCCTGACGATGATCGACGTGAAAGGCGCGAAGGCGATCGTGCAGGACGACGCGGCCGTGAAGATGCGCGTGGCCGCCGGCCTGTTCCCGTTCGCCTTCCAGTTCGCCTTTCCCAAGGGCGACGGATGGCAGATCGAGGAGATCTAGCCGTGTCCTGGGAAACCGAGAATTGGGCGCGGCAGCAGCGCACCGGAGATCCGGTGACGAAAGCCGTGCTCGTTGGCATTGCCAACTGGATGAACCCGGAGGGCGAGCCGTGCCGCGTATCGATGCGGCGGCTGGCCGAAGAGGTGGAGATCTCAGTGCGGACGGCGCAGCGGCACGTGCAGCAGCTCGAGCGCATGGGCTTTGTCGTGAAGGAGGCAGCGAAGCGCGACGACGGCGGCACCGGCTGGAACCTGTTCAGCTTCCCGACCTATCGCCAGCCGGGCGTTTCGACCACGGAACCGGCACGCAAGGTCGCGCCAATTACGCTGGAAGGTCCGCGAAACCGCCGAAATCGGGGCGACGTCCCCCATGACAAATTGACGCGGGGGGAGGACGACAATTTGACACCCACCCCCATGACAGATTGTCACCCCTCCACGACAGATTGTCAGGCGGGCACGCCGGATTGTCAGGGGGTGCATGACACTCATGTCAGGGGAGAGATCTTAAAAGGATCTACTAAAACCCCCCTAAGCCCCCCCGAGGGGGGAGCGGATGCCGGTTCTTCGAAAAGGGATACGAAATCGCGTCTTCCCGACGATTGGGAGCCGGTGCCGATCGCTGAACTGCCACCAGCCGCCCGGGCCAAGGCGAGCCTGTGGCCGGCCGGCGCCTATGCCGCCGAAGCCGAGACGTTCCGTGCCACCGCGCGATCGGAGAGCGGCCGCGCCGGCTACAAGCGCGACTGGCCCGAGGCATGGATCTCCCACATCAACCGATCGACGGTGCGGGTGATGGCCGAAGCCCGCGCCGGCGTGAAGCATGCGCCAGCCGCGCCGACGCCAGCCGCGCCGGCCGAGCCGTTGCGATCGCTGGACACCAGCACCGAGGGCAAGGCCGCGCAGGAGATCCGCAAGCGCCTGGTTAAAACCGTCGAGGCATCCGTGCGAACCGGGTTCTTCGATCGATGCCGCTTCGATGTGCGCGGCGACACGCTGACGATCGCGACGCCCTCCGAGTTCGTGTTCAACTACCTGCGCGACGGGTTCGAGACTGAGGCGCATCGCGCGATGAACAGCGTGCTCGGCCCCGACGCCGACCTTCGATGGAGCATCGACCGCGCCGACTGAGCTTCCCCCGTTGCCTTCCCATTTCGACGAGAAAGACCTGATGACTTCCGATATTGATGCCCTGAGCAGCCTTGCCGCGATCGCCTTGAACGTGCCGCAGGACGACGAACCGCAGTCGGACATTGACGAAGTGCGCAAGCTGGCCGTGCGGTCCCTTACCGACGCGACAGCGCACCGTTGCGTGGCCGAGAAGGCGAACGCACTGTACGATGCGGCCATGGAGAAGCATCACGAGCTTCTGGCTCTGGCCGATCGCATGGAGGCCATGCGGCCGCTCGTCACGCTCACCGACGAGTTGGCCGCCGAGCTTGCCAGCGTTCTTGAGCAATCGAGAGCGCTCTCCAGCCAAGGTGTAATTCGCCGGGTGACGTGAACGGACGCACTAATGGTGCGACGTGCCAGCTTTCACATCGTCTCCACGATCAGATTATCAATGATAGAGATCATCTCTGCCAGCTTCCGGCGCGGGCCCGAACTTAATTTTGCAACGGCCGTCATTGCCCCGCACAATGCTATCTCCGTCGTCAACCCCGGGCGGTGTTGCAAAGCTCCCATCGCCAACACATTTGGCTAGTTGATAATTTCCGCCGCCGATAGCGAAGCACACTGTCTCGCCGAGGAATGCGATCCGCGAACCATCTGGGTCATGATCCTTGCTACGATACGGATCGCAGATCACCTGTCGTGGATGTTCGCATGATCCAGACGTTGGGAATTTGCACGCTCCGACACGCTGAATCTTGCCGTCACGGCAGATCATATTTTGGTATTTGGCTCCGTGCTCTGGCGCTCCGTAACAAATTGAGCAGGTAATTGATCGGTCTGGAATCGATGGATTGTCCGAGGTCACGCACGGTCGGCTGGAGTATGAATCACCCGTGCCTGCTGTCGCCACATGCGCTGGGATGCTCGACGGTTTGGATTGGCTATCATGCGACGTTGGCTGTTTGTCGTTTTCAGGCGCCTTGTTCGAGCATGAAACAGAAAAAACAGCTAACAACACAATCGAAGCAGGACGAATTGGCGTCATTTCCAAGAACCTCCCAGCGGATGACGCGGAATTTTATCGGAAAGCACCACCTTTAAACATACTCACTAAGTCTACATCCTCTTTTTCAAGCCTCTGAATTAATTATGATCGCCTGAACCATCTTGAGCCATCCTTCCATCAAACCGGCTGTTATTCGCGCAACATAAATTGATGCACTCCCGTCTCCCGATGGGTTGGCCGTGCCATCCGCGCCTATCACGCGTTATTCGTGTTCACAATCCGGCCGGTTATCGATGTGGCGAGTATAGCAAAATCAATAGCTTAACGTCTTAATCTCATGTGATTTGCACGAAATATTGCACAACCTTCTGTTATTGCTTGCATAAGTGCATACCGCCGCGCGAAAATTGGGCGGCACTCAAGCGCAGAACGGACAGATGGCGGATCGAAAAAAGCCTACGAAGGCTTCCCGATCGAAGGGCGCACGGGCCCCGAAAAAGGCCCGCAAGCCCCGGATATCGGAACAACAGGAACGGTTCGTCCTCGAATACCTGAGCGTGTTCCCCCGCAACGCCACGGCCGCCTATGAGCGTGCCGGCTATCGGGCGAGCGGACAGGCAGCACGCACGGCCGCCTCACGTCTCCTCAAGCAGCCAGCCGTGGCGACCGCGATCGAGGAGCACCGGCAGGCCGAGGCCGCGCGGCTGTCCGTCAGCAAGGAAAGCGTGCTGGCCGAGTATGCCAAGATCGCGTTCTCCGATCCGCGCCGCTTCTTCCGCGAAGACGGATCGCTCAAGCACCCCGAGGAAATGGACGATTCCTCCGCCGCCGCGCTGGTGCAGCTCGAGGTGGAAGAGGAATACGCGGATCTGCCGGCCGAGGAGGAGCTTGAGGCCCAGGCTCACGGCGGCAAGCTCAAGCGCCGGGCGAAACGGCGCATCGCGATCGGCCGAACCACCAAGATCAAGTGGAGCGACAAGCGCGCGGCGCTGGATTCGATCGTCCGCATGATGGGCTACGCCAAAGACGCCACCCCGCTCGGCACCCCCGAGAACCCGGTTCACATGCTGCTGGCCGACATGGCCAGCCGCAAGAGCGCGCTCACGCCCGTTGAGACGCCCGAAGCCGACGACGACGACGACTGATGGCGGGCATTGACCCTTCATTTGTGCCCACGACGGACGAGGAGCTTGCCGCTTGCCTCGACGATCCGATGTGGCGCGTGTGTTCGGGCCAGCTCTACAAGATCATGGTCAAGGAGGACGACGAAGACTCTGACGAAATGCAGGTCTTGCCGTTCCGGCCGAACCGGGCGCAGATCCGCCTGATCCGGCGGCTCTGGTTCCGCAACCTCATCCTCAAGGCCCGCCAGCTCGGCTTTACCACGCTCGTCGCCATCCTCTGGCTCGACCACGCGCTGTTCAACGCCAACCAGCGGTGCGGCATTGTCGCCCACGACAAGGATGCGGCGGAGAACATTTTCCGCGACAAGGTGCGGTTCGCCTACGACAATCTGCCCGACGCTTTGCGCGCAGAGATGCCGCTGGGCCGTGACAGTGCCAAGGAGCTGCTGTTCGCGCACAACAACAGCTCGATCCGCGTCGCCACGTCCATGCGATCGGGCACGATCCACCGCCTGCTGGTGTCCGAGTTCGGCAAGATCTGCGCCAAGTACCCGGACAAGGCGAAGGAAGTCGTCACCGGCTCGCTGCCAGCCGTGCCGCAGACTGGCATCGCCATCATCGAGAGCACGGCCGAGGGCCAGGGCGGCGAGTTCCACGCCATGACAACCCGGGCGGAGAACCGTGCGCAGATCGACCGGCCGCTGACCCGGCGCGAGTGGCGGTTCCACTTCTATGCGTGGTGGAAGAACCTCGAGTACCAGATGGACCCGGCTGGGGTCATCATCACGGCGAAGGATCACGAGTATTTCGATACCGTGGAGGCCGCCGCCAAGACCACGATCACGCTGCATCAGCGGGCTTGGTACATCGCGACGCGCGATAGCGACTTCGCCGGCGATCCCGAGAAGATGTGGCAGGAGTACCCCTCCACGCCGAAGGAAGCCTTCCAGCAATCGAGCGAGGGCACCTACTACGCCGTGCAGCTCGCCGCCGCGCGCAAGTCCGGCCGCATCGGCACTGTGCCGCTGGTCAGCCATGTGCCGGTCAACACGTTCTGGGATATCGGCAACCGCGACGGCACCGCCATCTGGCTCCACCAGCGCATCGGCCTCGAGCATCGGTTCGTGGGGTTCGTGGAAGGCTGGGGCGAGCCGTTCGAGTGGTACGTCAAGGAGCTGGAAAAGTTCGGCGTGCTCTGGGGCACCCACTACCTCCCGCACGACGCGGGCCATGAACGCCAGCTCGGCACCGTCGTCGCCAAGCCGATCACCATGCTCGAGGAGCTGCGCCCAACGTGGCGGTTCGAGATCGTGCCCCGCGTCGCCGACATAACCCACGGCATCCAGCTCGTGCGCAACATGTTCGGCCAGTGCTGGTTCGACGAGACGGCCTGTGCCCAGGGCATCACCCGCCTGCAAAACTACCGCAAGGAGCGCGACGCGCGCCTTGGCGTCTGGAAACCCACACCCCGCCACGACGACAACAGCGAAGGCGCCGATGCCTTCCGCCAGTTCGCGCAGGGATGGTCCGAACCCGCAACTCCCTCCGGCTCCCGCCCCAAGCGCGCTGGGCGGCGCGGCTCAGCAATGGTGTCCTGACATGGCCTCTCGGCAATTTGCCCTCGACCTTACCCGCTATCATTCTCGCCAGCGGCACGGCGACCTCGACGTGTTCATGACGTGGTTCGGCGATCGGCTGGACCCTGTGCTTGTGCTCGTGCCGGCCTTTATCGAAGGCCACGAGAACGTGACCCCTTGCGTCGTTCCGCAATCGACCGCGTGGATGTGGTCGGAAGCGATCGGCGACGGCGCCCATTGCGCCCGCACATCGCACATTTTCTGCAAGCACCTCCGCCTCGAGCCGGACCCGATGACGTGCATCCGCATCACGTCGATCATCCGCGACCACATCGGCGACCTCCTCTCAATCCCACCAGCGCCCTTTGAACGTGAGGTCGTAGCGGATGCCATCCGCATCGATAGCAACGGCAAAGAGCACCACACCGAGGTGACTGACCGTGTTTGATGATGGTACCCCACCCATGGGCATCCAGTTCGGGGCGGTGCGCAAGCACAACCCCGAAGAGCGCCTCTATCCCGACAGCAACAACATCCTGCCCGTGCCCCGCACGAGAACGCCCGGGGGCGACCTCGACAGCGTGACCGGCATCCAGCTCCACCGCAAGCTGATGGGGTTCTATCAGCGCGAGCTGGAACGCCAGGGCGCCAACCGCGCCGAAATGGCCGAAGACGAGCGGATCTACGACAACGAGCACTGGACGGCCGAGGAAAAGCAGATCCTTGAGGAGCGCGGGCAAGAGGCGCTGATCTACAACGTTGTCTCGACCACCATCAATTGGGTGATCGGCACCGAAAAGCGCAGCCGCACCGACTTCCGCGTGTTGCCCCGCCGCAAGGAGGCCGCCAAGCCAGCCGAGCGCAAGACCCAGATCCTCAAGTACCTCTCCGACGTCAACCGTACCCCGTTCCACCGATCGCGCGCGTTCGAGGACTGCACTAAGGTCGGCATCGGCTGGCTTGAGGACGGCATTCAGGACGAGGACGACGGCGAGCCGCTCTATTCCCGCTACGAGAGCTGGCGGAACATGCTGTGGGACAGCGCCGGCACCGAGCTGGATCTGTCCGACGCGCGATATGTGTTCCGCACCAAGTGGCTAGACCTCGACGTCGGCTCCGCCATGTTCGCCAATCGCCTGACCCAGCTCCAAGAGGCGTGCCGCGACGCCGGCAGCTTCGGCGCCGACTGGATCAACGGCGACGAGGCCATGGACAGCCTCGAGGATGCCCTCTCGGAGGGCACGCTCGATTCCGTGCTGATGCACCGGCAGCGCTTCCGGGCGATCGAATGCTGGTTCCGCCAGCCGGTGAAGGTCAAGCGCCTGCGCGGCGGCGAGTTCAAGGGCGAAATCTACGATCCCAACTTCGATCCGCACCTAGAGCAGGTGCAGTCCGGCAAAGCGCTGATCGTCGAGAAGGTCATGATGCAGATGCACGTGGCGATCATGACGGCGAACGCCTTGCTCTACGTGGGACCGAGCCCCTACCGGCACAACCGTTTCCCGTTCACGCCCATCTGGTGCTACCGGCGCGGCTCCGACGGGATGCCCTACGGCATGATCCGGGGGATGAAGGGCATTCAGCGCGACATCAACAAGCGCGCGTCCAAGGCCCTGGCTATCCTCTCGTCCAATAAGACCATCATGGACGAAGGCGCGGTGCCGGATCTCGACGAGTTCGCCGAGGAAGTCTCCCGCCCCGACGCGATCATCGTCAAGAAGCCCGGCAAGGAGCTGGTCATCAACGCCGAGCGCGAGCTTGCGCCGGCGCATCTCGACTTCATGAGCCGCTCGATCATGATGATCCAGCAGCAGTCGGGTGTGACGGATGAGAACCTTGGCCGCTCCACCAATGCCACGTCTGGCCTCGCGATCGGGCGCCGGCAGGAACAGGGTGCGATGGCGACGGCCGGCATCTTCGACAACCTGCGGTTCGCGGCCCAGATCCAGGGTGAAAAGCAGCTCGCCAATGTCGAGCAGCACATGCCGGAACAGAAAGAGTTCCGCATCACCAACATGCGCGGCACGCCCGAGTATGTCACCGTCAACGACGGCCTGCCCGAGAACGATATCATCCGCACCAAGGCGGATTTCATCATCAGCGAGCAGGATTGGCGCGCGTCAGTCCGGCAAGCGCAGACTGAGGAGCTGTTGCAGCTCCTTACCCAGCTTGCCCCGGTCAACCCGCAGGTTGCCCTGGTGATGATCGATCTCGTGGTGGAAGGCATGGACGTGCCCCAGCGCGACGAGCTGGTGAAGCGCATTCGCCAGATCACGGGTATGCGCGACCCCGATGCCGAGGAGCTGACGCCTGAAGAGGTCGAGAAGGCCAAGGCCCAGCAGATTCAGCAGCAGCGGCAGGACGCCCTGCTAGAGGCCACGATCGCCGACAAGCAGGCCGGCGCACAGCTCAAGGCTGCGCAGGCCCAGCGCGCCAGCGCCGAAATGCAGCGTGCCATGACCGCGATCGCCAGCGGCAACGTGCAGGCGACCCGCGATGCGCTGGAAGCCGCCATGGTCATGCTCGGCGCCCCCTCCGTCGTGCCGGTGGCCGACCAGATCTTGCACGAATCCGGCTTCCAGTCGCGCACCGAGCAGGAGGAGGACGCCCGGCAGGCCGGCATCATGCAGGGCGAGCAGCAGGCCGCCGCCGAGGAACAAGCCGCCGAACAGCAAGCCCAGGAACAGGCCCAGCCAGGGCAGCCCCCCGAAGAACCCCAACAGGCACCGCAGCCCGGCGCCTGATTTTCAGCAGAAAGGCACAGTACGATGAGTGACGGACAGGGACACGGCTTAAGCGCGAGCGAGCTGGAATTGCTCACCGAGGAAGAGCGCGCGGGCCTCGAATCCGGCGAGTTCGACGACGAGGCCGGCGAAGACGGTGCCGGCGTCGGCGACGACGGTGCCGGCGACGGCGATGATGGCGACGACGGCGGCGACGGCGATGATGGCGATGATGGCGACGACGGCGCGGGCGCCGCTGGCGATGCCCGCAGCGGCGATGCCGGTGCGGCTGGCGCTGGCGACGATGGTGCGGCCGGTGACGACGACGACGACGACGACGACGACGACGATACCGGCTCCCAGCCGGCTCGTGCCGCCGAGCGCATCGACGCGGCCCAGAGCCAGACCCGTATCGACGCGATCGGCACCGAGCAGGAGGAACTGGCGGCGAAACTCGACGACGGGGAGATCACCACCAAGGAGTTCCTCGAGGCGAACAAGAAGCTCGAGGCCGAACAGCACAAGCTGACCGGCGCCCTCGAGCGCCAGACCGCCGACGACACGGCCGTTACCGAGAAGTGGTATGGCGACGTCGGCAAGTTCCTCGAGCGCAACCCGGAGCTGAAGGCCAACCAGACCCGTTTGGAATCGTTCGACGCCGTGGTGCGCCGCGTCACCGGCGCCCCGGAGAATGCCACGCTCTCCAACCGCAAGCAGCTCGAAAAGGCTCGCGACCTCTGGCGTGAGGACATGGGAATCCCTGCCCAAGGCAAGGCGGCAGACCCAGCCGGCAAGGGCGACACCCCCAAGCCGAAGCTAATGCCCAAGCCGCGCGCGGAGATCCCGCCGACGCTGCACAATGTCCCCGCCGCCGACATGAGCGACAGCGACGACAGCAAGTTCTCGCACCTCGACGCGATGTTGAACGCGGGGAAGAACCTCGAGTTCGAGGCCGCCCTGAGCAAGCTCTCCGAAGCCGATCAGCAGGACTATCTGAGCCGCCCGTAAGCGGTTCGCCATTTGAAGGAATAGCAGGGGATCATGCTCAAACTCGACATTCGCGTAGGCGAGAGCTTCGCCATCGGCGACGGCATCGTGTTGTCCCTCGAGAAGAAATCAGGGCAGCTCGCGCGCATTGCGATCCGAGCTGATCCTACACTGAAGATCAAACGCTTGCCGCCCGTGTCAAAAACAGCTGAAATCCGCTGAGCTCGGTGGTTTTTTTGCTGATCGGAACAGCTCGTTAAGGCGCCTTGATCGGTCGGCATCGGTACAGATGCTCTCATGCCAGGCAGATCTCAGCCTCACGTTTATGCACGCTAGTCTGGTTGCAACCTCCAACGGGTTGTTGCAACTAGACGGCTCAAGCGAATGGGGGATTTAATGGCAAGTTATCAGCGCGTCGCGCTTTTCATTTTTTTCGACGCGATTGAGCGTGACTTGGCAGCAAAAGTCGCGGCTGCGTGTAGCTATGATTGTCCAAATATTCTCTCCGACGAAGAACGGGTCAAAGCCCGTGCTCGCCTCCAGCGTCGTGACGAGGACATGAATCGAGCCGCAGATATTGACCTGCTTATGGGCCTTGATCTCGGCGAAAAGTATTCAGTCTTGATGCGTCATAAGGAACGATTGGATCAAAGCGCCAAGACATATTTTACGAAGAAACTGCCGATGTTCGAGAAGGCCATTCCCGTTCGTAACGCCACGATGCATGGTAGGCCTCTTACAATCGAGCAGTACGCATTCGGATTTTCTCTAGCTCAAGATTTTTTAAATTCCCCCTCCTACTGGCCGAGTCTGAACGCAACTTACAGAAAGTATGGAAATGATCCGGAGGCCCTATTGAGCCTTACGGTGAAGCTCCTCGACGAAGATATTTCTGGGGAAATTCTCCACAATCTTCCGGTGCCCGACTACGACGACACCGGATTTTTGCCCCGTTCTAAACTCGAGCAAGACCTTATACGGAAAATTAAAGGGCGGCACCCGGTTGTTACTGTTCTAGGTGACGGAGGGAATGGCAAAACTGCTCTCACTTTGCAGACATTATACGGGCTTCTACAGTCAAACGATCACGATTTCGACGCTTTCGTTTGGGTGTCGGCAAAAACGAATCGACTGACTGTGTCGGAAGTGAAGCGAATTGAAGGCGCAATAACCTCTTCGCTGGGTATTTTTGAAGAAGTATCCGAGCAATTCCAAGCTGGCGAAGGGGATCCGATTAGCAGGGTGCGGAATCTGTTGGAGCAGAATAAGGTGCTCCTAATTATAGACAATCTGGAAACGGTTCTAGATGATGCATTAATAGAATTCGCTGCCGAAGTTCCAGGGCAAAGCAAGATATTGTTTACGTCTCGTGTTCCGTTGGGGAGCGATTTGTCGGTTAACGTTCCGGAATTTTCAGAAGCGGAAGCGCTTGCGTATCTTCGTCGTCTAATTGAAGCATACGACGTGTCCACTTTGCGAAAGGAGGGGGACGATGTACTCAAGCGTCATCTTAGTAGACTTGCCCATAAGCCACTTTTGATTAAGTGGTTCGCGCTCGGTGTGGCTACGGGCCTAGAGCCGGCAAAGATCACTGCGAACCCGTCAATTGCACTCGCTTTCTGCATGGAAAATGTCTTTGAGCGTTTGACTTCGACGAGCAAAAACGTGCTTGCTGTGATGGCTGTGATTCCGCAGCCACTCTCTGTGATGATACTTCAACATATCGGTCAAATTGAGCCAGCGGAAGTTGAAGCAGCAATCGCAGAAATCAATAAATTTGGCATCATTGAGCGTGTGAAGGGAAGTGAGTTTGAGAGGCTTTACAGGGTCAAGCCTTTCGCTCGCAGCTATGTCACGAGAGTTCTGAAAATAATTCCTCGTGATTCTGAAGCAATCTTAGGTCGTTACCGGGGTGTGGCGTCAGCGTATCAATCGGAACGCGGCGGCGAGTTTCGCAACAAATATGACCTCAACGTCTTTACGGTTCGATCTCCCACGGAGGCGGTTGCTGTGAGACGACTACGGCACGCGATCGGATTAGCTTTCAAGCGTCGCTTCGACGAAGCATCGAAAGTTATCAACGAGTTGAAGATAACGAATCCTGATTATTTTGAGGTATACCGCATATCGGCATTTATTTCCTACCGTCAGGGTGACATTTTAGGCGCTAACCAAGAATACGAAGCTGCCTTCGATCTGGCGAATGGACAGCCGCAATTGCATTATTTTTATGGTGGTTTTCTATTGCGAAGCTACGGCGATTTCATGGCCGCAAGAGACGAGTTTCTCAAGGCTCTTGCAATCGATCCGAATAGCAATTCAGTGTTGCGAGAGGCAGCTAGGGCTAACTTTTTCCTTTACGATTTTGATGCCGCGCAAATACTTATCGACAGGGCTTGGGGCACAGATCTGACGACTTTCAAAGATGAAGTGATAGTACACGATCTTCAGGCGCAGCTTTTTATCAGAAAGGCTGATTACCTCAATAGTTCTGGAGATCCGAAAGGAGCTTATCGAGCTCTCGCGAACCTTCATGAATTTCTGGCCAAAATTGAACCTGAACTCATAGACGATACCTTCGCGAGTCATCTTGTTAAGGTTTATCCCACTATTGAGGCAGCGAGGAATTTTAGCGTAGCGATAGATAAGAACCTTCTAGAAAGTCTTTTGAAGACATGTCGTAGTCTTGTTGAAGGGTCTGCTTTCGTTTCTTATAAGGGTGAGGGCTCCGTCGATGACGGCGTACTATACGATCGGTCTGGCCATTTGAAGGAAAGCGGGCGGACGGACCGTTACGGCTTTTTGAGAGACACGTTCGATGTCGATACATACGTTGCCCGGAGCGGACTAGCTACTTCTCTTTGGCGTGACATGTGTGACGGGAAGACCGTCAGATATGATATTTGGTCAAGCCACGACGGTCGCACGTGGGCCGACAAAGTTGAACTTGTCTGACGTCCCTGTGAGTCTTTAATGGGCAGCCTACACATCAGGGCTACGGTTGTAGCTCAATGTGTAGGCTGCCTTGGTGGCTGATAGCAGGTTGCAACCTGCTGACCGATCGGGCAAAATCGCCCGGCATCAGCGCATGAGTGCTCTTTGCGGATTCATCTCCACGAGGACACTCAAATGCCAACTGTGATCCCCTTCGGCGACAAGAAGTCGCAGAAGAAATGGAGCGGTAAGCTCTTTCTCGATACCGCGAAGAAGAGCTACTTCTCGCGCAAGTTCGTCGGCGAAGGCGAAAACAACATCATCCAGCAGAAGACCGAGCTGGATTCCGATGCTGGCGACAACATCAGCTATGACCTTTCGGTCCAGCTCCGTGGCAAGCCCACCCAGGGCGACAACCGCGTGAAGGGCAAGGAAGAGAACCTCAAGTTCTACACGGACGAAGTGGCGATCGATCAGACCCGTCACGCCGTGTCGGCTGGCGGCCGCATGACGCGCAAGCGCACGGTTCACAACCTGCGCAACGTCGCCAAGGATCGTCTGTCCGACTACTGGTCGCAGTACGTGGACGAGATGAACTTCATCTACCTGTCCGGCGCACGCGGCATCAACGAGGACTTCATCGAAGACGCGGATTGGACGGGCCACGCCAACAATCCGATCCAGGCTCCCGACGCGCAGCATATCCTGTTCGGCGGCGATGCGATCAGCAAGGCCACGATCACGGCTGACGACGGCATGTCGCGCGACCTGATCGAACGCGCCACGGTGCAGGCACGCATGATGCGCGCCCTCGACCCCAAGACCGCGAACATGCTGCCCGTCGATATCAACGGCGAGAAGCACTACGTCGTCCTCATGTCGCCGTTTCAGGAGCACTCGCTCCGCACCGAAACGGGCAATGCCGGCTGGCTCGAGATCCAGAAGGCGGCCGCGACGGCGGAGGGCCGCAATTCGCCCATCTTCAAGGGCGGCCTGGGCATGATCAACAATGCGGTGCTGCACAGCCACGAGTCGGCGATCCGGTTCAATGACTACGGCGTCGGCGCCAATCTGCCCGCAGCCCGTGCCATGTTCCTCGGCCGACAGGCCGGTGTCGTGGCTTACGGCACCGCCGGCGGCCTCCGCTACACGTGGAAGGAGGAGATGGACGACTACGACAACGAACCCACCGTTGTCGCAGGCACCATCATCGGCGTGAAGAAGACCCGGTTCAACAACCGCGACTTCGGCGCGATGGCTCTCGACACCTACGCCCGCAACCCCACGGCCGGCCAGTAAGGAGCAACGGAAATGGCAACCATCCTCCACTCCCGCGCTGCCCTGGGCACCGTCGCAACCCCGCGCCCGCAGACTGCCGGCGCGGTTCACGCGGCGAAGTTCACGCACGTGCTCGCCGCCGGCATTGCCGCCGGCGCGATCCTCGAGCTGGGCGTGCTGCCTGCGTTCGCGGAAGTCGTCGATTACAAGCTGATTCCCGAAGGTGACTTCGCGGCCGTCACCGCTTCGGGCGGCATCATGACGGGCGAAATGGGCAGCGACGACGCCACCCGCGATGCCGGCACCGAGCTGTTCGCGGCCGCCACGGCACTCAATGCCGTCGCGCGCCCGGACAAGGCGACCGCCTACGCCGTGAAGGCGATCGATCAGGATAGGGGCATCGGCCTCAAGTTCAGCGCAGCCATCGCCGCAGACGCGACGAAGAAGCTGACGCTGATCTTGCTCTACCGGCACTGAGCCCCGCCAGCGGGGGGCGCCGGCCCGGTTGCCTCCCGCTGATTTCCCGCACCTGCACGAGGAGAGCACCCTTGCTCATTGAATCGCTCATCAAGCGCCCGAAAGGCACGAAGATCACCTTGGGCGTCGGCCTGTCCGCCGCGACCTACCATTTCCAGCCCGACAGCGAAGGCCGCCACGTGGCCGAAGTGACCGATCAGGGCCATGCCGCGCTGCTTCTCGCCAACCGCGACGCCTTCCGCTCGGCCGACGGCACCGCCGTTGCCACGATCGGCGACGCCAGCGCGATCGCAGACGAGATCGAGGGCCCGTTCTTCATCGTGCGAGGCCCGCAGGATCTCCAAGCCTTCGCCCATTGGGCCAGCGCCATTCCCGACCTCAAGGACGAGGTTGAGGAATACGTGCTGCTGATCGACAAGATCGCAATTGGCGAGGCGAGCATGGACGGCTACGCGCTCCCCTCTGAGTTCTCTCCGTTTGCCCTCGGGTCGCACCTTGGGACACCGCCGGCGCCCGCTCTCTCTCCCCGGGCGCCGGCGGACAACACCATCCTCCCGACCGAGAATCACCATGACGCGGGCACCGCTGTTGAGCGTGCCAGCGGGGCGGACGCGCATGGTGACGGCGCCGGCGCTGCGGGAAGCGCCGGCGCCACCCCGCCCGAGGGCGCTGGCGATGAGGCCGACGACGGCGGCGACGATGCCGATGGCGAAGACGATGACGGCAAAGGTGCCGGCGGGGACGCCACCCCGCCGGCCGGCGAGCTGGACCGTGAGGCCCTCGCCAAGGAGTACGACGAGCTGATGGGCCACCGGCCCAACGGCAAATGGTCGGCCGAGAAGATCCGCGACGCGATCGCGGCAGAGAAGGCCAAGGGCTGATGGCGCTGGCGTCGGAAGTCATCGCACGCGCACGCACGCTCCTCCAAGACGAGGACAGCGTGCGCTGGCCGCTCCCTGAGCTGCTGCGTTGGCTGATCGACGCCCAGCGCGATATCGTGCTCAACAAGCCGAGCGCGAAGAGCGACAACCGCGTCATTGCGCTGGTGGAAGGCACCTATCAGGCCATCCCCGGCGACGCGACCGCGCTTATTCGCGTGGTTCGCAATATCCGTTCCGTGGACACTGATGGCCGCCGTGTAGGCGGTCAGGCTGTCAGCCCCGTGGCGCGCTCGATCCTCGATGCCCAGCACCGCGACTGGCACGACGGGCGCACCAACCGCTTCAAGAAAGAGGCGCGCCACGTGACGTTCGACGAGGACGATCGCAAGAGCTTCTACGTCTACCCAGGCAACGACGGCACCGGCCAGATGGAGGTGGTGGTCGCGATCACGCCCGGCGACATTGCGATCGCCGCCGATGCCGACCCAAACGACATTGGCTCCTATGCGCTGCCGATCGGGCTCGACGATATCTACGTCACCGCCATGGTGGATTGGATCTGCTACCGCGCCTACGCCAAGGATGCGCAGTACGCGGGCAACACCCAGCGCGCGCAGCTTCACTTCCAGCAGTTTGCCAATGCCCTGGGCATTAAGGCGAACATGGAAATGCTCAAATCGCCCAACTTCACGGCCGGCATTAAGGCCACCGCGAGCGGCGACGCATAATGCGCGAGCTAACCGACTTCCTGCGCTTCATCCTTCCGCACGCGACGGCCTGCCCGGACCCGACCGCAGAGGACGCGCTGTTGTCGGCCGCTCGCGAGTTCTGCGAAGCGACGCGGTGCTGGCGCGAGACGGACAGCTTCAAGGTGAAGGGCCACGACGTGGAAGTCGTATGCGTGCCGCACTCGGCCGTGCTGTTCGAGATCGAGAAGGCCAGTTTCGACGGCCGCGACCTCGATCGCGTGTCCTTCGCCGATGCCCGTTTCGATCGCGACGGCCCGCCCCGTCAGATCACCCAGACCCAGCCGAACGCGGTGCGCCTTGCGCCGGCCGGCCCGGGGACGCTCAGCATTTCGATGTTCCTCAAGCCCGCGCTGGATGCTGACGTGCTGCCCTACTTCCTCTTCGACCAGTGGGGAGAAACCCTCGCGTCGGGAGCACTGGCGCGGATCTTGGTCATCCCAGACCAGCCGTTCAGCAATCCCCAGCTCGCCGGCTACCACGCCGGGATCTTCCAATCGGCCAAGGATCGCAATTTCAACGCCAGCGTTCGAGGCCAGCAGCGTGCCCCCAGAAGATCAAGATCTCGATACCTCTAGCCTCGTTGTCATCCTCGGCCAGCCGATCGAAGATGACGAGCTGCCATTCGCCAAGGATCGCAAGATCCACGACATGGGGCCGCATCTGGCCCCGATGCTGTTCCAGCGTGCCGAGGATCACCTAGACTACTGCATCCCGCTCGGCCGATTCCTCGAGCCGGGCGAAGTCGTGGCGGGCGTGAAGCTCTCCTACGGCCCTGTCACCGACCCGCCGCTGACTATCACCAAGGTCGGCTATGCGCCGACGGGCGTTGCCATCTGGATCACCGACGGCGGCGAAGACGAGCGGTACGACCTGCAAGCGCTCGTCACCACCAGCCAGGGCCGCTTGAAGCTGTTCCGCTTCATCATGCGGACGCGCGGCATCGCCGACTACATCGCGCCGATCTACGTGACGGTCGAGCCGATCGAGGTAGGCGTGGGCATCAACCCCAATGCGCTGCCCGGCGCGTCGGTCAGCGACGGTGTGCTCAGCGCCGGCGCGGTGCCGGGTGCATCGGTCAGCGACGGCGAGCTGTCAGCGGCCGAAGACGTGGGCGTGGCCCGCCTTGCGCCCGCCGCGCTGTCCCTCACGGCCACCGTGGGCGAGAGCACGGCTAAGGTCGCGACGCTCGTCAACACCGGCACGGCCGCGCTGGCGATCGACGCTATCGCCGTCTCGGCAGGCTTCACCCAGACCAATACGTGCGGTGCCAGCCTCGAGCCCGGCGCCTCGTGCTCGATCACGGTCACGCACGCCCCCAAGGCCGAGGGCTCCACCGCCGGCACGCTAACCGTCGAAACCGACGTGGGCGACGTAACCAGCACTCTTGCCGGCACCGGGACGGCAGCGCCCGTCCTGCCCGCGCTGGGGGCGCTCAGCACGTCGGGGAACCAGTTCGTCAAGGCGAACGGCGATGTGGTGCGCCTGCGCTCGATCAACTGGTTCGGCGCCGAGAGCACCAACAACTTCCCGCACGGGATCTGGGCGAACGGCTACAAGATCCTGATCGACAAGATCGCGGCTTGGGGCTTCAACTGCATCCGCGTGCCGTTCTCGGGCGACACGTTCAAGAGCAGCTCCAAGATCAATGGCGTCTCCGACGAGTTCGCCGAGAACCTCGCCTTCATCGTCAGCGGCACGGCGGCCACCGGCTACACCTACGTCACCCCGTTCGAAGCGATGGATCTCATCGTCGCCTATGCGGAGACGAAGGGCCTCTACATCGTCTTCGACCACCACCGCCGCGCGGCTGGCGACGGCGCCGACGGCGCGCCGACCGACGGCAGCTACAGCCAGGCCAACTGGCTCGCCACGTGGGCACTCGTCGCCAACCGCTACAAGAGCGCGCCGAACGTCATCGGCGCCGACGTCCACAACGAGCCGCACGATCTCGATTGGGCAACCTGGGCGGGCCTCGCCGAGACGTGCGGCAACCATATCCACACGATCGCGCCGCACTGGATCATCTTCGTGGAGGGCGTGGGTTCGGTCGCGGACGACTTCTATTGGTGGGGCGGCCAGCTCGCCGGCGTTGCCACGCGCCCCGTCGTGCTCACCGTTCCCAACAAGCTCGCCTACAGCCCGCACGAATACGGCCAGTCGGTCGGCACCCAGACGTGGCTGCGCTACGACAGCAACCCTTCGCTGCCCGCCAACTACCCGGCGAACCTCTATCAGGTGTGGCACGATCATTGGGGCTTCATCTTCGAACAGAACATCGCCCCGATCTGGATTGGCGAGTTCGGCGGCCACTACGGCGTGGACGGCACCGGCGCCGCGACCAAGCCGCACGGCACCTACGAAAAGCAGTGGACCACCGAGCTGGGCAAGTACCTCGCCGGCGACTTCACCGGCTCGGGCGTGAACGCGCTCCCAGCCGGCAAGATGGGCGCATCGTTCGCCTACTGGTCCTTCAACCCGAACAGCGGGGACACCGGCGGCCTCCTCCAAGACGACTGGAACACGCCGCAGGCCGTCAAGCTCGCCACCATCGCACCGTTTCTAGCCTGAAAGTCTGACCATGCCGAACATGACTGGTTCCTCCTACGCTTCCTACGTCGTCCGGCTTTCGCGCGCGGCCACGGAAAGCATCTTCCTCCAATGGGCAACGGTTGCCGGCACCGCTGTTCCCGGGACCGACTACGAAGAGACGTCCGGCGGCCTGACCTTCGCGCCGGGCGAAACCGAAAAGACCATTCAGGTGCTCGTCTACGGCCGCACCGGCAACGACACCGCGCCGCGCACCTTCTCGATCAAGCTGACGCCCACGCCGGGCGTGATCCTGGGCGCAGAGATGGCGAAGTGCATCATCCGCGTGGTGGACGATAGCGGCGCCACGATAGCGGCCGTCACCATGGCGGCCGGCCCGGCCGGTGACGACGGCAAGGATGCGTTCGCCTTGGCACAGGCGGCGGGCTTCACGGGCACGCTGGCGGAATGGCTGGCCTCGCTCAAAGGTGAACCGGGCGACCCCGGCGACAAGGGCGATGACGGCGCGGACGCCTATGCCGTGGCCGTCGCGGCGGGCTTTGCTGGCACGCGCGCCGAGTGGCTGGCCTCGCTCAAGGGCGAGCCGGGCGACAAGGGCGATGACGGGGATAAGGGCGACGACGGCCGATCGGTGGAGTTCCAGCGCGGCACCACCTACCTGCAATGGCGCCTCGTCGGCGACACCGCATGGAAGAACCTTGTCGCACTGGCCGATATCAAGGGCGAAGCGGGCACGGGCCTGACCAATCGCGGCGATTGGGCGGCTGGCACCTATCACGCCGGCGACTACGTGTTCGCGGCCGGCTCAACCGCTGCCACCTCCATGTGGATCCTGCGCGGCGATGCTGATTACGTGTCCTCGACCGCACCGGCCGGCGACGTGGCGCACTGGATCGAGTTCGAGGCACCCGCCGGCCCGGCTGGCGATGCTGGCGCCGACGGCCGCCAAGTCGAGTTTCAGAAGTCCTCGACCGCGATCCAGTGGCGCTATGTCGGGGACACCGCGTGGACGGATCTCGTGCTGCTGACCGCCATCAAGGGCGACGCGGGCGCCGCCGGCTCCAAATGGTATGCCGCTGCTGGCGTGCCGGCGGCCGCGACGGGCGCCAATTGCGATTACTACCTGAACGTCACCACCGGCGACGTCTACGGCCCCAAGGCATCGGGCGCGTGGGGCTCGGCCGTGGGCAACATCAAGGGTGCGGCTGGCAGCGGCGGCGCCACGCTGGCGACCAGCGATCAGGCGAAGTCCGCCCAGCTCGCGACGGTGGCGACGACGCCGGCCGGCGTGCGTGAGTACCTCGAGCAGTTCGGCCTGACGTCCACCTACACGACGGCACCGGCCGACCTGAACACGATCGTCAAGGGCGGGTTCTTCAATTGGGCGGACACCACCCAGAACGCGCCGCTCGCGGGCAGCTACGGCCGGGGCATCTGCATCCCCTCGGGCGATCAGTACGTGACCCAGCTCAGCATCGAAAACGGCACTGGCCTGATGCACGCCCGCTTTCAGGAAGCCGGCACGTGGGGCGCGTGGAAGGCCGTTTCCGGGGCCAGCGGCGGCACCGGCACGAAATGGTATTCGGGCGCCGGCGCGCCGGCAGCGGGCACGGGCGCGGTCGGCGACTACTACCTGAACCTGACCAACGGCGACGTCTACGGGCCGAAGGCATCGGGCGGCTGGGGCTCGGCCGTAGGCAACCTCAAGGGCCCGGCGGGCAGCGGCGGGAGCGGCGGTTCCTCGGCCGTGACCGCGCTGCGATCGACCGACCTGGGCGTCACCGAGATTACGCTCGTGGATGCCCTGAGCTTCCCCGTCGAAGTTAACACGATCTACAATATCCGCATCAACCTGCTTTACCGCACCACGGACGTCTCCAAGGGCATCCGCGTCGGTTTCGGGGGCACCGCCGGCGTGCAGTCGCTCGCCGTGCGCGTGAACGGCTTCGATTCATCCGGCGCGCCGGTCGGCAAGTTCTGCAAGGCCAAGGCAACCCCGCTGATCTTCACCAGCTCGCCCGTCGGCGGCGACGATAACGTCATCACCGTGGAGGGCGTGCTCTACGCCACCGCGACCGGCACCTTCACGTTCCAGATCGGGGCGGCCGTCCTCTACGACTACACCGCCGCGCAGAAGGGCTCGCACGGCATCCTCACCCCCGTCGGCACCATCGCTTCCTAAGGAACCCCCATGCCCCGCAAAATGACGTTCGTGGTCACGCTCTCGGAAGCGAGCACCGAAACCGCAACCCTCGATTATGCAACCGTGCCGGGCTCCGCGACCGCGCCGGACGACTACACCCACACGGCCGGGACGCTGACCTTCGACCCGGGCGAGATCACCAAGCACGTCGTCGTGCCGGTGCGCGACGACTTCGCCGGCGCGCCGCGCGAGGTGTTCTCGCTCCAAATCACCAATCCCGAGGGCTGCACGATCGAAGTCCCTTCGGGCACGGGCGTCATCCCGGGCGTGGACGGCCTGCTTAGCTATCGCCAGCGGTTCGACTGGATCTATGCGGCCGTCCACGACACCCGGAACGGCTATTTCGGCCCCCAGACCGGCGCCAATGCCTTCGCGGTGCCGCGCCACGTGCCCGAGAACATCATCAACGAGGCGCCCGACTATGGCGGTGAAACCGTCTCGGAAACGGCCTCGTTCTGGGTGGGCCTCGAGGCGTGGCAAGGCGCGCTAAACGCCGACTGGACCGGCTACAACAACTGCTGGAACAAGATCGACACGATCTATGTACCCAACACCACGAACCAGCCGGCCGGCACCTACAATCCCGCGTCGCCGGCGGACTATACGCCCGAGGGCAACCTTCCGAGCGACTACCCGCGCCTGTCGCAGCCGAACGCGGCCAAGGGCGTGGATCCGCTCTATCAGGAGCTGCTGACCACCTACGGCTCCAAGCGCATGTACCTCATGCACTGGATCATCGACGTGGAAGGCGCCTACGGCTTCAAGAACGGCGATGGCGCGACGAAGAACGTCTACATCAACACCTATGAGCGCGGCCTGCAGGAATCGTCGTTCGAGACGGTGACGCACCCCTGCTGGAACGACTGGAACAACGGCGGTAGCGCCTACGGCTATGAGCCGCTGTTCACCCAGGGCAAGCAGCTCTACCCGGCCGCGCAGTACGATTGGGGCAAGAAATGGTCCTACACCAACGCGCCCGATGCCGAGGTGCGCGCGGTGCAGTGGGCGTTCTGGGCCAACAAGTTCGCCGCCGATCAGGGCGCGGGCGCGACGATCGCCACTTCCACCAGCCGCGCGAAAAAGATGGGCGACTACCTGCGCTACAACCTCTTCGACAAGTATTTCCGCCAGATCGGGGCCAACCGCGCCCAGGGCGGCACATCGGCCGCGCCCTATTCTTCGTGCCACTACCTCATCAACTGGTACGCGGCATGGGGCGGCGAAGTGCCGGCGGCCGGCGCCGAGGCATCGTGGGGCTACCGCATCGGCTGTTCGGAGGCGCATCAGGGCTATCAGGGCGTGGACACCGCCTACTTCATGGCGACCGGCGGCGGCGGCTTCACTCCGCAGTCGGCCAGCGCCGGCGATATCTGGCTGGGCTCCCTTTACCGGCAGATCGAAATGATCCGCTGGCTGCAATCGCCCGAGGGCCCGATCGCCGGCGGCGTCACCAACTCGCTGTTCGCCCGGTACGAAACCGCGACCGACGGCCGCCAGAACGCCAAGTTCTACGGCATGTACTACACCTATGCGCCGGTCTGGCACGATCCGCCGTCGAACAACTGGGTAGGCTTCCAGCCGTGGGGGCAGGCCCGCACCGCTGACGCCTTCCTTGAGGTTTCCGACAAGACGACGGCGCTGGCCGTAGAGGTCCGCAAGAACCTCGAGGTGATCCTCGATCGGCTGGTGAACTGGTTCCTCGACGAATCCGAGCTGATCGGCACGGGCGATTTCAAAATCCCGGGCACGCTGTCCTGGGTGAACAGCACCGCGATCGCGGGCCAGACCGCGACCACGGCCAATCTCGAGGGCGTGTACGAGTATCTGCCCACCCTCGAGTGGGACGGCACCGGCGATTACGCGGCCTTCTGGAACGCCTCCACGGTCCCGAACCCGACCCTGCATTGCAAGATCACCGAGTACAGCACCGACCTTGGCGTTGCCTCGAGCCTTGCCGTGCTCCTCATCAACTACGCCGAGGCGAAGCGGCGCATGGGCAAGTTCACCGATGCCATCCCGGGCGGTGCCCACACGGCTGAGGATGCCTATATGCTCGCCCGCGAGCTGCTGGACCGGGTGTGGACGACGTACCGCGACGATATCGGCATCTGCACGCCCGAGCCGCGCAGCGACTACAAGCGGATGCTCGATCCGGTCTATGTGCCGGCGATCTTCAACGGCACCATGCCCAATGGCGACGTCGTGAACAGCGCATCGACGTACATTTCGATCCGCTCGTTCCTCAAGGATGACCCTATGTGGCCGGTGATCGAGGCCCATGCCGCTGATCCGGTCGCAAACCCCGCGCCCGTGTTCACCTATCACCGCTTCTGGGCCCAGGCCGAATACGCGATCGCGTGCGCGGCCATGCACCACTACTTCGGCGACCTGATCGGAGAAAGCGACTGATGCCTCGGTTCGCGATCTTCACCGTCACGCTGGACAAGGCCGGCGACGAGGAAATCAGCGTGGAATACGCGACCCTCGCCGGCACAGCGATCGCGCCCGACGACTTCACGGCCATGTCCGGCACGCTGACGTTCGCGCCGGGCGAGATATCCAAGTCGATCGACGTGCCCATTCGGGATTACGACGCCTACGCGGAGGAAGCCCGGTTCACGGTGGAGTTCGCGAACCCGGTCAATTGCGGGCTGCTGCAAGCCTCGGCGCTGGCGATCATCCCGGCCGGCGAGTTCGCCGGCAGCGGTGAAGGCGATGGCGAGAACGGTCCGATGATCGCCTATGGCCTCATCACCAACGCCTATCACAACGAGCTGGGGCGTGGCGGCTACTTCCATCCCTATTCGGGGACGTCGGAAGGCCAGTCCATCGCGATCGAGGGCAGCTTTCTTGCTGCCCGGGTGCTCGCCGGCGGCACGTCCGAGGAGCAATCGGCCGCGAACTGGTATAAGGCCACGGGGCAATCGCTGCTCGACGCCCTGGGCAACGGGTCCGACACCGCCCCCATGCTGCGCCAGCCGGTACCGGACGATGCCGGCACGATCACGCTGCTGCACTGGCTCTACGCGGCGCGCGGCGATATCCCGGCGCAGGCGATCAACTACGATTTCGTGGCGGCGCGCGCGGGCGACAAGCTGGTGATCCCCGCGACCGTGCCGGTTGGATCGTTGGGACAGCAGCACAAGGGCGCGGCTGACGTTTTCCGGGTCTGGATGATCTACCCGAGCACGAGCTACCTCCTGTACTCGAGCCCGTATTCGCCGGCCTATGACACCACGAGCCCCGGCGCCGATACGTCGATCCGGCTGGATGACGGGTTCGCCGGCGCGCTCGAGGAGCCGTCTACCCATTGGGAGCGCGTAGACGATACCGTCGTGGTGACGATCCCGGCCGGCGCGCCCTCGATCGCCAGTTGGCACGTGGTCTATGCCTACGAGAACGCCGGCACCATCACGCGCGGATCCGCGCAGGAAGCCTATCCGAACTGGACGGCGATCGAGGCCGGCTACAGCGCGTGCGCGCCCGATACCTTCCGCTGGTTCAACTACGCGCTCAAGCTCGCGGCCGCCGACGACGATCGCGCGGGCGCGGCGGCGAAGTGGGAGAAGCTCAGACTGGCGGGCAACCGGACGGCCGTGCGCGGTCAGGCGCTTTCGGATCTCCGCACCGTGTTCAAGCCGCTGCCGCAGTTCGCGCCAATCCCCGTGAAGGGCGAGCCCTCGGGCATCTTCTGCTATTCGAACCACCCGGACGCCAAGCCGCCATCGGCCGCCGAGATCGCCGCCGGCGCCAATGCGGACTGGATCGGCTTCAACTTCTTCTCGCGCGTGGGCGGCCAGGGCGGCGCCGTCTCGCCGGGCGATTTCACGTGGACCCCGCAGAACATGCTGACGCCGGGGAGCTGGACCGGCGATATCTTTTACGGCGCCATCCAGATCACGGCCGAGCAGCTCACGCCCAACACCACCCAGAACGACAGCTCCAACACCGTGCGCGTCTTCTCCGCCGCGCAGATCCAGATCGGCCGGGGCATCAACGATCAGTGGCGCGCGGCAACCGCATGGCAGGATGCCGACCGATTCCTGTTCGTGGCGATCCAAGTGAACCGGAACCTGCGCACCGGGCCGCAGACCATCAACTACGACTTCGCCGACACGCCCTCGGGCAAGCTGACCTACGTTTTCCCGAAGGATCACCTCTACGTCTACGTCTCCTCCACCAAGGCGTATGACGGGAAAACGCGCTGGTATGCCGACCTGACGGACCTTGCCTACACCACCCAGGGCGGCACCGGCACCGATGCCATCCGCTATTACCTCGTGCCCCGCACGGCATTTGTGCGGAAGGACAGCGATAACGCCGTGCTGCCGGCTGGGACCACGTTCGAGAACTTCGGGCTTTCGGTGGAAGTCGCGGCCGACGTCAATATGAAGCTGGTAGCGATGCGGCTGGTCAGCGGCCCGTCCGAGCAGTGGGTGCGCGACAACCTCGCGCAGGCCGTCGCCGGCAGCGCCATGCCGTTCTTCCCGGGCGCGATGCCGTTCGCGATCAATGCCGACGTGAACAAGCAGCAGTTTGTGGGCTGGAACGGCTCTCCGTTCCACGGCTACCAACTCCCCGACCTGTGGCTGGATCTCGAGGCCGACGCAAATGCCGTCCATCCCAACCTGACGGCCGCCACGCTTCCTGTCGCCAATGCCTCGGGCGCGATCACCTATCCGATCAGCGCGGCCACTGTCTCCGGGATCACCAAGCCCAAGCACGCCTTGCTCATGGAGCAACAGCTCATGTTCCTGAGCGCTGCCCAGGCGAAGTACGCGACCGACGGGGGTGTGACCGGGCCGTTCGCCCACACGTTCGTTCTGAACACGCCGGCGCGCATGACGCTGGGCAACCCCCAGCCGCACACGTGGGTCTATGTGAACGATGACCCGAATACGCGGTGGGCCGGCTACCAGTGCCGCGTCGTCGAAAGCCTGAGCCGTATTGTGCTTGCCACGACGGGAAGCGCGGCCTTCCTCGATGCCCGCAACCTCGCGTTCTCGCTGGCGATGAATTGGCTGACGGCGTTCAACACGCTGTGGCCAAACCTAGACGGGGTGCTCAACCCGAACGCCGGCACGTCCGGCGAGCCGGCCCGGCTTTATGGCGCGCCGACCGATTACCCGCATCCGGGCACCTCGGCGCCGCAGACCAACGCCGAGGAGCCACACGCGCCGGCGCTGGTGCTGCGCGCCTGCATCTGGCTCAAGGCCTCGGGCATCCTGTCCACGTCCCAGCTCGCCACGGTGAACGCGATCGGCAAGCGCGTGCTCGATTACCTCGAGCTGCGCTGGCGCGACGATGAATCGGACACCATGCGCTACACGTGGGCCAACCGGGGCGCCGCCAGCCGCGAGATCTACTACGGCTTCTGGGCTTTCGAGATCATCGCGACGCTCGCCTACATGCTCGAGAACCCCGCCGGCGCGCCGGAAGGCGCCGATCTCGATCGGGCGCGGGAGTTCATCACTCTCCACCAGCTTTGGCTTGAACAGCACACGGTGTCGTAATGTCCAGCATCCTCGCCAACAATGCCCGCTCGCCCCTTGTCGTGGCGCTCGCGGCCGCCGGTACGACCGCTTATGTCGTATCCGGCGATGGCTTTCCCACGCCCACGGGCGACGACTGGTTTCCCATCGTCCTGGGCACGGGGATGGACGCCATCGAGATCTGCCGTTGCACCGCCCGCTCGGGCAGTCAGCTCACCCTCTCGCGCGGCGAGGAGGACACGGCCGCCCGTGCTTGGCCGGCTGGCACCCCCGTTGAAATCCGTCTGACCGCCGGCGCCCTTTTCGGAGTGTAAGTCATGTCCTTGAAACTCAACAACAATGCCCGATCGCTCCTTGCCACCTCGATCAGCGCCATCGACACCACCGTTCGCGTCCAGACCGGGCACGGCTCCCGCTTTCCGACGATCGAGGAGGATGACGACTGGTTCCCGATCGCGCTCGAGAACGAGCTGGGCGAGATCGAGTACATGCGCTGCACCGGCCGATCGGGCGACGCGCTCGCCGTGCGGCGCGGCCAGGAAGGGAGCCAGCCGCGCGCCTACACCGCCGGCGATGCTGTCGAGCTGCGCCTGACGGCCGCCGCCGCCGCCGAGCTGGCCGGCCGGGCGATCACGCTGCCGCTCATGTCCGTGGCCCCGGCCGTCATCGTCACCGTGGAGGATTAATGTCGATCCGCATTTCCTCGTTCAGCGGCGAGATCCCGCGCCTCCTCGGGCGCCTGCTGCCGAACAACCACGCCCAGCTTGCCCAGAACACGAAGCTCGAGAATGGCGGCCTCGTCCCCATCCGGCGCGGCCGCTACGTCCAGCGCCTCGAGGAGCCCGCCCGGACCATCTACCAGTTCAATGATCGCTGGTTGAGCTGGCCGCTTCGCGTGGACGCGCAGCCGGCGCCGATCGCGGCCAATCGCCTGTACTACACCGGCGACGGCGCCCCGAAGATCATGGTGGGCACCGACGTCTACGACCTTGCCTTGCCGGCGCCGACCGGGGCCTTGACGATCGCGATCGAAGGCAGCGAAACACCCGACCCGGACTTGGAGGCAACGATCCTCTACACCTACACGTGGGTTACGGAGTTCGACGAGGAATCCGAGCCCGCGCCGGCAAGCAACGAGCTGCTGTGGAGCGCCGGGCTGAACGTCAGCGTTTCCGGCTTCGCGCTGCCGCCGATCAACCGCCGCTTCAACCGGATGCGGATCTACCGTTCGCAGACGAGTGCGCTCGGCGCCACGGCCTTCTACTTCATCAAGGAAATGCCGGTCCAGACGGCGCCCTGGGTGGACGTGGTGGATGACAACACTATCCAAGAGCAGCTCCCGTCCCTCGAGTATAATGTTCCGCCCGAGGATCTGACCGGGCTCGTCTCCATGCCGAACGGCATGATGGCCGGGTTCGTCGGCAAGCGGCTGTACTTCTGCGAGCCGTGGCGCCCGCACGCGTGGCCGGAAAAGTACATTCTGACGACGGATTTCGAGATTGTCGGGCTCGGCGTGTTCGGCTCGGCGTTGGCGGTGATGACCACCGGCCAGCCGTATATCGTGGCCGGCACGGCGCCGGACAGCATGACCATGGAGCGCCTCGAGGTGAACCTGCCGTGCGTCAGCGCCCAGGGCATCGTCGATCTCGGCTACACGATCGCCTATCCGTCACCGGATGGCCTTGTGGTGGTCAGCACCAGCGGGGCGAACCTCATGACGCGCGAGCTGCTGTCCCGCGATGACTGGCAGCGCCTCAACCCGTTCTCGTTCGTCGCCGGGTCTTTCGCCGGCCGATACCTGTGCAGCTACGGTTTCACCGATTCCAGCGGCATCGAGCAGCGCGGCATCCTGATCGTCGATCTTACCGGCGCCCAGCCGTTCCTGATCCGCGCCGGCGACGATGCCGACGGCATGTTCACTGATCCCAAAACGGGAGCGTTGTACCTGCTGCGCGGCGGGCAGGACATTTACGAGTGGGACGCGCTTGCGATGCCGTTCGGCGAACAAGTGTGGCGATCCAAGAAGTTCGTCTTGCCGGCACCGACCAACTATGGGTGCATCCTGATCGAGGGCGAGGACACTGCGACGCCCGAGCAGCGCGAGACGGCGCGCATCCGCACGGAGGCGGCCAAGGCCCGCAACCGCGAGCTGATCGACACCGACGCCACAGGGGGCGCCATCAACGCCATGCCGATCGGCCGGGTCACGTTCGCCGGCTCGCTCCTCACGCCGATCGAGGAAGGCCAGCCGAGCTTTTCCGCGACCGTCTATGCCGACGGCAAGGCGGTGGCGACGGTCTACAAGCTGAATGAGCCCGTGCGCCTGCCGTCCGGCTTCCTCGCCGGCATGTGGGAAGTCGAGATCCGGGGCAACCAGATGGTGACGGCGATCAGCGTCGTGGGCTCGCCTTCGGAGCTGCAACAGTGACGGCTCCGACCGGCCAGGAATGGCGCATCCTGAGCGAACGCGTGGCAATGCTGTGGGGCGATCGCGGGGACGGCCGCAACAAGGCCATGCGCGCGTCGGAGGGGGATAAGCTCCTCGAGCAGATCGCAAAGCTGCGCGTTACCGGGATCTCGCTGCCAGATCCGCAATCCGAAACCGTGACCGGCGCGCCAACTTCCGAGGATTTCAATAAGTTAGTCGCCGACGTCCACGCCCTGTTCGACGCCCTTGGGAAAATCCTGAAAACCCGCACTTAGCGCTAGGCGGTTGCCCCGATAGCAGCGATAATCTTTCGCGTAATTCCAATGCGCTATCGGACAATGCTAGAAATCGTCTCAAGAGATCAGCCGCGGCTCGTTGCCTGGGCGCAAGCGGTCATCGGATGCCGGTTCTTCCCCGACGCGCAGGCCATCGGCTGGGGCGACGAACGCCGCCTGCGCGCTGTCTTGGTCTACGATTGCTGGACAGAGGCGGACGTGCATATCCATCTGGCGAGCGATGGAACCGGGCGCTTCGGCTCCCGCAGCTTTCTCGCCGCCGCCTACCATTTCCCCTTCGTCACCGCCGGCAAGCGCCGGCTTACCGGGCTTGTGCCGGCATCGAATGCCGCTGCGCTGCGCCTGAACCTGCACATGGGCTTCGTCCGCGAGGGCGTGATGCGGCGTGCCGGCGACGATGGGGAAGACATCATCATCCTAGGGATGCTGCGCGAGGAGTGTCGCTTCATCCCCCGTGAGCACCGAGGAGCATAATCGTGGGCAAGGGTAGCAGCGCACCGAGCGCAGATCCGAATATCGGCATTGCCGCGCTGAAACAGGCGCAGCTTGGTGAGGACTGGCTGTCCATCGCCAAGGAACAGTTCGACGTCGCCAACGAGCGCAACGACAAGCTCGACGCGCTGACCACCGAAGTAACGGCCGACCAGCTCGCCGCGTCCAAGCAGGCGCAGCAGTGGGCGGCGGAGGATCGCTCACGTTACAAGGGCGTGTTCCAGCCGTTGCAAGACGAGTTCATCGAGACGGCGAACAATTGGGACAGCAAGGAGCGGCAGGACACCGTTGCTGCCGAAGCCAAGGCGGACGTCATCAACAACGCGGCCGCCGCCTCCGCGCAGCGCTCCCGCTCGATGGCGGCGATGGGCGTCAGCCCCACCAGCGGCCGCTATGCGGGCGTCGAGCGCGCCGCCGACACAAATACCGCGCTGGCGGCCGCCGGCGCCGAGAACAACGCCCGCAGCACCACGCGCAAGGAAGCGCTGGCCCTCAAGAGCGATGCCATCAACATGGGCAACGGTCTGCCGTCGCAGGCCGCGTCCTCGCTTGGCCTGGGCGTAAGCGCTGGCTCCTCGGCCGTGGGCACCACCGCCACGAGCAACAACGCCTACAACAGTTCGGTGGGCATCCTTCAGAGCGGGTACGGCACCGCCATGTCTGGCTATGCGAGCCAAGCCCAGACGCTCTCGAACCTCTACGGCCAGCAGTTGCAGGCGTACCAGCTCAACCAGCAGAACAGCGGCAGTTTCCTTGGCACGCTGGGCTCGATCGCGGGCACGGCCGCCGGCGCCATCATTTCCGACGAGAACCTCAAGGAGGACAAAGCGCCGGCGAAAGGCGTGCTCGCGGCCGTCCGCGAAATGCCCGTGGAGGAATGGTCCTACAAGGACGGCGTGGGCGACGAAGGCCGCCACATCGGCACCTATGCGCAGGACTTCAAGCGCGCGACCGGCAAGGGCGACGGCCACTCCATCCCGATCGTCGATGCCATTGGCGTCACCATGGGCGCGGTCAAGGAGCTGGACGCAAAGGTGCAGCAGCTCTCCGCCGCCCTGCCCAAGGGGCGCGGGATATCCCGCGAGGCCAAGCCCAAGAGCGCCAGCCGCTCCGTCATCCGCAAAGCAGCGTAAGGAATCACCACATGGTAAGTTTCGGTGTTGGCCTGGGCCAGTTCCTTCAAGGCGCCCAGCAGAGCTACGAAAACGCCAGCAGGCTCCGCACCACGATCGAGGACGGCCTGACCGAGCGGAAGATGCGCAAGGTCGAGAAGGCCGGCCGGGCCGAAGCCGATGCCGCGCGTGAGGCGGACATTTCGAAGGGCATCACCTCCGCGATCGATCCGGCGACGGGCCAGCCCACGTACAAGGTCGGTGACGCCGATTACGGGTTCGACGGGGCGGCCGCGCACGATGCGGCCGCGAAACAGGTGGGCTCATTCACCGACTATTACATGAAAACGGCCGTCCCAAAGCTCGTGGATGGCTACATGCGCGCGGGCAAGCCGCAGATGGCGCAACAGTACCAGACGTGGATGGATACCGCCGGCGCCAAGGAAGGGCTCAAGCATTGGGCCACCGCAGCACGGGCGGCGCACCGGGGCGACACCAGCCAGTTCATCAAGTCCATGACGGCCGCCTACAACACCAAGGGTTACTATGACGATGGCGTCGATGTGACCGGCGGCGAAGAGATCAAGGATAAGGACGGCAACGTCACCGGCATCCGCATGAACTTCAAGGGGGCAGACGGAAAGGCGTACTCGCAGGAGTATCACGGCATGGAGGACGTCTACCGCGATGGCGTCATGGTCATGTCGCCCGAGAACGTCTTCCAGTCCGGGATGGCCGACGTGAAGGCGGCCCAAGCCGCCCGTGCCGAGGCCGCGAAGGCCCGCCGCGACTACGGCTACGATATCGGCAAGGCGAACAACAAGGGCGTCATCGATGATCGGCTCGCTGCCAACGAGCACGTCCGCACCCTGGCGCGCGATGCCATCAAGCACACCTACACGATGGAGGAGGACGCCAACTCCGCCCAGGTCAAGGCCGCCTTCGGTCAGGACACCAAGGCTCCCACCGAGGAGGACGTGCGCAAGGGCCTCGAGAGCATCGCGAAGAGCCTGCGCGAGACGGACCTCAGCTTCTCGAAACTGAGCCCCGACGAACAGTCGGAACGCGTGGTGCAGGAGTACGAGCGCCAGCAAACCGGCGCGCGCGGCCTCATGGGCAGCGGCAGCAACGCCGTCGGCGGCGCCCCCTCGCTCTACTGACCCCTTTCATCGACGAGACAACCCACGTGGCAAAAAGCATCTTTTCGCAGAATCCCTACGACGTCGCGCTCGGTGAAATTGAGGCGGAACAGCCGCCCGTCATCGCAGCAGCGCAGATCCCGCAGCTCAAGGCACCGCCGGCGCCCCGATACCAAGCCCCGACGGCGCCCGGCGGCAGCAGCGGCGGCGGCGGCAAGGTCAACGCGCACGTCAATATCCCGGCGAAGTTCACGCCGATGTTCGAGGCCGCGTCGCGCAAGTACAACGTGCCGGTGAACATCCTCATGGCGCTGGCCGAGCAGGAATCGCACTACAACCCCGGTTCGATCGGCACCCCCACCCAATGGGGCACTGCCAAGGGTATCATGCAGTACCTCGACAGCACGGCGGCTGGCATGGGGATCAACCCCTACAACCCCGCGCAGGCGATCGACGCCGCCGCCAAGCAGCTCAAGCAGCGCCTCGATAAGGGCTACTCCATGCGGGATGCCGTCATGGAGCACCATGCCGGTCCCGATCGGAAGCTGTGGGGCCCGAAGACCCGCACCTACGGCACCGAGGTTCTCGGCCGCGCCGCCCGGCTCAAGGGGGAGCTGGCGCCCGAATATGCGAAGCGCAATGCCACGGCGCCCGGGTCCGATGCGTTCGAGCGCATCATGTCCGTTCCACTGCCCAAGTCGGTGGAGGAACAGCGTGCGCGTGAGGACGCGGCCAACGGCAGGGCGCCAGCCGCCGGGAAGAAGGGTGACTACTTCGGTGCCGGCAATCCGGTGGTGGATTTCGCTTACGACGCTGAGCAGCTTTGGGAATCGGGCGTTGTCGGAGCTGGGGACGCGCTGGCATGGCTCGTTGATAAAATCCCCGGCGTAGGGAAGCACATCACGGCGGCCGTCGATGCCGCTGACCGCTACACTCACGGTGGCAAAGGAAGCAAGCAGCTCAGCGACGAGCACAAGGCGCAGACAGAGCGTTCGCTCACCCCCGCTATGCAGACCGCTCGAAAGAAAGCCTGGGTGGTTGAGCCGGGTGATGACCTGGGCAACGGCGAGAAAGCCAAATCCTGGGCGCTCGGTCCAGCGTGGGGTGATCCGCGCTCATACGCGTCCGGTATTGTCGAATCGCTGCCGGAAACGATCGTCTCGATGGGCCCGGCCCGCAAGATCGCGACGGGCACCTTCGAGTTTCTCATGAGCCGAGGCGCTACCCGCGCGATCGCCAGCAAATGGGCCGCCCGTGCGGCAACGGTCGCGGGCGGCCTGACCGAGGGCCTGTTCGGCGGTGCCCATTCGGCAATGTCGGTGCGCGACGAGATCCTTGCGATGAAGCCAGAGGATCTCGCGCAGTCGGACGCCTACAAGGTGTTGCTGCAACAGGGCATGAAGCCTGACGAAGCGCGCCGTGCCCTGGCCGAGGATACCTCGCTGCAAGCCTTCGTCCTTGCCGGCACCGCCACGGCCGCGTTTGGCGGCATGGGCGACCGTGCTCTATTCAAGATCTTCTCCGGCGAGTTCAAAAGCCGGATTGGTGCGACGCTGGGCGGCGCGGTCGGCGAAGGCTTGCTGGAAGAGCTGCCCCAGAGCGCCCTTTCGAAGATGGCCGAGAACAAGGCCATGCAGACCGTCGATCCCGACCGGCCGCTAACGCGCGGCGCGGCGAACGAGGCCCTTGGCGGACTGGCAGCGGGCGGCCTGATGGGCGCGGGCTTTGGCATCGCCGGCCATGGCGGCCACCACGGCGCCGAAACGGACGAGCACGCTGCCGCTGATCCTGCCGCGCCCGCCGCGCCGGCAGCGGATTCCGATGGGCCCGCCACGCCGACCCCGCCGCCGTCCGGCCCGCTCGGCCGCGCGATGGCGCGCGCGCCGCAGCCCGTCGCCCCGGCTGGTTCGGGCGCGGTTCCCGTGCCGGCGCCCGAGGGCGTCGCCGCCAAGAAGCTGGATCTCGTTGTTGGCAATTCCTCGCACCCGGTGGAACTGGTGGGCGAGACGGATGATGCCGTGTGGGTGAAGAACGCCAGCGGCGAAGAGCTGGCGATCCCGCACGCGGAGCTTGCGCCCGGCGGTTCCGTCCGCCTTGTCGATCCCGCGACCGGCAGCGAGCACGCCAGAGTGGCCCAGCCGGGCCAGCCGGCAGCGGCGCCGGCCACCTCGGAACCGAACAGTGCCGCCGACCTGCAAGAGGGCTTCAAGGCCATCGGCGGGGCCATGGCGGCCAGCCTGATCGATATGTATCACCAGCGCGCCGCCGCCGGCGACGTCAAGGATGCGGCGGGCGCTGCCAGCCCGATCTTGCAGGTTGCCAAGCGGGTCCGCCAGCGCCTTGGCGGCGCCGAGCTGGACCGCGCGCAGATTGAGGCGATCGCCCGAGACGTCGATGCCGTGAACAGCACCGGCGCCGAGCGTCAGGCCGATCTCAGGGCGATCGTGACCAAGCACGCCCCGGAAGTGATCCACCCGCAGACCGGCGAGGTTCTGAGCGAGGAAGCCCCGGCCGCGCCCGTTGAAACGCCAGCGCCAAAGCCAGCGCCCAAACCTGCACCGGCCCCTATCACTGACGGCGCCAGCCTTGTCGGCAAGAGCCAGGCCGAGCTGCGCGACCGGCTCAAGACCCTCTCGTCGCAGGCGCGATCCGGCAACGGCTGGACCAAGGCGATGCTGGCCGAGAAGAAGCGCGTCAGCGCGGCGATCGACGCGCTGACCGCGCAGCCGGTGGCCGAAACGGCAAATAGCGAAATTCCGCAATTGCTACCCGAAAGCACGAATAGCGAGCCCGCGCCCGTCGCCATCGCGGACATGCCGTCGGGCAAATCGATCGTGGTGCGAGGCGTTGCCCAGGACGAAGAGGCCCGGGTTCGTGCCGCGCTGCCCGACAAGGCCCTGCCGCAGTGGAGCGAGAAGGACGGCGGCTGGATCGTCAGCAAGAAACACGAGGCGAAACTCCGCGAAGCCCTGATCCCGCCCACGTCGGCGCCGGCAGAGGTCAGCCCGGCCGCCCCCGCTGCCGAGGAGCCCGGCCGGCCGACCTTGGCACAGGCGGAAGCCGAGGCGGCCACTTCGCCGCACAACGATCGCCCCGAGCCCACCGACGCCCAGAAGGAAGCGGGCAATTACAAGAAGGGCCACGTCGCCATCGGCGGCCTTGACGTCTCGATCGAGAACCCGGCGGGCACCAGCCGCCGCCCCGAATGGCCGCCGCTCAAGCACACATACGGCTATGTGAAGGGCTCCGAGGGTGCCGACGGCGACCACGTGGACGTGTTCCTTGGCCCCAAGGCGGAGGACGTCAGCAAGCCGGTCTACATCGTCGATCAGGTGAACGAGGACGATACCTTCGACGAGCACAAGGTGATGGTCGGCTTTGACAGCGAGGAAGACGCGCGCGCCGGCTATCTCGCCAACTACGAGAAGGGATGGACCGGCCTTGGCGATATCACGCCGATGCCGTTCGACCAGTTTCAGAGCTGGGTGAAGGACGCGGAAGCGACCGCCAAACCGGCCGGAAAAATCGACAAGCCCGCAGGCAAGAAGGCGAAAACCGCGCCCGAGCATGTCCATAACGTGGGCAAGCCGCTCGATCCTGAGAACCGTTTCGAGCCGGTTGCCGATATCTCCAAGACCAAGCGCACCGAGGATCTCGCCGATATCGACCCGGCCGCGATCGTCGATCTCACGATGCCCGTCGATGACTTCAAGGAGGTGACGGACGAGTGGGCGAGCCTGTTTGCCCACCCGGAAAAGGTCGCCCAGGCGGACAAGCGCGCCCTCGAGGAGGGCCGGATCTCGCTGGACGAAGCGCACGCCCGCATCGAGGGCTGGAAAGAGCACGTCCGCCTCCAGGGTGAAGAGCACCGGCAGGCCAATAGCGACAAGACGATCCTGTCGCTGTTCGACTATACCGGCGAGTGGAGCCGCCCCTACGAGGAGGCCGGCTACAACGTGATCCGCTTCGATATCCAGCACGGTCAGGACGTGATGGACTTCAGCGTGGAGTGGTTCAACGACAACTACGATTTCGGCGAGGTCTACGGCATCCTTGCCGCGTGCCCCTGCACGGACTTCGCATCGAGCGGCGCCCGGCACTTCGCCGGCAAGGATGCCGACGGCCGCACGGAAGCGAGCAAGGAGCTGGTGTTCCAGACCCTCCGCACGATCGAGTATTTCCGCCCGAAGTTCTGGGTGCTCGAAAACCCGGTGGGCCGCATCGAGCGCCTGACCGGCCTGCCGCGCGCCCGCATGACGTTCAACCCGTCGAGCTTCGGCGCTCCCTACACCAAGAAAACGATGCTGTGGGGCAAGTTCAACGGCGAGCTGCCGCTTGCGCCAGTGGAGCCTACCGAGGGCTCCAAGATGCACCGCCTCTATGGTGGCAAGTCGCAGGCCACCAAGAACGCCCGCAGCGAGACGCCCGAGGGCTTCGCCTACGCGTTCTTCATGGCGAACAACTTCGGCGATGCGGACCCGGTTGAGCGCACGGCCGACGACTTCCCCGAGGCATCGGGTGCCGTGCGTTCCGCATTCAAGGCGGGCATGAGCGAAGACGAGATCCGAGCCGTCCTTGAGCGCCCCTATGGCGATTACGAGTACGACGAGGCCCGTTCCGCGCTCCTCAAGGCCGTGGCCGCCAAGGGCGGAAACAAGGCTAAACCGCGTGACCGTTCCGTGGCGATCATCATGGACCCCGGCGCCGGCACCGTGAAGGCGGTTCCCGTGGGCCCCCAGAAGGCGGAAGCGGCGGCCGCGCAGGCCAGCCCGCCGTCCGCGCGCAAGCCGGACGCGAAGAACCCGAACCCTTACGTCCGCAACGGCGACAAGGCGCGTTTCGCCGAAAAGGTGGGCTACCTGGGCGGAGATCCGGCCGACACCTACATCGTCGAGAGCGTCGGCAAGAAACAGGCGTTCTTCAAGAACGACCGCACCGGTGGCTCTTCGTCCCTCCAGAATTGGGAGATGAAGCGCGCGCTCGCGGCCGGGCACCTGACCGTGGAGCCGCGCACGGAAGTGGCGCCCAAGGCGAAGAAGCCCGCGCAGGCCGAGCCCACGCCTGCCGAAACCGCACAGGCCGATCGCTTCGCCGGCAACAAGCTGTTCACGGCCGATAAGGTCGAGGCCGCCCGGGCCCGCCTGCGCGCCAAGATGAGCCAGCTCAACAGCGGCGTAGATCCCGAGGTGCTGATTGACGGCATGACGATCGCCGGCGCCTACATCGAGGCCGGCGTGCGCAGCTTCGCCGAGTTCGCCGGCGCCATGCGCTCCGACTTCGGCAAGAAGATCACGCCCTATCTCCTGTCGTTCTGGGAGGGCGCCCGCAACTACCCGGGCCTCGACAACAAGGGCATGACGTCGCCGGCCGAGGCTGCGCAGCAGCACGCCCAGCTCGTGGCTGAGGGCCTGCCCGCCGAGGAGCGGCACGCCCTGGGAACGGAGGTAGCCGCTCCGAAGGCCAAGGCGAAGCCGGAGAAGGCTGGCGGCGCCCGTATCTTGCGCAGCGATTGGCCGGCCGACCATATCGACGGCTGGACCCCGATCGAGGGCGGCGCCAACCAGCCTACCGATTACGGCCTGAAAGGCGGGCTCAAGGACGCGTTCTTGTCCGATGCCGTCGCCTATTTGCGCGCCACCGCTTCCACCCTAGCCGGGCTCGGTTTCGAGGCCCACGCGGGCGCCAAGGGCAAGGCTGGCAACCCCGTGTCCCGCAATGACGCGGGCCCGGCCGTGTCGGGCGACGTGTTCCTGACCATGACGCACCCCGTCACCGGCGCGAACGTCTACGTCACCGTGGGCGCAAGCGCGATGCGCGGCGCCGTGCCGACGAACCGCGCCGGCGTTTCGCTGATGTACCGCGTCTCCAACAAAGCCGGCGACAAGTACGGCACCGGCAGTGTAAACCGTTGGGCACCTATCGACCTTACGGCCGCCGACCTTTCCGAGCTGATCGCGAAGGAAGCCGGGGGCAGAGCCCAGGAGCTTGCACGCGATCATGTCCCAGCACCTCACGAAAGCGGACGTAGCATCAATCGAGGCCGAGTATCGTCGGTACAAAGCGGAGGACGTCAGCGAGACGATACCGCTGCGAGACCGGATCTTGGCGAGCTGGGAACAAGACAGTCCGAAGATGTGGGCGAATCTTCAAGCCTTGGGACTGACGGAGAAGATGGCGTTCGTGGTGCAGGAGCGCATGTGGCGCCGGAAGCACGGGCTGGTGAAGCTCGGATATCCGGTGACGGACGCTCGGGAGATCGCGGAGCGAGAGGAGCTATTCATGGAGGCAGAGACGTCGGAGGTCGAGAACAGCGATCTGCCGGTCGAACTGCAGGAAGCTTCCCCGTATACTCAGGATCTTTGGCGGCGGATGATGAAACGTCTCGCGATGCTAGCGGACTAGACCTATTTTCGGGCCACGACGAAAAACCCCAAGCCGATAAGCCGCGTGTAGATCCGGCGCAGATCGCGCCAGCATTACCGGCCGATCCGAGCCCGACACGCGCCGGCTCGGGCAACTTCCACCTCGCCAACCCCCTCGAGATCGTGGGCGGCGGCCCGGTTGCGCGCTTCGATCGCAACCGCAAGGCCCTCGAGGTCTACAACGAGATCCGCGATGCCGGGCGCGCCGCGACCGCCGAAGAGCAACGCACGCTCGCCGGCTACCTCGGCTGGGGCAGCTTCGGGCAAGAGCTGTTTCAGGGCACGTGGGACCGCCCCATGCACAAGGACGGCTGGGACGAACGCGGCAAGTGGCTGCGCGACCACATGGGCAAGGAGGAGTGGGAGAGCGCCCAACGCTCGATCACCAACGCCCACTACATCGATCCGCCGACCGTCATGGCGATGTGGGCCATGATGCAGCGCATGGGCTTCAAAGGCGGCCGCGTGCTCGAGCCCTCCATGGGGATCGGCAATTTCTTCGGCATGATGCCGGCTGAGCTGGCCGGGCGATCGCAGCTTGCCGGCATCGAAATGGACAGCCTGACCGGCGGCATGGCCCAGCTTCTCTATCCTGACGCCAATATCCGCGTCATGCCCTACCAGAAGTCGCAGACCCCCGACGGGTTCTATGACCTCACGATCGGGAACTGGCCGTTCGAGAACACGGTGATCGCCGATCGGCGCTATGACCGTCTCTCGCCGCTCCTGCATGATTACTTCTTTCTCAAGACCCTCGATCAGGTGCGCGCCGGCGGTATCGTCATGGGCATCACGTCGTCGGGCTCGATGGACAAGAAGGCGACCGGCATCCGCCGCGAGCTGGCGAAGAAAGCCGAGCTGGTGGCCGCGTTCCGCCTGCCGTCCGGCGCCTTCGCCGAATATGCCGGCACCAACGTCGTCACCGATATCATCATCCTGAAGAAGCGGGCCGAGCCGAGCAGCCTCGCCGATGGCGCGGGATGGATCAACAGCGTCCCGCACGTGACGCCGGGCGGCGAAGTCTCGATCAACGAGTATTTCGCGGCGAACCCCAGTCACGTCATCGGCACGATCGACTTCGGCAGCGGCACCACGCGCGGCCGGCCGGGCATGATAGTCCACCGCCCCGCCGACATGGCCGAGCACCTCAAGCGCGTCATCGATGCCGTTCCCCAGGGGATCTACACCGCTGACGCCCAGGCCAAGCACATCAGCTTCGTGGCGAACCACACCGCCGATCGCGAAGGCGCGTTGACGTCCACCAAGGATGGCCTGTTCGTCGTGCGCGGTGAGCATCTGGCGCCGGCCGCCCAGGTCCGCGCCTTCACCGTGAAGGACGCCAAGAAGAACGAGCAGCGCGTGGATCAGCTCGAGCGGCTGGTGGACATGCGCCAGAAGTATGCGGCGCTGATCGAGGCCGAGCGCGCCGGCGACGCCACGGCCGCGCGCAAGGCCCTTGCCAGCGCCTACAGCAGCTTCACCAAGGATCACGGCAAGCTCGCCGACAGCTTCGGCCTCGGATATCTCGAGAAGATCGACGATCCGTTCTATCCCGCGCTCGCTGCGCTGGAAATCGACGGGAAGCCGGCCACCATCCTTTCGCGCAGCACCACGCGCGGCGCCCCGTCGATCGAGAACCCGTCGATCGCCGAGGCGTTCGTGCTCGAGCGCAATGCCAGCGTGAACCCCTCCGTCGCCGCGATCGCCGAGCGCGCCAACAAGCCGGCGGCCGAGGTCAAGGCGGAGCTGATCGATTCGGGCGCCGTGTTCGAGCTGCCGAATGGCGACGTGATCCCCTCCGACATGTACCTCTCCGGGAACGTGCGCGAGAAGCTGCGACAGGCGAAGGCCGCCGTCGCCGAGGGGATGGAGCACCTTGCCCGCAACGTCGCCGCGCTCGAGAAGGTGGTTCCAGCCGACGTCCCCTATTTCAAGATCGAAACCCAGCTTGGCGCCACCTGGGTATCGCCCGAGACTTACGGCCAGTTCGTAGTCGAAATGCTGGGCCTGCCCGACGCGAAGGGGGTGGAGGTGCGCTATAATGACGGCCGCTGGACCGTCCGCATCGAGGATCGCGCCAAGAACCGGCCGGAAGCGCGCACCGGGTACGGCACGGGCGAATACCCGTTCCAGCGTCTCGTCAACGCGGCCTTCTCCAACCAGTCCGTCACGATCCGCCGCCGCGACAGCGAGGGCAACCAGTACGTGGACAATGCCGCCACCGAGGAGGTGAACGGCAAGATTGCCGAAATGCGGACCAAGTTCGGCGAGTGGCTCTGGAGCGACCCCGAACGCCGCGTCGCCGTGGAAGCCGAGTACAACGAAACCCGCAACGCCTTCGCCACGCCCAAGTTCGACGGGTCTTTCCTCCGGTTCGAGGGCATGGCCCTTAGCCTGGGCAATGGCCCGTTCGATCTCCGCCAGCACCAAGCCGATGCCATCTGGCGCGCGCTTGTGTCGCGCCGATCGCTCAATGCCCACGAGGTCGGCACCGGCAAGACGTTCACCATGGGCGGCATCGCCGTGGAGAGCCGCCGCTACGGCATCGCCAAGAAGCCCCTGATTTTCGCCCACAACGCCAACAGCAAGAGCGTCGCGGCCGAGATCCAGATGATGTATCCGGCGGCCAAGCTCCTCTACATCGACAACCTCACACCGCAGACGATCGACGTGAAGATGCGCCAGATCGCGAATGACGATTGGGACGCGATCGTTGTCCCGCACAGCCTGATCGATCGCTTCTCGTTCCAAGAGGAAACGCTCATGGCGATGGCGCGCGAGGAGATCGCCGCGCTCGAGGAGGAAGCCTATCTGGCGGCCGACGAGGACGGCGCCACGATCGACAAGGACATGTGGGATGACCCGGAGGCCCTCAAGCGCCTCCGCTCGCCCACGGCCAAGGAACTGGTGAAAATGCGCCAGCGGATCATCGAGACGATCCGCAAGCAGTCGAACCGCTCTTCGCGCGAAGGCGCCATCTCCTTCGAGGAGCTGGGCGTGGACATGCTGATGGTGGACGAGGCGCACGAGTTCAAGAAGCCGCCGATCAGCACCCGCATGAAGATGAAGGGCCTCAACACCCAGACGTCCGACCGCTCGATCGCGCTTTCGTTCCTGACCCGGTACGTGCGCGCCAACAATGCCGGCGGCAACGTCCACCTCTTCACCGGCACCCCCGTCACGAACACGCTGACGGAAGTGTTCCACATGATGCGCTACATCATGCAGGAGGAAATGCAGGCCGCCGGCGTCGATCAGTGGGACGGCTGGTTCGGCAGCTTCGCGCGCGAGGTCATGGACGTCGAGCAGAACGCGGCCGCCGAGTACGAGGCGGTGACGCGACTGGCCGGGTTCATCAACGTGCCTGAGCTGCGCCGCATGATCGGCCAGTACATGGACGTCGTGTTCGCCGAGGACATGCCGGAAATGCAGCCCCGCCGCACGGCGAGCGGCAAGACCATGGCCGATGAGCTGACCGAGGCCGAGCGCGCGGAGCTGCTGAACGGCCGCACTGAGGGCGCCAAGGATCGGCCGTACAAGAAGGTCATCAACGTCACGTCGGATCTCACCCCGCAACAGAAGGTGATTTTTGAGGAGCTGCGCGGGTACGCCCGCCGCTGGCGCCAAATGACCGGCAAGGAGCGGAAGGACGCGATGGCGGCCGGCTCGCCGGAATCGCCGATCATCACCGAGGGCCTTGCCGCCAAGGCATCGTTCGACGTGCGCCTGTACGATGGGGAGGCACTGGCCGGCCGCGAGGGGCAGGCTTTCGACGATGAAGGCTCCAAGGCATCCCGCATCGTCGCGAACGTCAAGGAGATCTACGAGAGCCACCCGCTCGCCACCCAGGTTATCTTTGCCGAACAAGGCTTCTCCACGCGCGTAACCCGCAGCATGGGCCGGAACGACGACGGCAAGAAGGTGACGCGCTCGATCCCATCGTTCTCGACGATCCGCGATATCGTCGCGCGGCTGGAAGCCGCCGGCATCCCGCGTGAGCAGATCGCCCTTGTGGATGGCAGCACGTCGAAGGATCGCCGAAAGGAGATCGCGAGCGCCATGAACGCGGCGAAGATCCGCGTCGTGATCGGCTCGACGGCGACGCTGGGCGTGGGCGTGAACATGCAGAAGAACCTGCGCGCGATGCACCACATGGACGCCCCGTGGATGCCGGGCGACCTCGAGCAGCGCAACGGGCGCGGCCAGCGGCAGGCGAACCAGTGGAATACGGTGCTCGAATATCGCTACCTGACCGACCGCCTCGACGGCCGCCGCTGGCAGGTTCTGGCGATCAAGCAGCGCTTTATCACCGCGTTCCTCAAGGCGGACGATAGCGCCCGCGTCATCGAGGGCGAGGCCGCGTCCGACGAGCAGAGCGATATCCTGACGTCGTTCGCCGAGGCGGCCGGCGATCCGCGCATCCTGATCCGCGAGAAGCTCCGCAAGCAGCTCGAGGGCGCGCAGCGGCGCGAGCGGCTTTACACCCAGGGCATCGCCAACGCGCTGCGTCAGGCCCGCTCGATCGGCAACGTGATCGGGGAAACCCAGGCGGAGCTTGGCGAGATCGACAAGCGCGGCACGGTCGAGACGATCGGCAAGCTGATCTCCGACAATGCCGGCAAGTCGTTCTCGATCGACGTCCAGGGCAAGACGATCGATTCGCGCAAGGATGCCGACGAGGCGATCCAAGAGTGGGCCGCGTTCAACCTGCGCGTCGGCGACGAACCCCAGCGGATCGGTTCGTTCGGCGGGCACGACTTGCTCGCCGGCTGGCCGTCGCGCGAGGAACGCCCCGTCCTGCGCATGGTTATCGACGGCAAGCCGTTCAACGGCGCCACCGTGCAGGGCCTCGAAACGTCGCTGCGCAAGTTCGCGGCCGATATCGAGCGCAAGCGTACCGGCATCGCGGACATGGAAGCCACCATGCGGCGCCTCAAGGCCGTGGCCGACGAGCCGTTCCACATGGCCGGGGATCTCGAGCGCTACGAGAAGGCGCTGGGCGACCTTGAGGACGATATCGCCGCGAACCCGGTGCCGCCGCCGGCATGGCTGCGCGCCGGCGCTCCGATCGATACGGGCGTGTTCTGGAAGGGCAAGGAGTTCACCGTCACCGGCCACCGCTGGACGGACGACGGCTGGTTCGTGGTCGCACAGGACGAGCGCGGCTCGCTGACGATTCCGTATCAGGAAGCCAAGGACGCACAGGGCATCAACCTCTACGAGGCCCGCGACTTCGAAACGCCCGAGCTGGTCAAGCCGGGCAAGGAGGATACCGCGCAGGGCACGCCCGAGGACGAACCGGCCGCGCACAGCATCGGCACCCCGTCAGGTGGCGGTTTCACCAGCGCCAAGGGGCTGCGCCAGCACCTTGAGGAATCGCGCCTCGGGAAGGCGATCGCCAAGCTGATCGACGCCGGCAAGATCGTGCTCCACGACACGGCGGCAACGCTTCCGGGCAACGTGGGCAAGACGATCGGGCGGTACAGCCTGCGCAACGATCCTTTGGCGCGCGCCTTCCTGACAGGCCCGGTCGTAGCTTCGATGAAGGGTGATGAGGTGCCGGTGGGCAACGCTGGCGAGCTGCGCCGGTGGGCCGCCGGCTACTTTGCCGATAAAACCGGCAGTGTGGTCGAGCACCCCGAGCTGGGCGAAATCAAGCTGGATGGCCGCGCAGCCAAGGATTCGCTGGGCCATGGGTTCGGTGCTGCCAAGGCTCAGGGGCTGTTCCTGCTGCCGGATGCGCTCAGACAGGCCCGGGTCTTGGCGGAAGAATCCAGGCAAGACGGCCAATCCGGGTTCGTGCTGGCCGCCCCGGTCGATATCGACGGCCGCCATCACGTGCTGACGATGGTGGTGAAGCGCACGGACAACCGCACTGGTCTGTACGTGCATGAGGTGCGGGTGACTGAGGAGGTGGTCCGGGATGCCGCCATCATTACCGCCGTCCCAGCCGAAGCTGGTCAATCTCGGGGCAGCTCCCGGACCGTCACGAACATACTACGGGAGGTGTTCAGGGTCAACGAAGCCGCCGGCGACGACGCCCCGGGTAATCAATCACCTAGGAAATCGACTACCCAATTAGAAACTCCCCCTATTAATTCGGTCCAAGGTATGACCACGGCCGACGGCACGATCCACCTCGTCGCCGACAAGCTCACCAGCCGCACCGCATTGCCCGTGCTTCTGCACGAAATGTTCCACTCGGGCGTGCGCGGGCTGATCGGTGACACTGCGTGGCGGAGCACCCTCGATCGGCTGGGCGTGATGTATCGCGCGGCCGCCGGGCGTGAGGGCAGCGGCGAGCGTGCCAACGCCCCGTTCTGGGCCAAGGCCCTGCGCCGCGTGGAGGCGGCGCAGCCGTTGCCAGGGCAGGAAGTGGAAGAGTTCGCCGCCTACGCGGTCGAGAACCAGGCTCTCGCGCCGGCTGGCGTGCGTGCCTTGGTGGATCGCCTCATCGGCGCCGTGAAGGCGTGGGCGCTGCGCCGCTTCGGCCGCCAGCTCGGCCAGATCTCGCCGGCCCAGCTTGAGGCCCTCGCGATCGCCGCGCTTCGATCGGGCTCCAACACAGCGCGGGCGGCTGGCGCATCGAGCATCGACACCGGCCCCGCCGGGGTTCCCGAATCGGTGGCCGACGCGATGCTGGCGCTTGCCGAGAACGATGACCTGTTCTCGTACCCACGCTCCGACGCCACGACGATCGAGCAGGCCATGACCGACCTGATGCCGGGTGTGCGCGTGATCGGCTCTTTCACCGATATCGACGAGGTGGCCGGCGGCCCGTTCGAGGATATGTGGGAGGAGCACAAGCCCGACCGCATGAGCGTGTTCGAAACGGAGAGCGGCAAGCGCTTCTATGCGTTCGAGCGTAACGACCGGGTGTGGATCGACGTCAGTCGGTTCACCCAGGGCGACTACGGGAGCCGGGTTTACATGGCGACTGCCGAGTATGCCTTGAACGCTGGGAAAGTGTTCATCGGCGACCCGGCGGGCCTGAGCGACAATGCCCTGATCCGTCGCACGGATATGATGCTGTCGATCGCGCTCAAGCACAGGACGACGGACCATATCGCGCCGCATCCGCGCCAGCTCGAGGGCGATAAGTCGCTCAAGGTGCCGCCGCTCGCGTGGCGCGATGGGGACTTCTATGCTAACGTCCGCGCCCTGATTGGAGCTAGCCTTGAGTCTCTCGCCCCCTACGTCCCCCTCATCGAATCAGCCCGATACGACGTGGGATCGCGAGCCTTCCGCACTCGTTCAGGCAAGCCCCTTGCTGATGATGCTGTGGCGCGAGCGGCTGGAAACGCCCGAAGTGCTGGAAGATCGAGCACAGGGAGCCGAACGGTTAAAAGAGCTTTGCTGCTCAATTCCCTTCTACGCGAGGAAGGCGGCGAGGCGACCCGACTACTGGAACGAGCTGTATTCGGCGGGCCCGAAAGCGTTTTCTCGCCTGCCGTAGAAGACACGTTCTACAGCCGCGTCATTCCCAGCGAAGAGGACGTGGATCTTGCGACGCCCGGGCTGATCCATAGCCTCGTAACGAAAGCCATGGACAGCAAGGCCAGCGTGCTTTCCGTCGTGCCGCTCCGCCCGCTGCTGTCGGAAATGGGCGCCGGGCTCCCGGCCGCGCAGGAATACCTGCAGCACAAGCAGGCGATGGATGCACACCGCGACAAGTGGCACGCCCGCGCCGATCAGACCGCCCAGCCGTGGCTGAAGTTCCGCGTGCTCCACAAGGCGGAGAACGTGAAGCTCATGGACCTGATGCACGAGGCGACGCTTGCCAACGTGGATCCGGCAAAGCCGTTCGTCTCGTCGCTTACCGAGCTGGACCGGAAGATCCTTGCCCAGGGTTCCGATACGCCCGGGTACGACGTCGCGGCCAAGAAGCTGGCCGGCGACAAGATCCGCGAGCAGGATCACCAGCGGCTTGGCGTGAAATGGGACGCGCTGCCGGCGCAGGCGAAGCGGATCTACAACGAGGTCCGCGACACCTACACGGCGCTGGGCCTCGAGTTCGAGCAGACCCTTTTGGACAACCTGTCAAAGGCGCTCGATATCAAGCTCAAGCAGGCATACCGAAAGTACAACGTGGAGATGGACCGCCTTTCCAAGTCGGACCTGACCTTTGCGGCCGCCCAGAAACGTCTGGAACAGGCCGGCGCGGAGCTGGATGAGGCGAAAAAGCTGCACGGCTGGACCAAGGGCGCCCGCATGTCGCGTCTGCGCGCACTGTTCGAGACGAACAAGCTGCAGGGCCCGTACTTCCCGCTGTCCCGCTTCGGCAATTTCTTCGTCACCGCCAAGAATGCGGACGACGAGGTTGTGACGTTCTCGCGCTTCGAAAGCCCCCGGGAACAGGCCGATTTCGCCAAGGAAATGCGCAGCGCTGGGCACAATGTCGAAATCGGCGTGCTCGACGACGGCGGCGCGCTCCGGGCGCAGGTAGATCCGCGCTTCGTGGCGGCCGTGGAAGGCATCCTCGAGGATTCCGACGCACCGGAGAGCGTGCGCGATTCGGTCTGGCAGCTCTGGCTTGAGACGATGCCCGATATGTCGGTGCGAACGAACCGCATCCACCGCAAGGGCCGCGCCGGCTTCAACAAGGATGCCCTGCGCGCCTTCGGCAACCACATGTTCCACGGCTCCCACCAGCTCGCCCGCCTGAAATATGCCTTGGACATGGACGAGGCGCTTGCGGTGGCGCGGGATCAGGCCAAGACCCTGCCGGACCCGGTACGGGCTGGCCTGCTGGTCAACGAGATGGGCCGCCGGCACCAGTTCATCATGAACCCCACCGGCGGCGCGATCGCCCAGGGCGTGACCTCGGCCGCGTTCGTCTACTACCTGTCCACCAGCCCGGCGGCCGCGATCGTCAACACGGCGCAGACGGCCATCATGGGCGTGCCCATCCTGGCCGCCTACCATGGCAAGGCGGGCGCCGGCGCCGCGCGGGCCTCGGCCGAGCTGGCGAAGGCGCTCAAGGACTTCGCTAGCGGCAAGGGACACGTCGCCAAGGGCGGCACCCTGACGGCCGACGAGCGTGACGCGATCGAGGAAGCCTACGAAACCGGCCTGATCGAGCGCACACAATCGCATGACCTTGCCGGCGTCGGCGAAACCGGCGTGAAGTACAGCCCCGTCCGGGCGAAGATGATGGGCGCGATCTCGTGGGCGTTCCACCACACCGAACGCATGAACCGCGAAGTCACGTTCCTTGCGGCCTACCGCATGGCACGGAAGAAGGGAGAAGGCCGTGAAACCGCGATCGACACGGCCGCGCGCCTCACGTGGAAGATCCACTTCGACTATCAGAACACCAGCCGCCCGCGCGTCATGCAGTCCGATACGGCCAAGGTGCTGTTCGTCTTCCGCAACTTCCAGGCCAACATGCTATGGCGCCTGTTCCGCGACGCCCACCAGTCGGTGAAGGGGGCGAGCCCCAAGGCACGCAAGGAAGCCATCACCCAGCTCGCCGGAACCACCGGCATGATGATGCTGTCGGCCGGTGTCCGGGGCACGTGGCTCTATGGCATCGCCATCATGCTCGCCGGGCTGCTGTTCGGGGACGATGCCGAGGACAAGTTCAAGAAGGGAATGATCGACGCTCTCGGCCGTCGCCTGGGCGGCATGGCGCTCAACGGCGTGCCGGGGGATCTCCTCGGCATCGACCTCTCGAACCGCATCGGTATGCCGGATCTCTGGTTCCGCAGCCCCGATCGCGAAATGGAGGGCGCGGCCGAGTTCGATTATTGGGCCATGCAGAACCTTGGCGCCGGCGTGGGGATGCTCCGCAACGGCTGGCTGGGCGCCAGCCAGATCAAGGAAGGCCACACCGAGCGCGGCATCGAGACGATGGCGCCGAAGTTCGCCAAGGATCTCATGCGGGCAGCGCGCTACATAACGGAAGGCGCCACCACGATTACCGGCGATCCGATCATGGAAGAAATGTCGCCCATGGCCGCGCTCAAGCAGGCCCTTGGCTTCACCCCGGCCGAGCTGGCCGAGCGCTACGAGCGCAATCGCTCGATGAAGAACCACGAGCAGCGGATCTTGGACGATCGCAAGTCGATCATGGCCGACTACGACGAGGCCCAGCGAGCGGACGAGGACACGTCCGCGATCGAGGAACGCCTCGAGCGCTTCAACGAGGAGAACCCCGACTATCCCATCACACCCCGGGGGATGATGCAGTCCATGCGATCGCGGGCGAAGATGCGTGACCGGAAGATCGGCGGCGTGTCGCTCAACCCGAAGCTGTCGGAACGCTTGAACGAGGAAGCACCCCCGCTAATTTATGGGCAATGAAAATAAGATCGAAGAGGGCTGGAGCGGCCGTCATTCTCGTGCATGTTGCAAACGGTGATGAGAGCGGTGTTGCGGCCACTGACGAAATCGTCGGAATTCTGGGGGGTAACCTAGAAATGTGACCGCAACAAAGCAAAGTTAACCATAGCTTAACTTTTGTCAACACGGTTATTTACATGTCTTAATGGCCTACTTATCCTGCAATCGATTTTCCAGTTTCTCTTCCGTAAATGCAGGGTGTCAATGCCGGTCTTGGTGATTGAAGTGTGGGAAGATTGCGAAGGTAACCAATTCGTCGCACCCGTGAGCTTGGAAAACGACGTTGTGCGTACGTCAGCTTTTGCCGATGCGTCGCTCGTTTACTCATTTCGAGCGAGCTCAGATATAGACTGTCTTCAACGTGTCGCGCGTTTCAATGGCAAGGAGCACCAGCATCGTAGGTTATTTGGCTGCCGGAAATTTACTGCCCGCGAAGCAGCATACCAAGCGGAATACTTGAAAGAGCGATCGATATAGGGCCGAGCATTTTTTACGCTTCTCGCGCGATGCTAAATTTCCTTTCAGAAATCTCGCCGTTTGGGAATACCGGATAGCCGCAGGATTCAGGTGCGGTCTTCGGCAAGCGTATGAGCAACAATCGCATTGGCATGACCATGCCCCAAGCCATGCTTATCCTTCAACAATCCAACAAGCTCCATGTGCTGGGCAGGGAGCGCTGCGCGAATCAGTGCCTTCCATTCGGATATCGGGCGACCATACTTCTTCTCGATGGAAGGAAAGTATGAGGCGGGGCCCTTGATCTTTTCGTCGCTCATTCTGACGAAAGATCACGAAACTATTCACGTTGTCAACGCAGCCAAGGTAAGGCGCTCCTGGGAGGAGCGATAAGCGCTCAAGCACGTATCCAGCAAAAGTTTCCTTCGTAGATTCAATGCCATTCGCTTCGTTGGTTGGCACCTAACGACAAAATCGTTACAAATCGGTGCTCAACATATCGCGCATGAGTGCGGTCCCATAGGACTACCCATGGCGCACTCTATTCCCCCTCCCATTGCTAAACGGCTGGCTTGAGCCATGGAGCCGCGCGATTACTTCACCCTCTGGGTGCTGTCAGTTCTGGCGTCAGCTACGATCGTTGGCGGCAAGATCGGCATGTATGTCTGGGGCCTCGCCCCCGACCCGCCCGCCGACCCAGCGGCCGCGATGCACTGGCGTCGCCGGCGTCGCTGGCTGGCGTATTCCGAGGTGTCGGCGCTGCCGGCCTTTGGCACAATCGGCGTGACGGCCGTAGCCTACGGCGACCTCAATCCCATCCTTGGCGTGCTGATCGCCATGGCGCTGGGCGCGATCGGCTTCCCGCTGTTCCTCGACGGCGCGCAATGGCTGTTCCGCAAGCGGCTGGGAATGCCCACCCCCCATGGGAGTGCGGAAGATGCCTGACACGATCCAGTTCGTCCTGGGCGCCTCCGTCGTCCTTCTTGTGCCCGCGCTGGGCATGGCCCTCTACCACGGCACCCGGTTGGAAAAGCACCTCTACCGGGGCGCCGGCGACGTCTCCTCAGAAAAAGGAAAGCGCCAATGACCGCACCTATGAACCCGCTCATTCTTGGGATGGTGGACACCACCGTTGGCAAGGAAGGCGCCTACGTGAACCACCCATCCGACCCCGGCGGAGAAACCAAGTGGGGCATCATAAAGACCACCGCCGTCGCAAACGGATGGACCGGCCCGATGAAGGATCTTCCTCAGGATTTCGCCGTCAGGATCTACTACACGGAATATGCGGTGAAGCCTGGGTTTGCCGCTGTCGCCGAAATCTCGGCTGTGATTGGTGCCGAGCTGTTCGATAGCGGCGTGAATTGTGGTGTCGGCCGCCCGCCCATCTGGTTTCAGGAATGGCTCAACGCCTTCAACCAGCAAGGCCGGCTCTATCCCGATATCAAGGAAGACGGCCAGATTGGGCCGGCTACCCTGTCCGCGTTCCGGGCCTATCTGGCGAAGCGCGGCGCCGCGGCGGAAAAGGTCATGCTCGCCGCACTCAATGCCGATCAGGCCGCGCACTACAAGAAGATCACCCGCGCCAAGGAATCGATCGAGGACTTCACGTTCGGCTGGATGCGAACCCGGGTGGCGGCATGATCCGGGCGACGAGGGATCGGCTGGGCGATCATAAGCTCGAGGGGCTCGCGGTCTTGGTGATCGTCGTGATGATGGCGATCGGCTCGTGGCAGCTCCTCGTCGCATGGCACGACGCCCGGGTGATCGATCAGCACGAGGCCAAGCAAGAGGCCGAAACGGCCAAGCGCGCCCTCACGGCCGAGCGCACCGCCAACGCCCGCGCCGCCGAAAGGAGCGAGTTGGCCCACCAGAGAGAGGAAGAGCTTTCCGATGTTCAGAGCACCGCCGAGGCGGAAGATCCAGACGGCGCGGCTGGCAGCGTCGGCCCTGCTACTCGCGTTGTCGTTGACGAGCTGCGCCGGAAACAGGTTCGCCCGGCCAGATAAGAGCCGCACCGCGACCGAAGCCTACCCGACAATCCCGGAAGGCGCCGCGCCATGCCGGAAGGCTCAGGAGGCACGCTGCCTGTCCGATTCGCAGAACGCGGATCTCCTGCGCGCCTATGACGCGGCGCTGACCCGGGCGAACGACAAGCTCCTGTGGCTCGAGGACTATTTTTCCCAGATTTTCTGATGGCCGAAATCCGACATTTGGTCCGCGTCGAGGGGGCGTCGGCTCCCGCCCCTTTCTCGCCGTTCAGGCACTCTCTCGAGCTATCCGAAACCGGCCATTCGATTATCCTCCGCAGGCTGATTGGGATTGGCGTAAGTTGGTCGAAGCTGCCGGTCGGGCCCCGCCAAACGGCGGGTCGGCAATGCGCCCGTGGTCGCCGTCCAGCGGCTCGGTTCCATTGATGAAAGCGGTCATTCGTTCAGGTTGGACTGGCCGATCAGGCCCGAAAAAAGCTTCCCGTCGGCCACCGCCCAATCCAGCCGCCGAAGGGGAACCAAGGCCAGAGTGGCCTAGCCTGCGTCCTCGCCCGAATAGCGGTGCCGCCCTTCGCGCAATCATGGGTCTATCGGTTTATGCTCAGCTGCAATATGAACCTGACTTATGAATACGCACGCTTTAGACTATGCCGCCATCGAGGCCCGGCACGACTTGGCAGGCAACGTTTACTTCCTCGCGCCAGTGAACTTCGAGAACGCAGCGTTCTGCAAGATCGGCCGCTCCAAGAACGACCCGGAGGCCCGCTGCGCTCAGATTAACAAGAGCTCGACCGGTGATGTCCTGTGGGGCGTCAGGCATGTCATCACGGTCGACGACCATATCCGCCTCGAGCGCCTCGTGCACCAACTGCTGGCTTCCTGCCGCAACCAAGGAGCGGGGCAGCGGCGGGAGATTTTCCACCTGCCGGCTGACGATGCCTTCGCCCGCGCCAGCGAGATGCTGTCTCAGCTGACCGACATCAATGAAATTCCCATCGCCGTCCCCGCGCCGGTCGTGAAAGCCCGACGCGCGAAGTCGAGCGGCGGGGGCGCGGGGCGCGTCGTCAAGAAGGGCGACGAGGCCTACCTCCCCTTGTTCATGTCGTGGGCAAGGCGGCTGGAGATCAAGGGCGGCGGCAAGCCTTTCGGGCAGTGGAAGAATCCTTACTTCGGCTACAGCGACGGCGTGGAGGGCGTGCAGTGGAACATTGCGGTTGACCGGAACACTGGAGAGATTCGACTTGGCGTAAACCTCGAAGGCTCGGCCAAGGGCGGCGGCAACTGGCTGATTACTGATTTTATTTTTTCGGAACTCGCTCGGCCCACGATCGAGTCGATCAAAGCGAAGGTCGACGCGGGCCGGATTCAGCTAACGCTCGCGTGCGACGCGTGGCAGGGCGCCTCGCGTTACGACATCGTCGAGCAACTGATTGGTGGGCGGCCTCATCTCCTTTCGGCGATCGATGCTCAGCTTTGGGATGAAATCCTAACTCAGGCGAAAGGCTGTCTCGACCCGACTCGGCAGTTCCGCGCCAGGGCGAAGGGGACCGTTACTGTGCTTGACACTGGAGAAAAGCGGCTGGCTGCGCCGCCGATGGGCGGGGTGTCTCCGCATCTCACCATCCACACGCTTGTCGACGCCGAGCCGGGCTGGAATGACGATAGGCTGGACGCCGCGATGGACCAAGCCATCACCCGTCTGCGGCCGGTCTACGAATGGGTCTCCCACGAAGGGCGAAAGAGTCACGGGAAAAGGTAACGTGTTAGTCGTCGATCGAGGGACAAACGTTGGGGAGGTCCGTGGGCCGAAGTTAGTAGTTGGACAACCCCCACTCAACTACTCGTTCGATACGATGAGACCGCGCGCGTATTTTCTCGCCAAGAAAGCGTGGACGGCGTGACGGTCCGCTTCGAACCCACCGCTCATTGATTGTCCGCAATGGGGTCGGCAGCCGTATGTCTGCTCTCCGCGCCTTGTCAGCCGGAACCAGACGGTCCGGAAACGGCCCATTTCCGATGAACTTACGCCGCTCCGGTGCGATTACGGGAATGGCTGCTCTATGAGGAATCCTTGCCCAGTGGCGTCAAATTCCTGTTGGCCGCTTAGCCAGTGAACCGGTGTCATCGGTCCGGCTTCTCGGCACCGAAATTGGGCGGGATCATCGTGGATCGCTGCCAAATAGGCTTGAGCGCTGCGCGCAATGAATTCGTAAAGTGGCACGAGAGATCTCCCGATTCAGCGGGCCAACAGCGTGACTTCGTGCAAGGGCCCGCGTGTTGAGAACCACGGCTTTTCCCGGGGTAAAGATTTGCGAGTGTGTGGTATCAGTCACGAATGGCAACGCCTCCTATCTGGGCCCGGCACAATGCGGCACGCGTCTTCGACATGGTCTCATTCGATCATGAAGGCGTGGGAAGGCGCGTGGCTAGCGGATTTAGCGGGGCGTTCACGTCGCGCAGTTTAAGACGAGCTGCGCTGGCAGTGAGGGACGCGAAGGTAATCGAGCGGCGATCTGACATGTTGGTCGGCTGGCGACGGACGCTGGTAGGCGAGAAAGACGAAACCTCCGCAACGTCGAGCCTTACGCTCACCGGTTTTCAACCATTTTGCCAAGCAGATCGCATGGGATTTCACAAAACTCCACTCGGCATGATAATATACAAACATGCTATAGCGAGATTGTTCGAGCGTGCAATTCAACCACTAGAACCTGTCGTGTCAGAACTGCTCTCACAAAATTTTATAAATTATTGCTCGGACGTGGATGAGGAAACGGCCGGTCTCGGATTTGCTATTCCATTTAGGGGCGGGCGATTCCTCGGATCGGTCGAATCCATAAGTGAGCCGAACGGCGCGGTTTTTTCGATTTTCACAGTTCACACGTGGCTGCCAAGGGCGATTTCTGAATTGTGTTGGACTGACAAGCCGAGCCGTACTTTAACAAAGGCCCTTCGATACGACCAAAATAAACGGCTACTCGATCTCCGCCGATCGCAAGAAATTTCGACGGCATTGAATAGCGGCCAAGCCGGTGACGCAACGGTAAACTTGCTCGATAAGGACTGGCTCGCCATCTCACGAACGAAGCGCCTGGGTCGGCCTCGATGACCGCTCTGGCGGGTTAATTCGGCTTGGCCGTTGCCAGTTCCTTTCTTGCCAAGTCCCGTTGAGCGATAAAGTTCGGGTCGGCTTGTAGCCTGGCGTAAGTGGCTGAAGCCACGGTTCGGCCTGAGACCGTGTCGCTCATCCAATGGGCGCCGCATACGACCCGGCTCTGACCGAAGTCATAGCCTCGCTGCAGGATAGCGTTCTCCCTGTCAGGAAAGAGGTCCGTAAGCACCAACGCCAAAGTCCATCCGATCGCCGTGTGACCCGATGGATACGACCCATCTTTGCGGAGCGCGGACTCATCCTCGGGACGGCACGTGCTGGTCTTATTCTGCACGAAGGGACGAACGCGCTGATAGTGATTTTTCGCTGCGTAAGTCGATAATGCTCCGTCGGCGATCGCACGGCGCAACAGCATCTCGGTATTAGGCTTCGAACCGTCGGAAAGAGAGGTGCCGACAATATGCTCGAAGCTACTTACGATGTGCGCCCAACTGCTAAGATCGGCATCCGAGGCAGCGAGGGCTTTCCGTTCATCATTGACGGCCATTCCCGCGTTGAACGCCTCCTGGTCGGCGGCTTTAGCAGCCGATCCCTCAACCGGTGGCGGCGGAAGCAGGGCAAGACTGTCGGGCAAGACCTTTGGGTCGAGAAAGCCTTTCGGGAAGGGAATGGTGGGGCTGAGCATGCCCACTGCCTCCAGCGTGACCGGTGGCTGAATGGCGGCAGTGGAAGTCGTATGCGTTGTGGACGCGCACCCTGCCAGTAAAGCAATGGATAGCAGCGTTGCGCTTCGCTTCATGGCCAGCATAAACCCGTTTCCCTCAGCGGCGGAAGTATAAATGAACGTTGTTGGCAAGACGCGCTGTAAATTCATTCAAAGAGCCGCAAGCTCAAAGAAAAGGCGCGTCGATCAGCGATCGACGCGCCTTCTTGAATCTCTCGTCAGTTACCCGTCGGCATTCCGATCCGGAAACCTTCGGCGGCGAGTTGATCCTTGACGTGCTTGAACCGTTCATACTGCGTCAGTGTTATCGGACCGCTATAGCCCTCGCCCTGCATCTTGCGGGGCGGGTATTCGAGATAGGTCTTCATAAGTTCCTTGATCGCTGCGTTGATCGTCACCAGCGTCCAGGTATGCTCGGTGTAGTTGTTCATGAAGATGTCGTAGCGTTCCTGTGGGTCCTGCCAGAGATCGAACACCTGGGGCACCGTTGCGACGTAGGCGTTGGGGCCTTTCCATCCCAAGTTGGTGTCGACGGCAAGGCCGCCCGTTGAGGCACCGTTGTCGCCGCGCACGTTAAAGCATGCTTTGTAGTTGCCCACCCGTGCGGCGCCGGGCGTAAGTTCGTCTTCGGTAAAATAGAACCAACTGCTGCGTTCCGACTTGCCTTTGCCGAGGAGGACGGGAGACATGTCGTAACTGTCGAAGATGATTGGTTCGCCTTCACGATCCTTCTCCGGTAGCTTGATGCCGGCCAAGGATGCGAACGTTGCCATGTAGTCGAGGCCGCCCACGATGTCGGCGTTCCTCGTGCCCCCCTCAATGCCGGGGCCCCATGCCAGCGAAGGTACGCGGTTGCCGCCTTCGCGGACCGTACCTTTGGTTCCGCGATAGGGCGTATAGCCAGCATCAGGATAGACATCTTGCCATGCGCCGTTGTCGGTGGTCCAGAAGACGTAAGTGTTGTCGTCAAGGCCCAGCTCGCGGATCTTGTCCATGATCGCGCCTATTCGCGCATCATTCTCGACGAGAGAATCCGAATACTTAGACTTGGACAGCGACTTTCCCTTGAAATCAGGGTGCGGCATGCTGGGCTGATGCATCTTCATGAAGTTGATATGCATGAAGAAGGGTTCATCGGAATCCTTGACGCTGTCAAGATAGTCAAGCGAAGCCTTTTCAACATACGAATCGTAGTAGGGAATGCCGACGATACCATTGTCCGGGTCGTCAACGTACTGTCCGTTGACCTTGAAGACTTCCTTCGGTTCCTCGCCAGCGTTTCCAGACAAGGCACCTTTTGTCACCTTTTCGAACATCGTGCGCAGTTCCTCGTCCATGTCGGGGAACCACTCCGGGTCTGCATAGGTGTAGGCGTTCAGGTGATAGAGGCCGACATATTCCATGCGGTCGTAGCCGTGGGCGGTAGGCATTGCATAGTCGGACTCGCCCAGGTGCCACTTCCCAGCAAAGAACGTCTTGTAGTTCGCCTGCTTAAGGACTGAAGCCAGCGTCCATTCGGCTGCGGGCAGACCTCCGCCGTCGCCCTGGAAGGCGACCGTCGTCATGCCGCTGCGATTGGGAATGCGCCCGGTGATGACAGCAGCGCGGCCCGGAGTGCAACTGGGCTGCGCGTAGAAGGAAAGGAACTGCATACCCTCAGCCGCGATGCGATCAAGGTTGGGAGTAGGCATGCCGCGATTTTCGCCGCCCCCGTAGCAACCCGCATCACCATATCCGAAATCGTCGGAAAGGATCAGAACGATGTTGGGCTTGCGCTTGTCTGCCATTAGGATCTCCTGCTGATAGCCTGGACGAGATATCTCGTCCGCACCGCGAGTGCTTTCGCACGGCCATTGCGCCTCCTGCAGGCGCTCGGGAGGCACCACGGCAGCAGACGTCCATGAGTTATTCGCTAGTCGCTGTGGCGCGCCAATCGGGGTTTACCCTATGTTATGGGTTCGTTGGCGCCCAGATCACTTTCGGAGAATATCAAAATCCCAGTCAGGCTCGCGGGCTGCATGCGGCGACTGGAAACCGTTTCGAAAGCGAAAGCAGAAAAGGGCAACTAAATAAGGCTTCGGCCGAAATTGGCCTGTCGCGATCGGAGTTCGCCGACCGATCTTCGACGCCCTGCAATTAACCGTTTCCGAGGTAGGGCAGCAATTGTGAAGGTGCTTCGTGGTTCATCCGTGCAGTAGGGTAGGGGGCCGACGCGGACGTTCGGCACGTCGTCGGCCACGCACCGGCACGACCCGAAGGCAAGCGAATTAACGTTAATTTCGGGTTGGACGGATGCCGAAAACGCACTTGAAATAGTGATACAACAGGCTTCGGAGGCGGCAGGTATCCATGGGGGCGATTTTTGCGGTGATACATTGAAATTCCGCAGAAAACCGTGCTTGTTGCGGTCCTACTCGGGGAGCCACTTCTTTCTTCCCTCCGGACCGGAGGAAGAAAGCAAGTCGCTCTGCACCTTACATGCATTTGAGCAAGCGTTTGCGGCAAGGCCGCAAGTGTCAAAACGTTTCCCAACTCCACTTCGCATTGACGAACGGCGCATCCGGTGAGAGCGCTGGTTATGGGCGCCCCCGCTAGATCGCGAATGACAATCGGGCATCCTGCGAGAGGAAACGTGGTCCGAATCAGCATCCCGCGCCTGGCGGTCCTAGCTGCCGTCGTCTTTCTGGGGCTTGGCATCGTCCAGTTGATCGGCAGCCTGCTGTTCTACCAGGCGATCGACCGGCAGACCTTGCGCGCCGACCATGCGCGGCGAATTGCGGAACTCATCGTCGTCAGCGACCGCATTCATTCGCTCGAACCGAATCTGGCGGCGCCGATCATGACGACCGGACATCTCAAGGCGGAGTTCTCGCCCGAACCGGCGGTTCGCGCGATGATGGATTCGGATACGCTGCACAAGATCGCCGGGCAGGTGATCGAATGGGAACCCTCGCTCGCCTCGCGTCCGCTCAATCTCGCCACGGCCGATGCCAGCGGCGGCAAGAGCGATCTGATCGGGTCGATCCGCCTCGACGATGGCAAGTGGCTGAATTTCCGCTCGCGCGACATCACTTCGATGTGGCCCATAGCGCTGCGGGCCAGCGCGCTGATGTTCTGCACGGCGCTGGCCTGCATCGCCATCGGCCTGATCGCACTCAGGCTCCTGACCAATCCGCTGCGCCGCCTGACGCAGGCCGCCGACGCCATCGGCCACGGCCAGCGGGTGGAGATCCGCGAGAGCGGGCCGGAGGACCTTCGCAATCTCGCCCATTCGATGAATGTCATGCAGGAGCGGATCGCCCGCCTGCTCGAAGACCAGGCGCGGTCGTTCGAAGCGATCAGCCACGACTTGCGCACACCGCTCTCACGCCAGCAGATCGCCACCGATCTCATCGACGATCCCGAGATCTCCGAGATCATGCAGGCCAGCATTGATGAGATGGAAGGCCTTCTGGCCTCGCTCCAGGGATACCTGAGGGCGCAGCACATGTCTGCCGAGGCCGAACCGCTCGATCTGGGCGAACTGGTGCGGGCGGTGATCGCGCCTTATGAAGATCGTGCGCGACTGTCCGGCGCGGACAAAGTCGTGGTCGAGAGCTTCCCCCAGCCGCTGGCCCTGGCGACAGGCGCGCTGGTCGAGAACGCGATCCACTTCGGGGGCCGGGCCGAGGTCGCGATCCGCCGCGAAGGCGCGGACTGGCTCATCGAAGTGGAGGACACCGGCCCCGGCATTCCGCCCGGTCATTTCCAAGACGTGCTGACGCCGTTCTTCCGGCTCGACGAGGCGCGTACCCGCGATACGCCGGGCTTCGGCCTGGGCATCCCCACCGCGCACCGGCTGATGATGCGTTTCGGGGGAGACCTGTCCTTCGCTACGTCGCCCTGCGGCGGGCTGATCGCGCGGATCAGGGTGCCGTTGATGTAGTTCGGCGCGTCAGCGGCCTCGGCTTGTCCGGGGTGGATCCGCGCGCATCCGTCATCCTGAACTGGTTTCAGGATGACGGGCGTGGAGGCGCGGCGTCGTCGTCGGTTCAGCCCTTGCGGGCGACCGAGGTCAGGCCCTTGGTCAGTTGCAGCAGGCCGTTGAGGCGGCTTTTCGGATCGCCCCAGGCGCGTTGCAGGACCAGCTTGTTGTCCGGACGGAGCTTGACGGTGCCCTGGAGGCGCTCGGCATAGGCGATGAGGCCAGCCGGGTTCGGGAAGCTGTCGTTGTGGAAGCTGACGAGAGTGCCGCGCGGGCCGACGTCGATCTTGGCGATATGCGCCTCGATCGCCTGACGCTTGATCTGAATGAGCTTGATGAGGTTCGAGGTCGCCGAGGGCAGGGGGCCGAAGCGGTCGATCATCTCGGCCGAGAGCGATTCGATCTCGTCCTTGCTGTCGGCATCGTTGAGGCGGCGATAGAGCGCCATGCGGACGGCCAGATCGGGCACGTATTCCTCGGGGATCATGATCGGCGCTTCCACCGTGATCTGCGGGGACAGGCCGGAGGTATCCTTCTCCAGGCCCACCCCGCCTGCGCGGGCGGCCAGGATCGCGTCTTCCAGCATCGACTGGTAGAGTTCGAAGCCCACCTCTCGGATATGGCCCGACTGCTCGTCGCCCAGGAGGTTGCCGGCGCCGCGAATGTCCAGGTCGTGGCTGGCCAGCTGGAAGCCGGCGCCCAGGGAATCGAGGTCGCTCAGGACCTTGAGCCGCTTTTCGGCCACTTCGGAAAGGGCATTGCCGGCAGGGGTCGTCAGGTAGGCATAAGCGCGGAGCTTGGAGCGTCCGACGCGGCCGCGCAGCTGGTAGAGCTGGGCGAGGCCGAAGCGGTCGGCGCGGTGGATGATGATGGTGTTGGCGCGCGGAATGTCGATGCCGCTCTCGACGATGGTGGTCGAGAGCAGGACCTCGTACTTGCCTTCGTAGAAGGCGCTCATGCGCTCTTCCACTTCACCCGCGCTCATCTGGCCGTGGGCGGAGATGACCTTTACCTCGGGCACGTTTTTGGCCAGCCATTCCTCGACTTCGGCCATGTCGGTGATGCGGGGCACGACGATGAAGCTCTGGCCGCCGCGATGGTGTTCGCGCAGCAGGGCCTCGCGCATCACCATCTCGTCCCATTCCATCACGTAAGTGCGCACCGCCAGGCGGTCGACCGGCGGGGTCTGGATGGTCGAGAGTTCGCGCAGGCCGCTCATCGCCATCTGCAAGGTGCGCGGGATCGGCGTGGCGGTGAGCGTCAGGACGTGAACGTCGGTGCGAAGCTGCTTCAGCCGCTCCTTGTGGTTCACGCCGAAGCGCTGTTCCTCGTCGACGATGACGAGGCCGAGGCGCTTGAAATTGACCGTTTTCGACAGGATCGCATGCGTGCCGCAGACGACATCCATGGTGCCGGCGGAGAGCCCGTCGCGCGTGGCCTTGGCTTCCTTTTCGGGAACGAGGCGCGAGAGACGGCCCACTTCCAGCGGGAAGCCGTTGAAGCGCTCGGCAAAGCTCGAATAGTGCTGGCGCGCGAGCAGGGTGGTCGGCGCGACCACCGCGACCTGCTGGCCGGCCATGGCGGCGACGAAAGCGGCGCGCAGGGCCACTTCGGTCTTGCCGAAGCCGACATCGCCGCAGACCAGGCGGTCCATCGGCTTGCCTTCGGCAAGGTCGCCCAGCACGTCGTCGATGGCGTGTTCCTGGTCCTCGGTTTCCTGCCAGGGGAACCGGTCCACGAACTGGTCGTAGGAGGACTTTTCGGGCAACAGCGCGGGCGCGACGCGAAGGGCGCGCTCGGCGGCGGTCTTCATCAGTTCGCCCGCGATCTCGCGGATGCGCTCCTTCAGCTTGGCGCGGCGCTTCTGCCATGCCTCGCCGCCCAGCTTGTCCAGCGCGACGCCTTCCGCCTCGCTGCCATAGCGCGAGAGAACGTCGAGGTTCTCTACCGGGATGTAGAGCTTGTCGCCGCCTGCGTAAGTCAGCATCACGCAGTCGTGGGGCGACTGGCCGACCGGGATCGACTGGAGCCCTTCGTAGCGGCCGATGCCGTGGTCCATGTGGACGATCAGGTCGCCCGGCGTCAGTGCCGCCAGTTCGGCGAGGAAGGCGTCCGAATCCTTCTTCTTTTTCTTCCGGCGGACCAGGCGGTCGCCGAGAATGTCCTGTTCGGTGACGACTTCGACGGTATCGTTGGAAAAGCCGGTTTCCAGCGGCAGCACCAGCGCGGCGCTGCGCCCCTGAACCGCCAGGCCGAGCGCTTCCTGCCAGGTGTCGGCAAGCCGCGGTTCCGGGCCCTGCGCTTCGCCCAGGATCGAGACGAGGCGGGCGCGGCTGCCGGTGGAATAGGCGGCCAGGATCGCCTTGCGGCCGGTCTTGGCGACGGCGTGCAAGTGCTTGGCGGCGGCTTCGTAGGCATTGTCGCCGCGCGCCCGTTCGGGCGTGAAGTCGCGGGCATTGCCGAAGCCGAAGTCGATGACCGTCTTCGATTCGGGCTGCGCGAAAGGATCGGCGCGGTGGACCGGGAAGGCAGCGACGGCCTGCTCGAATTCCTCGCGCGCGAGATAGAGCGCGTCGGTCGCCAGCGGGCGGTAGGATCCCGCCTTCTGCCCCGAGGTTTCGAGGCGCGCCTTGTGATAGTCCGCGATGTCGTTGAAGCGCTCGTCCGTGGCGCCCAGGGCGGAGCTGTCGATCACCAGCAGGTCATCGTCCGCAAGGTGATCGAACACCGTGACCAGGCGATCCTCGAACAGCGGCAGCCAGTGCTCCATGCCGGCAAGGCGGCGGCCGTCGCTGACGGCCTGGTAGAGCGGGTCGGCCGTGGCATTGGCGCCGAACATCTCGCGGTAGCGGGCGCGGAAGCGCTTGACGCTGTCGTCGTCGATCAGCGCCTCGCTCGCGGGCAGCAGGAGATGTTCCTGCACCGATCCGGTCGTGCGCTGGGTGCCGGTGTCGAACAGGCGCAGCGTTTCCAGCTCGTCACCGAAGAAGTCGAGGCGCAGGCCGCCATCCAGACCCGAAGGGACGATGTCGAAGATCGAGCCACGCACGGCGAATTCGCCGGCGTCGATGGCGGTATCGCTGCGCTGGTAGCCCTGGCGGCGCAGCAACGCGATCAGGCTCTCATGGCCGATGTCGAGATTGGGCTTGAGCAGGCGCACCGATTCGCGGATGCGGAACGGCGTGAGCACCCGCTGCAGCACGGCATTGGCGGTCGTGACCAGCAGCTGCGGGCCGGAGCGCTTCTGCTGAAGCCGGTGCAACGCGGCCAGGCGGCGCGCGCTGACCGAGAGCGCGGGGCTGGCGCGGTCGTAGGGCAGGCAGTCCCAGGCCGGGAATTCGACGACGTCCAGTTCCGGCGCGAAGAACTGCGCGGCATCGGCCACGGCGCGCATGGCGCTTTCGTTGTCGGCGATGAAGACCGCGCGGCCGTTTCCGGCCTTGCTTGCCGCGGCGCGGGCAAGATCCGCCATGACCAGCGGCTGTGCCCCCCGCGTCACCGAGGCGAGGGTCAGGGGCGAAGTCGCCGCGAGAATACGTTGGAAGTCGGTCATCTGGTCGTTGTTGGGCCTTCGACAAGCTCAGGCTGAGCGGGTCCGAGAGTTTGCGTCATTCTCTGCTCATGCCGCGTTCCGAGCGTGCCGAGGGGGCACGGCATCAACGCGGAATGTCGACGTAATCGAGCTTCATCATGCGGTCCATGAGCGGGCCGCGATATTCTTCGGGGATCGACAGGGTGCCGAGCGCCCAGGCCATGATGTCCACGTCCTCTTCCTCGATCATCTTCTCGAAAAGGTCGAGATCGCTTCCGGACCATTCGGCGTGAAACCGGTCGAAGTAGCAGCCGATCATGTAGTCGGCCTCGCGCGTGCCGCGATGCCAGGCGCGAAACTTCAGTTTGGCGAGACGCGCTGCGGCTTGAGGCGAAAGTTCGGTCATATCCGCGCCGTTACCGCGCCGCGCCGGTTGGGGCAAGGTTCGGCGGGGCAACCCTGGCCTTGAGGACGAACGAGCGGCGCCCGCCGGGATCTCTCGCGATCCTCCCGGCAGGCGCCGTCGGGTATGACGGCGCGTTTAGCGCTGGAACACCTTGATGATCTCTTCGCTCGGGCGGCCGGTCATCGTCTTGGGCACTTCGGTCAGCAGGGCGCCCTTCAGTTCCTTGTGATAATGGCGCCGCATCTCGCCCAGCGAGCGGGGATCGGCGACGATCACCAGTTGATCGATCTCCCGGTCCAGCACCTGCTGGTTGAGCCAGCCGGCCACGGCGGCGGCGTGGGCGCTTTCGTCCAGGGCGTCGTTGCTGCCGTCGCCGGTACGCGCCTGATGGCGCTTCTGGGCATCATGGCGGCGAAACCCCGCGCTGAAGTTGGTCGGTTCGAGGTCCGGGGTCTCCAGCGAGGTGAGCCTGGGTGCGGCTTCGCGCCCCGAGTTGCGATAAAGTTCGAAGTTTTCACCGTCGACGATCGCGAACACGGTTCCGTGCGGAAGAAGCATGCATTTCTCCTATGCTGGTGGGGGGGGACATCGAAAGCAACGTGGCTGTCCGCAAATCCGTTCCCCATCGGTCTGGCGAACGGAGCCGTTCTCGCGCTAAGAGGCTGACCATGCGGCCCGAAGCACTGAATTGCCTGTTCACCGAGACCGATGCCCTCGACGGCGTGGGACCCAAGCTCAAGCGTCCGCTCGAAAAGCTCGGGCTCACGCGTATTCGCGACCTGATCTACCATCTGCCCGACCGTTTCGTGGAGCGGCGCGCGGTCACCAATCTCGACGACGCGAGCGTGGGCGAGAACGTGATCGTCCAGCTGACGGTGCGCGAGCATCGCTCCCCCGCCGGACGCGGGCCGTTCCGGGTCCTGGCCGAGGATGCCGCGGGAAATGTCTGCACCATCACTTATTTCGGCCGCGCGTCCTTCACCGCCCGCAAGCAGTTGCCGGTGGGCGAGACGCGCTGGGTGGCCGGCCGGCTCGACCAGTATGGCCAGATGCTCCAGATGGTGCATCCCGAACATGTCTCGGAAGACAGTGCCGCGCCGGTGGGCCAGCTTTGCGAGGCTGTCTATCCGCTGTCGGAAGGGCTGACCCAGGGGCGCGTCGCCGGTCTTGTCCAGCAGGCGCTCAAGGTCTTGCCCGAACTGCCCGAGTGGATCGAGACCAGCCTCTACGACAAGATGAAGTGGCCGGCCTGGCACGACGCTGCGCGCGAAGTGCACCGCGGGGTCCATGCCTCGGCCCGCGATCGCCTGGCTTATGACGAACTGCTGGCCAATGCGCTGGCGCTGATGCTGGTGCGGGAGAGCAATCGGAAGCAATCCGGCACGCCGCTGAAGGGCGACGGCTCGCTGCGCGCCAGGCTGAAGCTGCCCTTTGCGCTGACCGGCGCGCAGAAGCGCTCGATCGACGAGATCGAGGGCGATATCGCCCAGAACGCGCCGATGCTGCGCCTGCTTCAGGGGGACGTTGGCGCGGGCAAGACGGTGGTGGCGCTCAACGCCATGCTGATCGCGGTGGAAGCGGGCGCGCAGGCGGCCCTGCTGGCGCCGACCGAGATTCTGGCGCGGCAACATTACGAGACTCTTGCGCGGATGCTCCAGGGCACCGGCGTCGAGATCGCGCTGCTCACCGGGCGCGACAAGGGCAAGGCGCGCGAGGCGATCCTCATGGGCCTGGTCGGCGGCTCCATCGACATCATCGTCGGCACTCATGCGATCTTCCAGGACACGGTGTCCTACCGCAATCTCGCCCTGGTGGTGATCGACGAGCAGCACCGCTTCGGGGTCGGCCAGCGGCTCATGCTCGCGCGCAAGGGCCGCCGCACGCCGCATACCCTGGCGATGACGGCCACGCCGATCCCCCGCACGCTGACCCTGGCGCAATATGGCGAGATGGAAGTCTCCAAGCTCGACGAACTGCCGCCCGGGCGCCAGGCCATCGATACCCGGGTCGTCTCCGTAGAACGGATGGATGACGTGGCCGGGGCCATCGCCCGTCATATCGAAACCGGGCAGCAGGCCTACTGGGTCTGCCCCATGGTCAGCGAGAGCGAGAACGACGACCTGGCCGCGGCCGAGGCCCGCTACGCCGTGCTCAAGGAGCGCTTCGGCGAACAGGTGGTGCTGGTTCACGGCCAGCTCAGGCCCGATGTGAAGGACGCGGGCATGGAACGCTTCGCCAGCGGCGCGGCATCGGTGCTGGTGGCGACGACCGTGATCGAGGTGGGCGTCGACGTGCCGAATGCGACGCTCATGGTCATCGAGCAGGCCGAGCGCTTCGGTCTTGCCCAGCTGCACCAGCTGCGCGGACGGGTAGGGCGCGGCAGCGAGAAATCGACCTGCCTGCTGCTGCGCGGGCAGCAACTCAGCGAAACCGCGCGCCAGCGCCTGGCGCTGATGCGCGAGACTCAGGACGGCTTCCGGCTGGCGGAGGAAGACCTCGAGCTGCGCGGCGGCGGCGAACTGCTCGGCACGCGGCAGTCGGGCGACACTCCGTTCCGCATCGCCAGTCTGGAGCAGATCACCAAGCTGTTGCCGCTGGCGCATGACGACGCGCGCCTGCTGATCGAGCGGGATGGCGGGCTGGCCGGGCCGCGCGGGGAGGCGGCGCGCCTGTTGCTCTACCTGTTCGAACGCGACTGGGGCGTGCAACTGCTTCGCGGCGGCTGAATGCCCGTCGCCGCGGGCCTCGTGCAAGGCCGCTGACGGGGATCGGCTACCGCTCGGCGCCTGACATCAGCATCCCGTCGGCGTGACGCGCCCGGCGTAAATGGGCGAGAGCGGGAAGTTCAGCTCCGCCAGGAGCGCCGCGTCGGCATGGCAATACTTCTGCGCGGCCACGAAACTGCGCACCGGCGCGAAGTCGAAAGCCGCATGATCCTGCACCAGAGCGAAGGACTGTATGTGCGTGGTCGCCGCCTCATAGGGCGAAGTGCCGACATCGCGGCTGGCGATCAGCATATAGAGTGTGGACTTCCCGCGAAAATTCCCGCGCGCGAAACGGACGGACCGGATCACGTCGTCACCCACATGGGGCATGTCGATGATCTGCTCGCGGCCTTCCAGCGTGGCGGCGATCTCGCCGACCTTTACCAGGAAGATGTGCTGGCCGCGCACTTTGTTGTTCTGCCGCCAGAGCTGCGCGATCGAGCCTTCCTGTCCGGTGCCGGCAATGTCAGGCACGGCGTTGAGGCCGGGGGAGAGCGCTAGGGGCGTCAGCACGGCTTCCTGCCCGGATGCGAAGGCAGGGCCAGGCAGCGCCGAGCAGACGGAGACGCAAACTAGCGGGATAAGGCGGAAAGGCAGGTTTCGCATCGTCACTCCTGGCGACCACGCATCCTCATCGCCGTTCTGCCCGAGCGCCGGAGGTGCGACAAGAGGGCTGGCCGAAAGAGGTATCCGCCCGTGCGAACCACGCGATTCGTGCCCTTTCACCGAGAGCAGGGCCCGCAAGCACATGGCTTCGGCAGGGTAGGATCAAGAAAAACGAGCCTGTGGAAATTTCTGTTTTTGTTGGAATTTCCTTGGTTTTCGGGTGGCGGGCAGGGGTGTTTGCGGGCTCTTTCGGGGTCATGGCGCACAAAAATCGGATTGGGCCCTTGCCACCCCCGGAGTCGCCCTATATAGGCGCGCTCCTGCCCCGGGCGCTCTTCGGAACGCCCACCCGGTCGGGGAATAGCTCAGCCTGGTAGAGCACTGTCTTCGGGAGGCAGGGGCCGGAGGTTCGAATCCTCTTTCCCCGACCATTTCACCTTCGGGTGAGGCTTAGAAACCCAGCGGAAACGCTGGGTTTTTTGCTGTCTGGGGTTCGCGTCGGACCCAGGTGTCCGGCAGCGGCGGAAGCCGGGTTCCTCGAAAGGAAAACCCGCAGGAGCCTGTCCTCATTATCGAGATTGCCGGTCAATGCTGCACTGCGGGGCAGGCATCCGGGCGCGCTTCGTGTGACCGCCATATTTCAGTTATTGCAACTCATTCGCACATGCGTCATGCACCCCGGAACAAGATTCAGGGTGGAATTCATGACAATCAACAATCGCGAGACCTCTCGTTTTTCCGCGCTTCTCCTGGCAGGCGTGAGCGCCCTGGCGCCGATGGCGGTGCTGGCGCAGGAGGCCGATCCCGCGCCGGAAAGCGCTGCGGAAATTCTCGTTTCCGCGCAGCGCATGAACCAGACCCAGGTCAGCGGCAGCGGCAGCCTCGGCGCGCTGGGGAACAAGGCGGCGGAAGACATCCCGTTCAACTTGCGCGCCTATAACGAGGCGCTGATCCTGAACCAGCAGCCGGACACCCTGGGCGAAGTGCTGGAGAACGATCCGACGATCCGCACCACTCTGGGCTTCGGCATTGCCGGGGAAGTGTTCGTCATCCGCGGTTTCGAACTCAATTCGGACGACATCGGCTTCGATGGCCTCTATGGCATCACCCCGCGCCAGCTCGTCGCGCCGGAGCTGTTCTCTTCGGTGCAGGTCATCAATGGTGCCAGCGCCTTCTTGAACGGTGCGGCTCCCGGCGGCAGCGGCATCGGCGGCAGCGTCAACCTGATGCCCAAGAAGGCCGAGCGGGACATGATCCGCGCGACGGTGGGCTATACTTCCGATTCCCATTTCTCGGGCGCCGTGGATGTCGCGCGCCGCTTCGGTGAGAACGGCGAGTGGGGCATTCGCGTCAACGGATCGGCGCGCCGCGGCGACATCGCGATCAAGGACGAGTTCCATTCGAGCTATGTCGTGGGCGCCACGGTCGATTACGACAGCGGCCCGCTGCGTGCCATGTTCAACGTCAACTACCAGCGCCTGCGCCAGTCCAACTGGCGCCCCAAAGTCGCGATCGGCGACGTGATTCCGCGCGTACCGGGCGCCGATGCCAATTATTCCCAGCCCTGGAGCCTCATCCAGACGACGGACTTCTTCGGTACCTTCAGCGCGGAATACGACTTGTCCGACAATGCCATGGTCTACGCCAAGTTCGGCGCGCGCGACGGCAAGGAAGACCAGATCACGGCCGGGATCACCCTGCTTGATCCGGCCACCGGCGCCGCTACGGGCAGTGGTTTCCACGCTCCACGGACGGACAACAACGAGTCGGCCACGAGTGGTTTGCGCGTCAAACTGAACGGCTCCGGCATCAGTCACGAGGTCAATGTAGGCATTGCCGCAAGCTGGCAGGTCAACCGCAACGCTTACGACTCGCTCATGTCCTACAGCACCAATCTTTACGATACGCCGGTTGTGGCCCGTCCGGCATCAGCCTCTTCCGGTGGCGATCTGGACGATCCGTTTCCGATCAGCAGGACCCGCGTGTCCAGCGTCTTTGCATCGGATACGGTTGGATTCTGGGAAGACCGCATTCTGGTCATCGGAGGCTTGCGGCTTCAGCAGATCAAGACGACATCCTACGCCTACAGTGATGGCGCCAAGTCGGGCGGGTATAATAAGGATGCTATCACGCCCGTCGTCGGCATTGTCATCAAGCCTACCGAAGGCCTGTCGCTCTACGGCAACCGCATCGAAGGCCTCGCTCAGGGCGCTGCGGCTGCGAGCCTGATTAACATCAACGGCGTCGATGTGGCCGTGTCCAACGGCGGGCAGGTCCTGCCGCCGGTCAAGTCGGTCCAGTACGAAGTGGGCGGCAAGGTGAACCTGGGCCGCTTCAATGCCGGGCTGGCGGTGTTCCAGATCGACAAGCCGAACAGTTTCTATCGTCCCGATGCGGACAACCCCGGCCTCTATGAATTCGGCAACTTCGGCACGCAGCGGAACCGCGGCATCGAATTCACCATGGACGGCGAGCCGACCGACGGCCTGCGCGTCATCGGCGGCATCACGTACAACGATGCCAAGCTGCGCCGCACCGATGGCGGCGTGGATGAGGGCAATGACGCAGTGGGCGTGCCGGACCTGCTGGCGAACGCCAACGTGGAATGGGACATGCCCTTCCTTCCCGCGCTCACCCTGACCGGACGCGTGGTCTACACCGGCAAGCAGGCGGTGAACCGGGCCAATACGCTGGAGCTGAACGATTGGACGCGCTTCGACCTCGGCGCGCGCTATGTCGCGCTGCTGGGCGGTGACAGGCCGCTGACGCTGCGTTTCAACGTCGATAACGTGGCCAACAAGCGGTATTGGGCATCCGCCTTTGCCGTGTTCGGCACCCAGCTGCTCCAGGGCGGACCGCGTACTTTCAAGGCCTCGGCCTCGATCGAGTTCTGATCCGCTTCGCGAAGGCGGCCGGACATCGCGACCGGCCGCCTTCGCACTTGCGCCATGCGGAAATACGCGGCGCCGTCTGGACTGCGCCGCCACGGGCGATATGCACGGTGGGATGACATCCCCAGGCGACCGCAAAACCCGCTCCAACCCGCGTGACATCACCAGCCTCGTCGATGCCGCCCGCAGCGTGGCGGCGGCGCGGGGGATCTCGGGCATGAGCCTGCGCACCGTTGCCGAGGAAGCCGAGACTTCGGTCGGGTCGATCAGCTATCGCATCGGCGATCGTGCCGCGCTGATCGCGGCCGTGCTCGACCGGGAGATCGAACTCATGGCCCGCGCGCGGCGGGAATGGCGCGCGCGCGTGGCGGGGCACGATGTGCTCGGCTCGGGCCTGCTGGCCGATCTCGTCTGCGAATGGCTGGACGAGGGCGCGCATGGCCGCCGCACTTCCGCGATCGTCACTTGCGAACTGGCCCTGTTGGCGGCTCGGGAGCCGAGCGCGCTGCCGGCCATCGCCTTGCTGTTCGAAGAGGCCGAGGGGCTCTGGCGCGACATTCTGCCGTCCACGCCGGAGGGCGAGCGGGTGGCGCGCTTCATCGCCTGCTATTGCCTGGATGAGCAGGTCTTCTCGATCGTCCTGTCCGACGAGACCGATTACCGGCTGCTGCGCCATTCCACGGTGCGCGGCATGTTGCGCGGCGGGCAGGGCAGCGGCGACCCGGCCGGGTCGCGGTGGCACATGGCCCTCGTGGAGCGGCTGGCCGTGCCCGCTGCCGCCGCGCTCGACGAGAGCGCGCTGCCGCAGCAGGGAACCAAGAGCACCATAGCCGAGCATATCGCGGACCTGATCGTGGGGCAGGGCGTGGGCGTGCTTTCCCACCGTGCGGTGGCGCAAGTCGCGGGCGTGGCGACGTCAAGCGTGGCCCACCATTTCCCCACCCATCGCGACATTCTCTTCGCGGGGGTGGAGGCGGTCTACTTGCGGCTGCGCGGCCAGATCCGGGACACCGGTGCCAGGCTGGGCAGCGGCGACATCATCCGCCTGACGCACGAGTGCGCGCTTGCGGCGCTGACCGATCCGGGATTTCGGCCCTTCGCCATCGATATGCGCCGTCGCCGCGCCGAAAACGTCCATGCCCAATATGCCGGGTGGCTGGGTGTTCCGGTGGATTCGGACCGTGCGCGGGTCCAGGCGCTGGTCGTGGCCTCGATCGGCAACGGCCTGCGCAGCCTGGCCACGGAAGCGGATTGGTTGCCGGGGCCGGATATGGTCCGGCTTCTCACGAAGGGCGGTACGGGTGTTTTGATATGACGTAAAATATCGAAAAAAAGACAATACGGCTGTCCTGAAAGAGTCATGATGCCGTTCTAGAGGCGCGTCCTGAGACCCACGGTCAACAGGACGGAGCCCCCATGTCTGCTTTCCCGCGCAAGCGTACCATCCACCTTCTCTCGACGATTCTCGCCGGCGCACTGGCGCCGTGCTGGTCCCTGGCCGCGCATGCCGAAGAGGCGAGCCCGAACGCGGACGACGCCCTTCCCGAAATCACGGTGACGGCCGAGCGCCGCGCCGAAAGCAGCCAGAAAGTGCCACTGGCGATCCAGTCGATCGACGGCGAGGCCTTGGCCAGGACCGGCTACACGTCGGTCACCGATCTTCAGTACACGATGCCCGGCGTGCAGTATGACCCGACCCAGGGCGCGGCCTTCCAGATCCGCGGCGTGGGCAGCACCTCGTTCGACTTCTCGAACGCCAAGTCGGTCAGCGTGGTCGTCGACGACGTGGTGATGGACGGGCAGCGCGCCAACGGCCTGACCGGCCTGGTGGACATCGCCCGCGTCGACGTGCTGATGGGCCCGCAGGGCACGCTGTTCGGCAAGAACGCCACTTCGGGCGTGATCGCGGTGACGACCACCAAGCCGCAGATCGGGGAATGGTCCCTGCGCGGCAGCGCCAGCTTCGGCGAGCATGACGAACGCATCCTCAACAGCACGGTCAACGTCCCGCTCGGCCCGATCGCGGCGCTGCGCGTCTCGGGCTTCGACCAGGCCTTCGACGGCTTCGGCCGCAACGTGACGCTGAACCGCAAGGTCGGCTCGCAGCACGAATATGGCGGCCGCGCGCGCCTTTACCTGGAGCCTTCGGACAGCTTCAACCTGACGGTCTCCGGCGACTATGCCTATCACTGGGACAGCAGCGTGCGTACTCCGGTCTCGGGCCAGCCGGCCGAAGTCACGGCGATCCTCAACGAACTGGGCGTTTACCCCGGCCCCCGGAGCGCGGACACGGCGGATTCCTCGTTCGGTGAGATCACCACGGAGGAATGGGGCGCTTCGCTGCGCGCCAAGCCAAGATCGGCGATCACGACCTTACCTCGATCACGGCCTACCGCGTCACCGGCTACGACAATTCGACCCCGGCCAGCCTGACGCCTTACGACCGCTACGCCTATATTCCCTTCAACCTGGGCCAGCTCGATACCGACAAGTTCAGCCAGGAAATCCACCTCGCCTCGCCGACGGGCGGCTTCGTGGAATATCTCGTCGGCGCCTTCTACAACCGCCTTCATGCCCGCCAGACCCAGCTCCAGTGGTCGACCGGCGGCCAGCCGCTCTACAATGCCGCCGGCACGCCGCTGCCCACGCTGATCGCGCTGACCGGCGCCATTGGCGAGGACGGCAATGCCTCGCTGTTCGATGCCGTGAACGAGACCATGGCGGCCTTCGGCCAGCTGAAGTTCAACTTCACGCCGCGCCTGAGCCTGGCGCTGGGCGCGCGCTACACGCATGACAACAATTCGCAGAGCCTGGACTACGTCACCATCAACCCGGTATCGGTCGCGGGCTATACGCCCAACTTCGTGGCCTCCAGCGCCGCGCCGGCCTTCGACTTCGGCCGCGTGAAGGGTGACAACTTCTCGTTCCGCATCGCGCCGCAGTACCAGCTTGCCGACAATGTCATGGTCTATGCCAGCTATTCCACCGGCTACAAGCCGGCCGGCATCGCCTTCGTCGGCAACAAGTACGCGCCTTATGCGGACGAGACGGTCAAGGCCTGGGAAGCGGGTATCAAGTCCGAATGGTTCGGCCGCCGGCTGCGCTTCAACCTCGATGCCTTCCGGTCCGATTTCAAGGACTTCCAGGCGACGATCCTGACGCAGATCCCGGACGGTTCGGGGGGGCTGATCAACGCCACGGTGATCGGCAATGCCGGTGGCCTGCGCACCCAGGGCGTCGAAGGCAGCCTGGTCGTGCAGCCGATGCGCGGCCTGCAGCTTTCCGGCGCGGTGACGTATACCGACGCCAAGTTCACCGACTACGTCTACAACGCGACGACCAACTACACCGGCACGCGCCTGACCAACTCGCCCGAATGGTCGGGCACCGCTTCGATCGACTACGACCACGAATTCGGCTCGGGCATGGGGCTGCGCGCTCACGCGGACTACGCCTATCGCAGCGAGTACTGGACCGTCGTCGGCCAGCCTGCCTATTCGAACGTGCCGGGATATGGCCTCGTCAATGGCCGGGTCAGCGTCACCTTGCCGAACAGCCGCGTGGAAGTGGGCGTCTATGCCCGCAACCTCTTCGACAAGTACTTCTCCACGGGCTGGCAGCAGTACGGCGTGCTGGGCCTGCTCCACTACACCTCGCCCAATGCCCGGCGCACGGTGGGCGGCTTCGTCAACTTCGAATTCTGACGCCAACCCGGCAAGCAGACCTGTCCCGCCGCCACCGACATGGCGGCGGGAATTCCTTGCACCTTCCATCACGGACCATGCCATGACCACACGGCGAATGCTTCTTGTCGGTGCGCCGACGACTCTCCTGGCCGCACCATCCGCATTGGCGCAGGCGCTCGATCCCGGCAGGGCACGGGGGGCGGATCTCGGCTCCCTCGAACAGCTGATGGCGCAGACCCTGCAGGGCGAGCTGGGCGACGAGGCCACCGCGCGCCAGCTCGCATCGCATATTGCCGACGCCGGATTTCGCTGGGAATATCCGAGCTTTCCCGTGCGCGAGGCAGAGAGCGTCGTCGCCTACAGCTTCGGCTACCGCTCGGCCACGGGCAAGGTCGATCCCAGGACCGGCCTTTCGGACGGCGAGGAAACGCCGGAGCCGGGTCCGATCAACGCCATGCTGGCCGATGCCGTTCATGCCATCAGGCAAGTGCGGGACGTGCCTGTCTACGCGCAGTGGGAAATCGCGCAGATCCTGGCCGAGAAGTACCGGATGAAGGATGTCTTCGCGATCTTTCCGGTGAAGGGCGCGGATGGGCGCAAGACCTACCTCAGCACGGACGGAGTGGCCCAGGCCGCCGTCGCCCGGGCGGGTACGGCGCAGGCTCTGGGCAAAGTGGCCGTCGTGGGCCACCGCGACCATGTGAAGCGCTGCATCCTGGTGTCGCGCAAGAACGGCATGACCGCCGCCGCCGCCGCGCGCGAAGTGCCGCTGCCCGTGCACTACGATCCCCGCTCCGCGCAGCCCTGGACGCGCGGCCGCGAAGTCTATCTGCTGAGCGACGTGATCGCCCAGCTGACGATGGCGCAGGCCCGGCTCATCACCGAAGCCTCGGCCTGAACTCCCGCTCCCGAACGCACCCGATGACCGGCAGCATTCTTGCTACTCCGGTCATCGGGCGTTGGTCTCTTGAAAAACCACGCCTATTCAACGGCATGTGTGCCATACCTGAAAGCCGACGGCAGAGGAGGGCGCTCGGGCTCGAAGTCGTCGCAGACAGCGCCGCAACAGATTCGCAGGCCCGGACGAACAGCTAAGGCCGCTCCCTCGCAGCGCTGCGGCAAATTTGCCCGTGAACTCAGCCGATTGCTTTGTGTATTGACGGCGAGGGATCATCACCGCGCCGGGTTCTATATTGCGCGCATTCAACAAGACATGATGCCCCGCGCGACCCTGTAGACAACGGTTCGTCGCACGGCGCGCCCGAATTACCTGCACAACCACCCGGCATGCCGGGGGTGTTCATGCGCCCGCAAGGTTAATCTGAACACCCAGAAGATCCATAGCGTTCAGGTGAGGCTCCGTGCCGCATATCATACGAAGCTAAAGGGACGGGCTTCGACAGCCGAGGGCGCATTTTGGCCCCGCCGGCAGTCGGACGAAAAGCTGCTGTACGCAGGCCCGATTGGTCGAGTTTGAAGGAGTAGCGCGATGTCTATCATGTCCAAAAGCCCCAAAGTTCTCTTGCTGCTCGCCACGCTGACCGGCGCTGCCTCGGTCAGCCTGTCTGTCCAGGCGCAGGAACAGGAACCGCCTGCGGCCGACGTTTCGGCAACCGTTTACGGCGATCGCCCGGTTGACGCGGGCGAAATGACCGAAGGCCCCGAAGTAAAGGGCATCATTTCCGCGCGCAGCGGCGCCCGCATGCAGGTGACCAGCGCGGATGGCGCCAATTCGGTCATCACCATCAACGATGCCACCAAGATCAAGGCCAGCGGCGGCTTCCTCGGCATGGCGAGCAACAAGCTGCCCGCCACCCAGCTGCTCAACGGCCTGCCGGTGACGGTGAAGACGATGCAGTCGGGCGCGGGTCTGGTCGCCAGCCAGATCAATCTTCAGAACAAGGATCTGAAGACCGCCTCGATGATCCATAACGGCACCGACCAGCGCTTTGCCGAGCAGACGGCTGCCACCGAAGCCCTGCGCGGCCGCATGGGCGATATCGACCAGTACAACGTCAAGAGCACGACCAACGTGAACTTCGACACCGGCAAGGCCGTCCTGTCGCCCCAGGCGCAGCAGGAGCTTTGCGCAGCCGCCAGCTCGGCCGAGGGCATGGATAACGCGCTGCTGCTGGTCGTCGGCTACACCGACTCCACGGGCAGCCCCGATTTCAACCAGGCTCTCAGCGAGAAGCGCGCCGGCAAGGTCGTCAACTACCTGCAGCAGGCTTGCGGCTGGAAGCCCTATCGCATGCTGACGCCGACCGGCATGTCCGAAGCCGATCCCCTGGCGGACAACACCACTGCCGAAGGCAAGGCCCAGAACCGCCGCGTTGCGGTGAACATCCTGGTCAGCAAGGGCCTCGACGGCCTGTAAGGAAAACGGGGCGGGCATGGCCCGCCCCGCTGGTCCAGGTTCGGCGAACGGCATGTTCGACTCTCAAGTCGCAGCCACTCGCCGGATCCTGCAAGCCCCGTGCTTCCGATCATGCGGAAGCACGGGTTTTTTGCGCTCAGCCTATCAGAAACGATATCCCAGGGTCGCCATGACGTTGCGCGGCGCGCCCACGAAGCAGTCGCCACGCGCCAGGCAGGAGGCGAAGTACTTGTTGTTGAGCAGGTTCGTCGCGTTGAGTGCGAGGCGCCAGCTATCCCAGTTGATCTCCGCCAGAGCGTCGACGGTGGTGCGCGAAGGCGTGACGACCGAATAGAGCGAACCGGCAGGAATGACGCTGGGGTTCAGGCCGTAAGGGTCCATCAGTCCGGTCGAAATGCTCTTGCCGCTGTAGACCACGCCGGCGCCGAGGCGCAGCTGGGCGTCGTCGGTAACGCCGAAGGTCTTGGTCGACCATACCGACGCCGTGTGGCGGGGCATATAGTCGAGGCTGCTGTTCACTTCGGATTTGAGCTGGTTGTAACCGTAGTTCACCAGCAGTTCGAAGTTGCCCGGCAGGGTATGGCTGGCTTCGAATTCCACGCCCTTCGTGGTCAGTTCGCCGGACTGGTCGATGGCCGAGCCGGGGCCGTAGATGACGCGGTTGCGCTGCTTGATGTGGAAGGCCGTGATCGTCACGAGCGTGCTCGGCTCCGGCTGCCATTTCACGCCCGCTTCGAACTGCTTGCCGGTCTGGGGCTTGAAGGGCGCGCCGGGCGTGCCGGTGCTGTCGGCCAGCGTGCCGGCCAGCGGCAGGAAGCTTTCCGTATAGCTGAAGAAGGGTGAGAAGCCGGCGCCGATCTCGCCGATGATCCCGGCGCGGAATGTCGTGGCGTTGTCCTCGGTTCCTGCGGACGACGTCACGTGGTCGCGGCGGGCGCCCACCACGACGGAGACGCGGTCGTAGAAGCGGATCTGATCCTGAACGTAGACGCCAAGCTGCTTCTGGCTGACATTGGCGAAGGGCCCGGTGGGCTCGTAAGTCAGCAAGGCATCGTAGTCGATGTCGTAGAGATCGACCACTTCGTTGCCGCTGGCATTGCGCTTGCCGACCTTGTTCCAGCTGTAGTCGAGGCCGAGCAGCAGCTTGTGTTCGATGTTGGCGCCGGTGTTGAAGGTGAACTGCAGGTTGTTGTCGGTCGAGAAGACGTTCATCCGCGCGTCGCTGGCATCGGCGGTCAGGCCGATGGTGCGGCCATCGGTGCCATAGACCGAGTACGGATCGAGCGGATAGGAATAGCTGTCGGCGTAGTGCGTCTTGTATTCGAGGTCGCTGTCGATGTAGCGGGCCTTGACGCTGAGGCGGACAGCGTCGGAAAACTTGTGAGTGATCGCGCCGCCGCCCTGCAGCGTGCGGCCAGCGTAGCGATCCCAGCCCGCCTTGCCCACGAACGTATATCGACCGAGGCGGCCAGTGGGGTTTGCCGGATTGGGGCTGAACGTGCCGACGATGGGCAGGAACTGCGAAGTCGAACCGGTATCGTCCTCCTGGTAGAGGCCGGTCAGCACGATGTCGGTGTCGGGGGTGGGCTGCCAGCGGATCGACGGGGCGAACATCACGCGGTCGTCGGGGACGTGATCGACGTAAGTATCGGCATCGCGCACGCGGCCGACGGCGCGGATCGCCAGGTTGTCCGCCAGGGCCAGGTTGACGTCGCCCATGGCTTCCTTGCGGTCGAAGCTGCCATAGACGAGGTTCACTTCACCGCCGGTCTTGAACTCCGGGGTCTTGGAGACCAGGTTCACGAGGCCGCCGATCGAGCCCTGGCCGAACAGCACCGATGCCGGGCCGCGCACGATTTCCACGCGGGAGAAGTTGTAGGGATCGGCCGTGATGCTGGCGTAATAGCTGAAGATGTCGCGCATGCCGTCGCGGAACTGCAGCGCATCGATGCCGCGGATGTTGAAGCCGTCCACGCGGGTATCGCGGCCGTAGGGATTGGCCAGGACGCCGGCGGCATATTTCACCGTGTCGCTGATCGAGATGGCGCCCTGCGAGGTGAACGTGTCGGACGTGATGACGGTGAGCGGCTGCGGGACCTGGATCAGCGGCGTTTCCGTCTTGGTACCGGTAACGCCGGCCGTGACGACGATGCTGCCATCTTCCACGCCGGTTTCGCCAGCAACGCTCGGGGCCTGATCCTCTGCACGGGCAGTGGCGGCGGTCGATACGGCAAGGAGCGCAACGCCACAAAGGGCGAGCGAGCGGGCGGATTTCATAGACTTTCCCTCATGCAAGTCATTCTCAATAACTGCGCCGTTAACGCTAATAGGAATGACTATCAATGCGCGAGGATCATTCGCCGGAAACTGTGTCCCGGATGCAACAGTGGAGGGAAGGCCGCCTTGTTCCTTTCCTTCTCTCCGCAAGCCTCGCCGCTATTTTCCTTGGCGTCGGCATTGGGCTAGGCTCCCCGGCATGACCGAGACACTGACCGCTGATTCTGCCTCTCACTCCGGCCCTGACTCCGGCCCCGATACTGGCGCCGCCCCGAAGGCCGCGCGCCACTGGGAGTGGCAATACCTCGATCTCATGCGCCGCATCTGGGAGGAGGGCGACGAGCGCGTGGATCGCACCGGCGTCGGCACGCGCTCGGTTTTCGGGGCGACCGTGCGGTTCGACTTGTCCGGCGGGGCGATGCCGCTGCTCACCACCAAGCGGGTCTACTGGAAGACGGCCACCCGCGAACTGCTCTGGTTCCTGACCGGAGAGACCAATATCCGCCCGCTCTGCGCACAAGGCGTCGAAATCTGGACCGACTGGCCCCTGGACCGCTATCGCCGCGAAACCGGCGAGGCGATCGCGCGCGCCGATTTCTCGCGCCGCATCGTCGAGGATGCCGCCTTTGCCGCGGAATGGGGCGATCTCGGCCCGGTCTATGGCAAGCAATGGGTCGACTGGCCGGTCTACGAGGATGCGGGCGAGGGCATGTTCCGCAAGCGTGCGGACGGCGTGAACCAGGTGGCGCAAGTGGTGGAGAGCCTGAAGGCCAATCCCGGCAGCCGCCGCCACATCATCGAGGGCTGGAACGTCGCCGAACTCGATGCCATGGCCCTGCCGCCCTGCCACAAGACCTACCAGTTCCACGTCGCCAATGGCCGGCTCTCCTGCGCGCTCTACCAGCGAAGCTGCGACCTGGGCCTGGGCTTCGCCTTCAACATGTGGTCCCTGGCGCTCCTGACGCGGATGTTCGCACAGCAATGCAACCTTGAGCCGGGCGAGGCCGTTTGGATGGGCGGCGATGTCCATCTCTACCTCAATCACGCGGCGCTGGTCGAAGAGCAGCTTTCGCGGGTCCCGCAAGGAGAGGCCCATCTGGATATCGCCCGCAAGCCCGATTCGATCTTCGATTACCGCATCGAGGATTTCGTGGTCTCGGGCTACGCGCCGCAGGCCCATATCGCCGCTCCCGTGGCGGTTTGAGGCTGGTTTCGATGCCTCTCACTATGGATTGACATTGCTGGAGGTTGAAATAATATGACCTGACCGTGGAATTTTGAAACGCGCCAGGTTCGTCCCTTTTTCCTTGCGCAGTTCAGGTTTTCGCGGCCCGTAACATCGGGAGAGGATAACCAGAATGGCCGAAGGCCCGGTTCGCACAGGCAAGCCACGCGGCAATTTGCCGCCACTCGATCTCTATGTCCCCGAGCCGAAGTATCGGCCCGGCGATACGGTAGATTATACGCACCTGGAAATCCCCGAACCGGGCCTTCTGGCCCGGCCGGACGAGGCCTGCGAGGCACAGGATACCTGGCCCCTGACGCTGGACATGATCCGCGTGCTGGGCGACGACGACCGCGCGGTCGGTCCGTGGAATCCCGGTCTCGATGCCGAGACATTGCGCCGCATGCTCGCGACGATGGCGCTTACCCGCGCCTTCGACGATCGCATGTATCGCGGCCAGCGGCAGGGCAAGACCAGCTTCTACATGAAGTGCACTGGAGAGGAGGCGATCTCGATCGCCTGCGCCCATGCGCTTGCGGCGGATGACATGGTGTTTCCCAGCTACCGCCAGCAGGGCATCCTCATCGCCCGCGGCTATCCGCTGGTGGAGATGATCAACCAGATCTACTCCAACCGCGCCGATCCGCTGAAGGGCCGCCAGTTGCCGATCATGTATTCGGCCAAGGACTACGGCTTCTTCACGATCTCCGGCAATCTCGCCACGCAGTTCCCGCAGGCGGTGGGCTGGGCCATGGCCAGCGCGATCAAGGGCGACACCCGCATCGCCACCAGCTTCGTGGGCGAAGGCTCCAGCGCGGAAGGCGACTTCCACGCGGCCATGACCTTCGCGGCGGTCTACAACGCACCGGTCGTGCTCAACGTGGTCAACAACCAGTGGGCGATCTCCAGCTTCTCCGGCTTCGCCGGCGCGGAGCGCACGACCTTCGCGGCACGGGCGGCGGGCTATGGCATCGCCGGCCTGCGTGTGGACGGCAACGACATCCTGGCGGTCTACGCAGCGATGGAATGGGCTGCCAACCGGGCCCGCGCGAACAAGGGCCCGACGCTGATCGAGCACTTCACGTACCGCGCGGAAGGCCACTCCACTTCGGACGATCCCAGCGCCTACCGCTCCGCGCGCGAGGCGGAGGACTGGCCGCTGGGCGATCCGATCATGCGCCTCAAGCGCCATCTGATCGCGCTGGGCGAATGGTCCGAGGAACAGCACCAGGCGATGGACCGCGAATTGGCCGAGCAGGTCAAGGCGGCCACCAAGGAGGCCGAGAAGAACGGCATCCTCGGCCACGGTCTGCACCATCCGTTCCACACCATGTTCGAAGACGTGTTCGAGGATTTGCCGTGGCATCTCCAGGAACAGGCCGAGCAGGCCATTCGCGAGCGACAGATCAAATGGCCGGAGTGGAAGGAGTGAGGACCATGATCGAGGAAAACCCCGTCAGTCTCCACGACGCGCCGAGCCGTTCGATGAACATGATCGAGGCGATCAACGACGCGCTCGACATCATGATGGCGCGCGATCCCGATGTCGTCGTCATGGGCGAGGATGTCGGCTACTTCGGCGGCGTGTTCCGTGCGACGGCAGGGCTGCAGAAGAAGTTCGGCAGGAACCGCGTGTTCGATACACCGATCAACGAATGCGGCATCATCGGCGCCGCCGTCGGCATGGCTGCCTATGGCCTGCGCCCGGTGCCGGAAATCCAGTTCGCGGACTATATCTATCCGGGCCTGGACCAGCTCGTCTCCGAAGCGGCGCGCCTGCGTTATCGCTCCGCCGGCGAATTCGTCGCGCCGATCACCGTGCGCTCTCCGTTCGGCGGCGGCATCTTCGGCGGCCAGACCCACAGCCAGAGCCCGGAGGCGCTGTTCACGCATGTCGCCGGTCTCAAGACGGTGATCCCGGCAACCCCCCATGACGCCAAGGGCCTGCTGATCGCGGCGATCGAGGACAACGACCCGGTCATCTTCTTCGAGCCCAAGCGGATCTACAACGGCCCGTTCGACGGCTATTACGACCGCCCTTCGCGTCCGTGGAAGGGGCTGCCGGGAAGCCAGGTGCCGGAGGGCTATTACCGCATTCCGCTCGGCAAGGCGCGCGTGGTTCGCGAGGGCGCGGCGCTGACCGTCGTGACTTACGGCACCATGGTCCATGTGGCCGAGGCAGTCCTGGCCGAGAAGGGCATCGATGCCGAGATCATCGACTTGCGCAGCCTGGTCCCGCTCGACATCGACACTGTGGAAAAGTCGGTGGAGAAGACGGGCAAATGTCTGGTGATACACGAGGCCACCCGCACGTCCGGCTTCGGCGCGGAACTGGTGACGCTCGTGCAGGAACGCTGCTTCTATCATCTCGAGGCGCCGGTGGAGCGCGTGACGGGTTTCGACACGCCTTATCCGCATAGCCTCGAGTGGGCCTATTTCCCCGGTCCCGTCCGCATTGGCGAGGCGGTCGATCGGCTCATGAAGGATTGATCCGATGGGTCGTTTCACATTCCGCCTGCCGGACATCGGCGAGGGCATCGCAGAAGCCGAGATCGTCGCCTGGCACGTCAAGGTCGGCGACACGGTCGAGGAAGACGGCCGTCTGGCCGACATGATGACGGATAAGGCCACGGTCGAGATGGAAAGCCCGGTTTCGGGCACCGTGATCGAAGTGGCAGGCGAGGCGGGCGACGTGATCGCCATCGGCTCGCCGCTGGTGGTGATCGAGGTCGAAGGCGCCGGCAACGAGGTCGACCGTGCGCCAGCGCCGAAGGCTGCTGTGGTCGAGCAGCGGATCGCGGCGGAAACGCCCGATGCCGATGATGTCGCGCGCGTCGAGCAGGCGGCGGCGCCGGCTCGCGAGCCGAAGCGCGAACCGGCTCCGGCGCCCGCTCCGGAACCTGCTCCCGCTGCCGCCGGTGCCAAGGCCCCGCAGCCGCGCCCGGCCGCTCATTCGAAAGTCATGGCCAGCCCGGCGGTCCGCAAGCGGGCGGCCGATCTCGGCATCGACCTTGGCGAAGTGCGCCCCGCCGAAGACGGCCGCCTGCGTCATGCGGACCTCGACGCTTTCCTGTCCTACAATGCCGCGGGCGGTTTCCAGCCGGCCGGGCGAAAGGGCCAGGACGAGCAGGTCCGCGTGATCGGATTGCGCCGCCGCATCGCCGAGAACATGGCGGCATCCAAGCGCCAGATCCCGCATTTCGCCTATGTCGAGGAATTCGACGTGACGGCGCTGGAGGAAACGCGTGCGCAGCTCAATGCGGGGAGGGGCGCCAATGTGGACGGGCGCCCCAAGCTGACGATGCTGCCGTTCCTCATCGCTGCGATCTGCAAGCTGCTGCCGAAGTATCCGATGCTCAACGCCCATTACGATGACGAGGCAGGCGTGGTGACGCGCTATGGCTCGGTCCACCTGGGCATGGCGGCGCAGACCCCCGCGGGCCTGATGGTCCCGGTGATCCGCGACGCACAGGATCGCAACCTCTGGCAACTCGCCACCGAGATCGGCCGTCTCGCCAATGCGGCGCGGGACGGGTCCGCGAAGTCTTCCGAGCTTTCGGGATCGACCATCACCGTCACCTCGCTCGGGCCGATGGGCGGCGTGGCGACCACGCCGGTCATCAATCGCCCCGAAGTGGCGATCATCGGTCCGAACCGCATCGTCGAGCGGCCGATGTTCGTGAAGGGCGCGGACGGCGCGGAGCGCATCGAAAAGCGCAAGATCATGAATATCTCGATGTCCTGCGATCACCGCGTGGTAGACGGGTGGGATGCAGCCAGCTTCGCGCAGGACCTCAAGAAGCTGATCGAGGCGCCGGCGCTTATTCTGGCGGGTTAGGCTGAGGGGCTGGAGCAGCGCATATGGGCAGGGATCCGCGTGTCGATGACTATATCGCCCGGTCTGCCGAGCCGCTGCGCCCCTTGCTCGAACAACTCCGCGACATGGCGCACAGGGCGCTCCCTGAAGCCGAGGAGGCCATCAAGTGGAGCGTCCCCCACTTTACCGTACGGGGCAAGAACGTCGCCGGGATGAGCGCGTTCAAGGCGCATTGCGCTTTCGGTATCCACGGCGATGCCATGTCGCGCCGTTTCATCCGTGTGACATCCGAGGCGGACATGCCCCGCGAAGCCGAATTGTCGGCACTGTTGCACGAAGCGGCGGATCGTATTCTTGGCGGCCGCCCTCCTGCCGGGGCGCGAGCCGAACGAAAGCCGCGGCCGGAAATCCCCATGCCCGCAGAATTCGCCGCCTTGCTCGCGGCGGTGCCGCAGGCGCAGGCGGCGTTCGAGCGATTCGCGCCCTCGCAGAGGCGCGACTATCTCGAATGGATCACCGAGGCGAAGACGGCGGCAACGCGGGACAAGCGCATGGCCCAGGCGGCCGAATGGATCGCCGAAGGCAAGACGCGCAACTGGAAGTACGAGAAGCCGCGCAAGGGCGCGTGAGGCCTAAGGGCGAGGGGTGCATCGGCAGGCGTGCCCCTTCAGGCAGCGGTGCCATATCAAGTCCGACAGGGTTCGTGGGCCCGATTGCCGAAGTGCGGGGCTCAAGGATGCGGAATCGCCTCTCGGCCAACTCGGCCTTCCGCTTCTGTCGTGCCTGATCCGGCGTTACCGGAAAGTTTTTTCCTGCCATTTTGTTCGCCCAAAGGCACCGGACTTTGCCCTCGGGCCATGAAACCGGCCTAAACCTCACGAAAATCCGCGGGCTGTCGAAACTGTCCACAGGCTAGTCGCGGCGTCGTCGCAAAAATCTTCCCTGGCCTGGAATAGTGCGTTGACAGGCACCCGGTGCTGACATAGAGGGCGGCCTCCCAAGCGGACGCAACCGCAAGAACGCGGGTGTAGCTCAGTTGGTTAGAGTGCCGGCCTGTCACGCCGGAGGTCGCGGGTTCGAGCCCCGTCACTCGCGCCACTTGGGAATTTCCTGCCTGTGACAGGCAGGGGAAATGCTGGTAAACCAGCGACTTGAGGTAGTCTAAAAACCTCACTTACATTGCTGCGCGGGTGTAGCTCAGTTGGTTAGAGTGCCGGCCTGTCACGCCGGAGGTCGCGGGTTCGAGCCCCGTCACTCGCGCCACTTCCTTCACGGGAAGTGGTAAAGCAATGATACGAAACAGGCCGGGTTAACACCCGGCCTTTTCTTTTGCCTGCTCCGTTTCAGGGCCGTGCGCGGGGCAAGAAAAAAGCGCCGGGGAATCATCCCCAGCGCCCGGTCTCCATCCAGATTAATGGCTGATCGATGTTTTCCGGGACCGATCATTTCCGTATGTGACCGCAGAAATCCGCAGAAAACCGAGACATTTTGGGGCGAACGCCTGACCAGCATTCGTCGTTGTTTGCAGTTTTACGCGGGTGTATATTTGACGGATATTAGACGGTTTGGCGCGACGGGTATGGCCAAGACACTCAAGGAAGTCCCTCTGACGACTCGCAGTGCGCGAGCGAAGTTGCCCGTCGGGCTGCACTGGCGCGGTATCGATCCTGAAACCCACCTGGGATACCGTAAGGGGGTACGCGGCGGTGTGTGGTTGGTGCGGTGGCGCATTGATACTGGTTATCGCCAGGACCGGCTGGGCACCGCAGACGATGAATTATCCGAAGGCACATTGAACTATAATGCGGCGATTCGAGCAGCCCGTGAGCGAGTCGAGGGAGCGCGTCTGGAAGACCGGGCCGCATCCGCTGGTCAAGTCCAGACCGTGCGAACGGCAGTCGTGTCGTACTGCGCGGAGCGTGACGCTTGCTTCCGTGCGCGTGGCGCAGGCAACACTGGTCGGACGGCGGCAACTTCCAGCCTGGAACGATATGTGATCGGGCGGGAGGCATCTGCCAACATGGAGGCGCGCGCCCCAACACCCATCGCGGACGTGCCGCTGCACCTGTTGACAGAAAGCCAACTAATCGGATGGCGCAAGTCTCTCCCGGACACCCTTAAAACGTCCTCGGTTTGGCATCTCGCTGCCACGCTGAAGGCCGCAATAAATAAAGCATTTCGCGCAAATCGGGCGACGCTTCCCGCGACTTTACCCGGCGTTCTGACCGCCGCACTGGTCATATCACGAACTAACCCGGCCGATGGCGAGAGTGTGGCGCGCGAGAATCAAATATTAGATGCTGCGACAGTTGGCCGGATCATTGCGGCTGCCAAAAAGGTCGACGAAGCGGCCGAATGGGGCGGCGATTTGTACCGGATGATTGCCGTGCTGGCTGCTACCGGGGCACGGTTTTCCCAAGCCGCCAGACTTACAGTGCGTGACGTACAAATTGAGCGGTCTCGGTTGATGATACCGCCGAGCTACAAGGGGCAGGGGCGGAAGCCGGAAGCTACGCCGGTTCCAATTGGTGCCGATGTGCTGGCTGTTTTGGCTCCAGCTATTGAAAATCGGGGTAAGGGCGAGCTGTTGCTGACGCGGCGTCGGATGGAACGGGCTCCTGGTCAACTGAAGTGGGTGGCCAACGGCCGGCGCCCTTGGGGTCGGGCTGCCCGTCTTGTCGAGCCGTGGGCGGCAATTCGGAAGATCGCGGAACTTGAGCGGGATATCGTCCCATATGCCTTGCGGCATTCGAGCATTGTTCGTGGTATTCGAGCGGGCTTGCCGCTGCGATTGGTGGCAGCACTTCATGACACGTCAGTTGAGATGATTGAGCGTCACTATGGGCGCTGGATCGCTGACGGTTTGGATGACATGGCGGCGCGTGCTGTTGTTCCGCTGATGCCCGCAAACTGACTGACCGTTGAAAATTATTTGCAGTTTTAGAGACTAAGGACTGACTCTGGGACATTGCCGTCATTCGCAGGTCAGCGTCGGAAGGGCGGCTATGGCCCCGATTGCTGCCATTTAGTTTGAACGAGGGCCCGGCCTTCCACTGGAAGCCAATTTGCCATAATCATGCCATGATGCGCGTCGAGCAATGATGTGATGCAGCTTCCTCGCCGTCTGATCCGCGGCCGCTCGTGCGGCCTCCCCATAACGCTCCTCGCAGCTACGTCTTCGTTGCCTTCGGCATATTGCAGACCATTAGCAATCGATGACGTAATGACGATGACGTCGATCGACCAAGTGGCTATCAATCCGAAGGGTCGTGATATTGCCGTCGTGGTTCAGCGTCCTGCTGAGGATGGAGAGGCGTTCGGGCGCACCCCTTATGAGATTGATCCTTCACGCGCCGATATCTGGCTTGTGGCTCGAGATGGCTCAGGAAGCCGCCAGCTAACCTCTGGTCATGACAGCGCTGCGGGGTACTGGTGTGCTCAATGGAGCCCCGACGGGCAGCAGTTGGCTGTCCTTTCTACTCAGCCAGAAGGCGCAGAACCGCAGGGTGGCGACGCTGTCAGGCTCTACCTATGGAGCCCCGAGCAGAAGTCCTTTAAGCGCCTGTTACAGCAGCCAATGATGACGATGACGCGCTACGGCTCACCGCTGAACTCCCTCGATCTACGAGGGGGAGCAGACAGTGATCGTAAGCCGCACGTGTGCCGTCGCGATCAAGAAAATGCTCCTTTCCTGTGGCTTGACGACCATCGATTGTTAGCGGTGCAAATGCCGGTAGGTCAAAACTCTGCGCTGTTTACCCAACACGCGCGCGCGTTGGGCGCGGCGAGTGATACGGCAGGGCGGCTACGCGAAGGACAAATCAGCTCTGTCGACGTTTCCGACAGCGATCGTACCCGTCTTGCGAAGGCCATTGGCTCCTACCAAGTCGAGATCGTCGTCATTGACACGAGAACCAGCGAGCGTCGATTACTGGCACGGGTTCCCGCATTTCCTTTTCGCGGTATGCTTTCACTCCTCGTGTCACCGGATCGCAAGTCGCTTGCTGTCCTCGCGCCCCGTGGAGTGATCAAGCCCTCGGAGCTCGGTCCCAAGCCGTTCAACAACGTCGAAACTCACGCGAGCAAGATCCTGCTGATGGTGAATATTTCGGGAAGATCCGCTCTCCGGCCAATCGGAATGCCAGCAGAGGGGCGGTATCCACTCGATCTGCTTGATTGGGCAGAGGACAGTTCGGCTTTGCTTTTTCGCGCGCGTCAAACTGGGGACCAACGTGTGGCGAGGGTTTTTAGCTTTCGTCCGGCATCTGGAGCTGTAGAAACTGTTGCACCGGGGATAGTACAAGATCCTGGGGATGCGGCGCCTGAGCCGCACGAACTGTCTGTTCGTTGGAGCCAGGACGGAGCGTTGCTTGTGCGCGGTCGGGAGGCATCATCGGATCGAGCTCCCGAGATTTGGTGGCAAATCAACAAAGATGGCCGGCTGCCCGCGCGTGTGGATCCGCCCGCTTCCAAGGATTTGAAAATCCCTGCCGACGGGGAGTTCCTTGCATCGGATCAAAATGGATTGCTTTGGCAGGAGCCGACAAAAGACGGGCTAGCACTAAAAGAAGCCCCCGCCTCAGGAGAACATGCGCGTAATTTGCTCCTAATTGATCGTCACCTCAGTGACATCGATTGGGGTAGCGTTTCCACGCTCGATTATACGAGCGAGAGTGGAGAAGCGCTCAAAGCCCTCCTGATCCTTCCCCCGGGGCATCAACCCGGAGAACGACATCCAACGCTGGTTTGGGTCTATCCGGGTACGAAAATAACGGGCGGGAACGACTACTGGGCCGATAAACGACTCCCGGGCATCTACAATCTGCAACTCTACGCAGCAAAGGGCTACGCGGTCCTGATACCGTCTATGCCGCTTTCGCGAGCATCTGCCAGCGGCCCTTACATCCAGATGAGAAACGGCGTGATACCCGCGGTTGACCGTTTATTGCAATTAGGGTTTGCAGAACCGAATCGCATCGGGCTGTTCGGCCAGAGTTTTGGCGGTTATGCGACCTATGCACTCGTCACGCAGACGGATCGTTTCGCCGCTGCGGCCGCAATCGCCGGCATGACTAACTTGGTAGCAGATTATGGAAGTTTTGATCGCGGTGCGACAGGATGGTCAGGACTTGCGCAAGACAAGTCGGTCAATCCGATTATTTCCTCAAGCGTGATGGGTATGAACATCCCCCCGTACGCAGACCCTGAGGTTTACGCCAATAATTCGCCTGTCAATCATACGGCTGCCATCCACACCCCGTTGCTCATGGCGCACGGATCACTGGACGTACGTGGCAGCATCGAAGAGGCAGAAACGGTTTTTACTTTGCTGGATAAACAAGGCAAGCGGGCCCGCCTCCTCCGCTATGAAGGGGAAAATCATGCGATTGCGCTTTCTCCCGCGAATGTGCGCAATTTGTTTGAAGAGCTCTGCGCTTGGTTTGATCGCTATTTGAAAAACGGTAAGTAATTTATGTTAGTACCGCAGTTTCTGCCAACTATAGGTCGTTTCGGCTTTTGGTTGGCACGAGGCCGGTCACCAGTAGCTGACCGCCGCGTTTGACGGAGTAGACCCCATAATAGCGTGACGTAGGCGCCAGCGAAGATGCTGAGCCGTTTGTCGCCCTGTCACATGACCGGTTAAAGCGATAGCCGACGTTCACCGCGCTTTACTGTAGCGGCGTAAGCTGGGTCGCGATCTGCCGGTTACCGGACAGTCCGCACCTGGGGACGCGAAATTGGTGCCTGAATGGCGACAAAGGGTCGCAATCTTCCGGCGATTTTGCGCCCATCCTCGCCGTTCAGCTCCGACTTTCCAGCGCCAGGAAGCTGACCTTCAGTTATGACGTCCCTTGGGACGAAGCCGCCGTTCATGGCGCCATCCGGAGCGGTGGGATTTGGCGGAGGCGGACCTTCGTGGCGACAGCCTTTCAGTCGACGCGAGCCTGCCAATAGCCATGGTAATCGCCAACCTGAACCGCCCCGGGTCTGCCGGAGGCCGTTGGTTGTGAGTCACGCTGCCATATCGATGTCGTAAGCGGCAGCATAATATTGTTGTTCGGCTTCGGCAGGCGGGATGTTGCCGATAGGCTCCAGTTGCCGACGGTTGTTGAACCAGTCGACCCATTCGAGCGTGGCGTACTCCACCGCTTCAAAGGATCGCCAGGGTCCACGGCGATGGATGACCTCGGCCTTGTAGAGGCCGACGGCACCATCACGGTCTTGAATGTCGGCGGCGTGGACCAGAATAAAAACCAGGAATCCGCAAGTGTCAGTCAGGATGTGCCGCTTCCTGCCTTTTATCTTTTTGCCCGCATCGTAGCCGCAAACGCCGCCGCTTTCGGTCGTTTTCACCGATTGGCTGTCGATGACACCGGCGGTTGGTGAGGCTTCGCGTCCCTCGATCTCTCGTAGGTTTATGACCAGCACCACGTTCATTGCATCGAAAAGGCCGGCATTGCGCCAGGCGTAGAAATAGCGCTGCACCGTCGAGACGGGTGGGAAGCACTTGGGGAGCAACCTCCAGGCACAGCCGGTTGCTGCAATGTAGAGCAAGGCGTTCACCACTTCGCGCATGTTCGTCGGGCGCCGAGGTCCTCCGCGTTTGCCCGGCGGGATGAACGGCGCCACCAACTCCCACTCGCGAGTGCCAATAGGTTTCCATGCCCCATAATAGCAACCGGAAAATCTTCCCACACGGCTTTCAAAAATCTGAAAAACCGTGTAATTATGAAGAGGCAAGGCAAGAGTAAATAGGTGCGAATAAATGCGTGATACCGCTTGCCAACCGGGAGAAATCGATGCGCGAGCCGCATAGCCGTGATGGAATGCGCCACGATTTGACGCCGGGCCGGCTTGAGGACGAGATCTGCGAGACGCACAGCCTGGCAAAAGCGCAGCAAAAGGCCGCCGATGCCGACCGTTTGCGGCGCAGGCCGGGAGGCCGCGGCACGTCGCGTCCGATCCCGTTCTTTCGCAACTGAGCCATTAAACGGCAGCCGCCGCCCCCCGAGACCTGATGTCCCGGCTTACCGCTTGACGGCAGCCACGCTCGGGTGTTTTTCGATATGCACGACATTCGCCGCGGCGTAGACAGCGATCAGGATCGTCAAGGAGACGACGGCGACCCGCAGGAGCGTTTGTCCTGCGCGATTGGGCATCGGGTTACGGCGCGCCAGCGCCCTTCGTTCACGCATCGATATGCACCTCATGGGCCCTGTGTCCTGGACATCTGCGGTCCAGTGCGGCGATAATCGCATGCGAGGTCTGGAAGTTCCAGACCTCTTCAGGATTACCGCGCGATCGGCACCTGATCGATCCGCGTGGTCCACGAGGGGCTCTTGAAGGTTCGCCGGGTGTCGTAGGCTTTCACGCCCATGCCTTCGGAACCGAGGTGCAGGGTCTGCCGCCCGAACTTCCCATTGATCTCGTCAAGAGCGGCCAGCAAGGCGGGAGACCTCGTGTCCATCGCAGCGAACATGTCGAACTGACCCCTTGCCTCTGCCTCGAGCCCCTCGAGCATCACGCCGCACTTGGTATAGACGGCACTGGGCTCAAACATGGCCTCTGCCATGCGCCCTGCCATGCCGGCAATCACGCGCGGATCGTTGGAGGCAGGAGAAAGGCGCCCGGTCCGCATGGCGGAAGGCGCATCCGGCTTGAAGCGATTACCATGCGCGAAAGCAATCAGCCGGCTTGCCTTCAGCTGCTGGCTTCGGATCTTCTCGGCAACCCGGACCGCGCGCCGAACCATGGCCTCGCACAGCGCTTCGCGCTCACGCACCGGCTCGCCGAAGCACCGGGTGACGGCAGTCGACTTGAGTGCACCGGGTTCGGGCTCGAACCCTGTGCATTCGGTGCCGCCCAGTTCGCGCACCAGGCGCTCGAGCACGACGGTCCCCACATCGCGCGCGACTTCGGGAGGCAGCGCGGCGAGATCCGCCGTCGTCCTGATTCCAAGCGGGCGCAGCCGCCTGGCCGTGGCAGGACCGATGCCCCAGACCTCCTCGATCGGCCAGGCAGCGAACAGCCGGCGGCGCAGGCCTTCATCGTGCAGGTCGACGACGCCGTTCCAGACCTTCTCCGAGGCCTTGGCAAGCGCTTTGGCCACCTTGCTCAGGGTCCGGGTCGGCCCGAGACCGATGCGCGTGGGCAATCCCACCGAGCGCTTGATCGCCTCGTCCACCGCGCAACGATCCTTGAGTTCAACGCAGAGAGCTATCGCAAGCGTAGTGCCGCAAATCTCGCGGAGGAGGCGTAATTGACGCGATCACCGGTTGCCCGCGTCAATTACGCACGGCATGCTCCGACACATGCTCGATCCCTTTGCATTCGATAGCTTCATCGTGCGCGCCGAGATCCATATCCTGGAGATCGAACCGAAGATCACCCGCACGCTCGACCTGCCAATGGCACTGAACTTCGCCGAACTCCATGAAGTCCTTCAGGCCGCGTTTGGCTGGACCGACAGCCATCTCCATCAATTCAATGTCGGCGGTCTCATATTCGGCGCACCGGAGTTCGACGAAGACGAGCTGTTCGACAACCGGATTTTCGAAGCCACAGAGCTAAGGCTCATCGATTTCGTTTTCCCCTACGATCCCGACGGCCAGCCACTCGCCATCATTTACGAATACGACTTTGGTGATAGCTGGCGTCACCTGCTTCGCCTCGAACGGCTACCCCGTGAAGAAGGCGTCAAATATCCGCGATGCATCGCCGGGGCACGCTCAGGTCCACCCGAAGACGTCGGCGGAACCGGCGGCTACGCCGATTTCCTGGAAGCTTGGCTCGATCCCGATCATGAAGACCACAAAGCCATGCGTCGCTGGGCCGGCCGGAAATTCCAACCAGAGCTATGCAATCTGGACGCCATCAACAAAGCAATTGGTAAGGCCATACGCGGCGCACGCGGAGACTACAGGTTCCGCCAAGACCGGCCATGATAATTGACGCGAGCCGGGTACCGTAATTGTCGTTGCACAGCTGCCTCGATTAAACGGGGAGACCTCATAACATATCCCGGATATTTGCCGATATCCTGGGCTTTGCGAGGCTCGATATAGATATATACGCAAAACGCCGCCCGCCGAAGACCGGCAGGCGGCGCTGAACCTAACCCCGGAGCAGGTTACCGTGCGCGGTTACCCTGGAAGAAGTTGACGATTGCGAGCAGGATCACGGCGCCAACAAAGGCGATGATCAAACCGGTCAGCGAAAACTGCTGCACGCTGCCACGGATACCGAACAACGGACCCGACAGGGCATTACCGATCACTGAGCCAACGCAGCCGATGACGATATTGAGGAATATGCCCATTGAGGCATCCCGCTTCATTACCATGCTCGCCAACCAGCCTGCGATGCCGCCAACAATAAGCGCGATGATCCAACCCATGTTCGTCTCCAATTAAATAGAATGTGCCTGGAAATTGCCGGGCACGACCCGGCAATGGTCAGCGGAGCCTGTCGGCTTCGCGCTTTTCGAGGTGCTTCTTGAGCGCGTATCCGCCCACAGCTGCTGCCACCATGCCGACTGGCCCGAGGCGGCGCAGGATCGTGGCCGCGCCTACGCCCAACAAGGCACCGCCGGTGCCGCCAACGCCGCTTACGTCACTTGAAACGCGCTTGCCTGCGATCGCGCCGATAACTTTCCCGATCATACCCGTCTCCTTTGCTGGCAGAAGAAGCCGGAGGCCGCTCGATTGTTCCGATAGCTGCCGTCTAATCGGAAAAAGGGATCGGCTTCTTCGGGTTTGATCCCTTGACGGAAAGCACGAATGAACTTCGTTAAGGGTTTTCGATTTTCATTCACGTTGACGTCGCCCTCGTTTTTTCCTCCAAGCTTGATCAGGTTCTGCCCTGATAATGGGTCTCCCGGTTTCGGCCGGGTGAAATGTGAGTCTCCGGCCTTCATCTAGCCCGTAAAATTCATCTGCTCGGTCGGTGCAGGCCACGATTTGGATTTTGGGAAGCTTGCCGACGCGTAGCTTCATTGCCGGGATGGTCCGGATTTCTGGGCGACCAAGGTTTGCGGGTTGGAGGGCGGGGTTTGATTTGAGAGGGCGCGGCCCCGTGGTTCAGGTGATGAGGCGAGGAACCCGCTCGAGGGCGAGGCGGAAGATTTTCTGGTCGGGACAGGCGGTGGGCCATTGGATACGGATCAGGGTCTTCAACTCGGTGATGCGGGCCGCCACCTTGATGAGGCGCAGGCGTAAAGTATCGAACTGGACGGTGCGCCAGGTCGAACGCTTGGGCATGGCGCTACGCAGCCCCCACATCAGCCAGTAGGCACCGGCATGGAGAAACAGGCGCAACTGGTTGGCGGCGGCCCTGGTGCAGGATGTGCGATCGGCGGCGAGGTGGGTTTTCCAGGACTTGATGTGATTTTCCGCCTGGCCTCGCCGGCAATAGACCTGCTCGTAGAGCCGGCGGGGCGAGCCCTTCTTGAGATTTGTGACGACGAAGCGGGTGTCCGCGCCCTGATCGCCGACCTCGACGCGCGCGATAATCCGCTCGACGCGGCTCCAGCTTTTGGCGCCGTCGTGGAAGGACTTGAAGCGACGCGCCTTGCCGGCTTCAGGTGCCGCCTCGAAGCGGGCTTTGGTGCTGGCCTCGAGATCGGCGATGTGACGGCGCAATGTCGACGTCGGCGCGACACCCAGGATAAATTCGTGCCCGCCGGCCCGGCACCAGTCGATGACTTCGGGGCAGCAATAGTGACTATCGCCGCGCAGCAGGATTTGCGTCTTTGGCCAGTTGGCGCGGATCGCCCGCATCAAGCGACGCAGGAAAGCCCTGATCTCCTTGCCGCCGCGCCGTTTGGCCGGGCGCAGGACGGCAGACCGGCCCTCGCCATCGAACACCACAATGGGCTGGAATCCATATTCGTCATGATGGGCATTGAACAATCGCAACTGCTGGCCTCCGTGCACGGCATCGAAGGTGTCATCGATGTCGAGGACAATGCGCCTGGGTACGGTGCGGAAACTCTCGCAGTACAGATCAACCATCGCTCGGCCCATGCGCAAGAGCGCACGCGTGTCGGGCAGGTTTTCCAGGCGTGAGATTGTCGGCTGTGAGCAAAGTGCACGGTCAGATGGAGCCAGGTCGAGCGCCATCTTGAACACCGGATCGATGCGTAGGCTGGAGGCGTCATTGCCATCTTCATAGCCTGCCGCGATCATCATCAGTCGGAACCGGATAATGTCGGCAAGGGAGTGCGTGATATGATCCGGCGCACGCGGATCGTTGATGCAGGCAGCCATACGATCGGCGACCCCAAGGCGCTGCTCAACCTCGCGCAATAATAAAATACCGCCATCCGAAGAGAGCAAACCACCATCGAACCTTGCGTCTATCCGCTTGCCAGAAACGGGTGACAAACCGGGCAGCGGCAGAGTAGAACCATCCATGGCGGGTGTAGCTTTCCTGAAATGACGTTGATCGGACTAGGCATCTAAATCATACGTTAAATCAGTACGTTACGCTACATCCGCCAACCCACGTGAATTTTCCGGGCTAGAGGGGTTCACCCCAGCAGATGAAGAAATTTTGCGGGTGTTAGCCAGCCCAGGGAGGTGCGAGGACGGCACTCGTTATAGTCCGTCTCCACGCGTCGATCCTGCTCCTGGCATCCGCCAGTGACAAGAACCGATGGGCGTTCAGGCATTCCTTGCGGAACCGGCCATTGAAGGATTTAACGAAGGCGTTGTCGGCCGGTTTGCCAGCCGCGAGAGGTCTAGCGTTACGCCGTTTTCATAAGCCCGGCGATCCAACGCATTGGAGATAAACTCCGGGCCATTGTCCACCCGTATGGTGCGCAGGGCACCGGGTATCGATTCGATCCGGTCCATGGCCTCATCAACCACCTACTTCCCCTTGATGCCTTGGTCGACGTAGATCGCCAGAGTTTCGCGGATGCAGGCATCGACGATCCAGCCTTCCCGGCGAAGCAGGATGTATATCCTGAAGTAGCCGTATCGCATCCGGATCTGCGCGATGTCCCGGATGCGCATGATCAGCAGCGTCTGATCAGCTCGAACCGACTGGTATCTTGCGCTCCGCCGTTGACAATCAAACGTCAGCACCGCGCAACCGCGCTGCTCACTGACCGCATGGCTCAACTGGACATACCGGACGATAAGGCGCGGCCGAGCAGGCCTCAGACCCGGGGGACGTCAAGTGGATGTCGCGGTTGTCGGATCACCCTTGGCGGAGTTAACTCCCGCTTTCGCCTCGCCGCTCGCTGCATCAATGGCCGGTCTGGCTCGGAAACGCATGAATCTTTTGCAAAGGCAGAGGCACAGCCGTCACCAGTCGGTGACGATTGTGCCTCCAACCCGAAACCCTGGAGGGCCTTGTTACTTGGCAGGCTCTGACACATAGTCGCCGGAAACAGCGTTCTTTTGCCCTTCACCCCTGGCGATAGATGCAGTGGCGGGAATACCCTGATAGCCGGAAATGGACTGCGCACTTGCCATGCCGGGAGCGCTCGACGTCCCACCGATCAGATCGCGCGTGGCCTTTTCGATCCGATCGCCGATGTCCTTGTCCACGTTGCGCCAGTAATCAAAGGCGCGTTTCAGGATCGGTTCGCTAACGCCGTCGGCGAGATGTCCGGCCACATTATCGACGAAGCGCTCGCGCTGCGCATCGTCCATCACCTCGCGCACAAGCGCGCCCGGCTGGCTCCAATCATCGTCGTCCTGGCGCAGGGTGTAGGCCGCACGAACCATCTCACCGTCCGCCATCCAAGTTGCTTCGCCCCCGACCTCCGGCTGGGCGCCGGCGCCGCCGTAGGAATTGGGAGCATAGACTGGATCGAGCGCATTGACCGTCCGCCCCTGGCCTGCGCGCGAGTAGGAATGCACGTCAGCCGCCTTGGCCTGATTGACGGGAATCTGCTTGTAATTCACACCCAACCGGGCGCGATGGGCATCTGAATATGAAAAGCCCCGTGCCAACAGCATCTTGTCCGGGCTGAGGCCGATACCGGGTACCATGTTGTTCGGCTCGAACGCCAGTTGCTCGATCTGGGTGTCCCAATCCACCGGGTTGATATCGAGCATCAGCCTGCCGACTTCGATCAGTGGATAATCGGCGTGCGGCCATGTCTTGGTCAGATCGAACGGATTTATCCGGTACGTCTTGGCATCTTCGAATGGCATGATCTGGAACTTCAGCGTCCAGGTGGGAAACTCGCCCTTGGCAATGTGATTGAACAGGTCACGACGATGGTAGTCGCCATCCTGCCCGGCCATGTTGTCCGCTTCGTCCTGCGTCAGGTGGGCATTCCCGTCACCCAGATCGGTATGAAAGTGCCATTTCACCCAGAACTTCTCGCCGGCCTCGTTGATGAGCATGTAAGTGTGGCTGGAATAGCCGTTCATCTCGCGCCAGTTTTTGGGAACGCCGCGATCGCCCATCAGGTAGGTCACCTGATGCGCGCTTTCAGGGCTCAGCGTCCAGAAATCCCACTGCATGTCATGGTCGCGCAAGCCATTGTCGGCCCGGCGCTTCTGGCTACGGATGAAATGCTGGAATTTCAGCGGATCGCGAATGAAGAAGATAGGCGTGTTATTTCCCACCATGTCGAAGTTGCCGTCTTCGGTGTAGAACTTGACTGAGAAGCCGCGTGGATCACGCCACGTGTCGGGACTGCCGCGCTCGCCCGCAACGGTGGAAAAGCGCACAGCGGTTTCCACTTTTGCGCCGGGCTGAAGGAACTTTGCCTTGGTGTATTTGGTGAGGTCGGCCGTGACCTCGAAATGGCCGAAGGCGCCGCTTCCCTTGGCATGGGGCTGGCGTTCCGGAATACGTTCACGATTGAAATTCGCCATCTGCTCGATCAGGTAGTGATCGTTAAGGACGATCGGACCATCGCGCCCGATAGAAAGCGAATGTTCGTCACTCTGGACGGGAATGCCGGCATCGGTGGTGGTGCGCGGAGCGGATTTCTTGTCGGTCATGGTGGATACCTTTGGCTTGCCTGTCAGCGGAACAATTATGTAACGGCAAATTCGGTTCTACGTTCCGCGCCGCGATCCGCTCGCCTTTTCATGGAAACGCTTCTACTTCCGGTCAGCTTTTTCTGCTTATCGCAGCAGGTCATCCATCATGTCGTGACCACCACCTGAAGCGTCCCGGGTTTTCCGGAGGCCGTATGGTTTGAGTCAGGCAACCATATCGAGGGTCTCTATGGCTGCATAGTAGTTAGCCTCTGCTTCGGCAGGTGGAATATAGCCGATGGGTCCGAAAAGACGATGTTCGTTGTACCAGTGGACCCAGCGCAGGGTGGCCATCTCGACTGCGGAAACACTCGGTCATGAGCGCTGCCTCCAGATGACCTCTGCTTTGTAGAGGCCATTGATCGTCTCGGCCAAGGCGTTGTCGTACGAGTCCCCGACGCTGCCGACCGAGGGAACAAGATTGGCCTCGGCCAGGCGCTGGGTGTAATTCATGGCCAAACATTGAACACCCCTGTCGCTATGATGGATCAGGCCATCATCGGGACCGGGTCTGCGGGCATGGATTGCTTGTTCCGGTGGCCCGCACCGTTGGCAGTGGTAACGCGGGTTATGGTGAGCCGGGCAAGACCTTCGCGGTTGGCTTGGGCTGCGACATCCGCCATGCCTCCCGTCTGGTCTATTCGCGCGGGCTGGACCTTGCCGACCCCGCCATGGCGACCCCGATCGGTGCCGGCTGCAAGGTCTGCGAGCGGCCCAATTGTCTGCAGCGCGCGTTCCCGCCGATCGGTCGCCCGGTGATGGTGAACGAGAACCGCAGTTCAGCAGCGCCCTATCCGGTGGATTGAAGTGAGATATTCAAAGTAAACTTGTCGGTCGGGCCTTACCAATCGAACTTGAGGCGTGTTGAAACCCACCGGCAATGACAGGTTTCGGTATGAGCGGTCATTGCCGCGCAGGCATCAGAACGACGCATTTTGGTCGACTGCCGCAGGAAACGAACGCCAGATCGTGGGACAAAACGGTCGTTCCCCCCGTAAGCGCGAACGACGGAAGTTATCAGAGTCGGTCATTACTCGATGCACATCACGCCATCTAAGCATGTGACACAGGCTCGGCCGACTTGACGTGGTTGTGTAACCACAGGTCTGGAAATTCATTCGGGTCGGGACGGTTAAGCCGGTGCCGGGGCATGCCCCGGCACCGGCTGCCCATCTTCAGCATT